>NZ_JBHIMN010000001.1:0-333244 GCF_042194155.1 Bartonella sp. MR63HLJHH
TATCGGCTTGTGTATTAGCACCAAAGCTCAAACAGCCCAATGATAGGAACCGTGTGCCTATTAATAAAACAATCCCTGCCGAAATTAAGCGAGGAGACAGATGAAAACAAAACAAGTAAAACCAGTGAAAGCCGAACAACTTAGCAGTTATTATGAAGAAAGCCGTGGCTTAGAACGTGATCTTATTAATGAATTTATAAGATCGCGCAGAACGGCATGGCGTGTAGCGAGTACTGTTGGTCTTTTTGGCTTATTCGGTATGATATGTGGAGTCGTTGGGTTTTCTCAACCAGCTCCAACTCCCTTAGTATTGCGCGTTGATAACACGACGGGTGCAGTTGATGTTATCTCAGTCATGCGTGAACACAAAGAAAGCTATGGTGAAGTTGTAGATAGATATTGGCTAAACCAATATGTGCTTAACCGCGAAAATTACGACTACGATACGATTCAACTGAACTATGACACAACAGCACTTTTAAGTGCGGCATCTGTTCAACAAGAATATTATAAAATCTATGATGGAGAAAATGCACGGGACAAAGTGCTTTCCAATAAAGCACGTATCACAGTCAAAGTACGATCAATCCAGCTTAATGGACTCGGTCAAGCAACTGTACGTTTTACGACTCAGCAACTTGACAGCAGCGGTGCTACTACCGGACCAAAACAGCACCAGATTGCAACAATTGGTTACACCTATGTCAGTGCACCCATGAAATCATCTGATCGATTGCTTAACCCCCTTGGTTTTCAAATAACAAGTTACCGTTCTGACCCAGAAATACTGTTAAATGATTAAGGAATTGATTGTTATGAAAAAACTTGCGTTCGTTGTTCTATTGTCTTCGTTTTCTTCTCTTTATACGGTACCTGTGCAGGCGCTCAAAAGTCCATCAAATTCACAATATGATCACCGCATTCGCTATATAACATATAACGAAGCCGATGTGGTTCAAATTGAAACAGTTCTTGGTGTGGCAACACATATTATTCTTGAAGAAGGTGAACAGTATATCACTCATGCCTTTGGCGATTCAGAAGCCTATGCCTTTGCTCATAAAGGGCGGCATATTTTTATTAAACCAAAAGCAGAACTTGCCAATACCAATCTCATCGTTGTAACTGACAAACGGAGTTACAAATTCCGACTACAGTTTCGAAATGACCGTGCAGGATCAACATATGAATTAGCTTTCCATTATCCCGATTCAAATGATGAAAAGTCAGAAGAAAACAACCGACGCCTTGCGATTGAACGTGGTTTTCACCAAAGCGTCAAAGGCTATAATCTCAGTTATACTATGAGCGGTCATCAAGATATTGCTCCGATAAATGCTTGGGACAATGGGCGTATTACTTACTTCAAATTTCCCGCTAACATGGATATGCCATCGATTTATGTCGTAGATGCTGAAGGCAATGAAAGCTTAATACCACGCACCGTTATCGGCAGTTCTAATGATATTATCGCCGTTCATAAGGTCAATCCTAAATGGCTCATACGACTTGGTAAACGCGCTCTAGCTGTTTTTAATGAAGCCTATGACCCCAATGGCGTACCAAACACAACAGGGACAGTATCTTCGGTGGTTTATCGTATCAATAAAGGAGGAAAATGATGTTTGACAATAAGGAAGGAGAGGGAAAAGGTACAAAACTGGATAACGTCGAGCAAAAACATATTGAAGGTACTTATGGAGGGTCGGAACTAGGTTCTGAACGTCGTCCGACAATTCCAGGTACCCGTGCATTGTTAGTGGTAGGACTTATTGTCATAGTAACGATACCGATTGCCTTGACTTGGAAAGCTTTTAAAATGCGTAATACCGTGGAAGTTGAGGAAGAAAAACCACAACAAATAGTACAGCAAATTATACCAAACTATGTCCCTCGGATTATAGAAGAGCCGAAGATTGTAGAAGAAGCAGAAAAATCAGCACAAATAGAAGATTCAAACCTGGATATTCCACCGGCTTTGAGTAAGCTTCTTCAAACAGCCATTCCTCCACATATGCTCCAAGATTCTGAAGAATTAGCACGCAAACGTATGCTCAGTTCTAGCCTTAACAGCGGTGGTAGCGAAGGATCTACAGATACAAATAATAAAGCATCGAATAATGATAGAGGTAGTGGCGTATTATTTGATAACCTTCAGCCCGTACGTTTAGGTCAATCACATGCGGTGCAACTTCGTAACCGTGACTTTTTGATTACGCAAGGAACACAAATAGATTGCACGTTAGAAACAAAGATCATTACATCACAACCCGGAATGACGACCTGTCATTTAACACGCGATATTTATTCCACAAGTGGTCGTGTTGTTTTGCTTGACCGTGGTTCTAAAGTCGTTGGTTTTTACCAAAGTGGCATACAACAAGGACAAACGCGTGTGTTTGTGCAATGGTTACGCATCGAAACGCCTTCTGGTGTTGTTGTCAATCTTGACTCACCCGGCACAGGTCCTCTGGGTGAAGCGGGTATTGGTGGCTGGGTTGATAGACACTTTTGGGAGAGATTTGGTGGTGCAATTATGGTAAGCATTATCGGTGATTTAGGAGAATGGGTAAAAGGAAATGTTAGTAAAATCAGCAAAAAAAATAAAGAAAACTCACAAAATAAAGGTGCTCAGGATCCTGAATCTATAGCAATCGATGTTCTTCAAAATTCCATCAATATCACACCAACACTTTACAAAAACCAAGGCGAACGAGTAAATATTTTTGTTGCTCGTGATCTGGATTTCAGCGATGTCTACAGTCTTGTCACACGTTAACCCAATACAGAAAGATCAAGCAGTTTTTCAGCTTCTACAACCGCTTGATTGTTTCTTAGAAGATCCCTCGATCACTGAATTATCGATTTGCCGCCCCTGTGAAGTATGGACGAAAAGCTTTAAGGGTTGGCAAGTACATAGCGTACCAGAGTTAACAACCACTTTTTTGCAAACGCTCATTACAGCTATTATCGTTTATAACGGTATGGCTCCCAAAAGTATTAATTATGTGCTATTGCCTGGTGGACAACGTGGTACAATTATACAAACGCCAGCTGTCGTTGATGGTGCTCTTTCCTTTGTAATTCGTAAACATTCTCTTATAGTTAAGACGTTAGAAGAACTCAAAGAAGAAGGTGCATTTGATGATTTCTCCGACGTAAGTTTTAACAAACCTTCGCAAAAAGAAGCAAATAACTTGTTATCGAAGCAGGACTTCACACGGTTGGAGCCATTTGAAGTTCAACTTTTGCAACATAAACGTGATGGAAAAATTCTTGACTTTTTACAAGAATGCGTCTTTCACAAACGCAACATTATTATTGCAGGTAAGACAGGATCTGGTAAAACAACATTTGCTCGCTCTTTAATTGAAAAGGTCCCTGTAGAGGAGCGTATTATCACAATTGAAGATGTTCATGAGCTTTTTCTACCCAATCATCCCAATCATGTACATATGATTTATGGTAATAATGTAGGCCGTGTTTCAGCTGAAGAATGCCTAGATGCGTGTATGCGTCAGTCGCCCGACCGAATTTTTCTCGCTGAATTGCGAGGTAATGAAGCATGGGAATATCTCAATTCACTCAACACTGGTCATCCCGGATCGATTACAACAACGCATGCCAACAGCGCTTTGCAGACATTTGAACGATGTGCCACCTTGATTAAAAGATCAGAAGTTGGCCGGCAACTCGAGTTAGAAATGATAAAAATCGTTCTCTATACAACAGTTGACGTAGTGTTGTTCTTTAGAGATAGAAAACTCTCTGAAGTCTTTTACGACCCGATTTTTGCTAAATCAAAAATTGCTTAAGGGGAGCTTCCTCTCTCGGTAATATGATGCAAACAAAAAATAGCCGTAACTAATTGTTACGGCTATTTTTTAACTTTCCCTATTTTCTTTGCTTCTCCAATGCATTTTCTACACTCTTCATGAATAAAAGAAGAAAAAAGTTAATAGACAACAACTTTATGAGAAAACCAAATTATACATAAGGCTCTCTCTATTTTCTTACCTTTGATCATTTTTTCCATTTATCTTTTGAAACGATATGTTTGATGCAAAAAGAAATAGCTATAAAATAAATATTTCAACAAAAGAAAAGAATAAATTTTGATTCACCTATCAATGAAAGCTTCGTAAAATGGGTACTTTTGATCATCACAAATAATTATCGTCATCAAGACCAAAACTTATCGTTTAAAATTCTAAGTGCTATTTTCAAGTGATTAATAAATATGTTTTTTAACCAAACAATCTCCAGATACGGAAAACCTCATACGAAATAAACTATCATTTCGATTTAGCATCTATAAACCACATTCTATTTGGTAATAAAAAGTATAGTGGCATATCAACGTCTTCTTCGGACGAAGAAAGATTCTTAACCTCCGACTGTTCGTAAACAACCAAATTTCTCTTAAGCAAGCTTTGCTAACCATATCACGTGGCTTATGTCCCTATCCTAAAGACGATATCCATAGATTACACAAGGTAAGCTCTACTCTGAATATTCCTGTTCTCTTCTCTGCACCTTAAAAAACGAAAATTCCTAAAAGCACAGATTTAAAATCCCACTTCTTAAGATACATCACATTGATTTATAAAGAGTATTCATTATTCTGCATGTTGAATAAAAGATCTTAGTACCGTAGGATTCTCTCATTACATGTCTCTTGCACATTCCAAATAAATAAAACCGTGTAGAATGAAACTGTATAAAAAAGCACTAAAAATGCCTCTTATAAACCGTCCCAAATGCCAAAAACTGTCGCAACATTGGGAGTTGGCAAAGTGTATAATGGCGCCCAGCTTGCTCTTTTATGAAGTGTAAAGATAGAAATGCTCTACAAATTTTATATTGTTCATCGGAACTTTACCATTATACCATCCACGAGCACTGTCGCGAAATGAGCTTGGGAAGCTTAAAGAAAGGTTTCTTTAAAACAAGCGTGTAAATTGACAAGCCAAGCGTATTTGGTTTGAGGCGTTCTGTTTTGCATAAAGGTTGTGATCTTATTAAAGAACGGGAGAAACAAAAGCGTAAAGCAATGCGTAATCTCTATTATTTAAAAGACATTACTCTAGGCGCTTTTGAAAGTCATAAAACTGAACTAAAAAATGACTGAAAAAAGGAAACTGGTTTGCACCTTTACAGCTTCATATTCCCCCCAAATTAGGAGACTGTGTAGCGGTTTCAGAGATTACGCCAACAGAGAGATAAGTAATACTCTCAACTCCCATCTGATAGGTAAAAGCTACAACAGCAAAAGCTCTTTTAGAAAAACAACGCCATAAAGTCATTAATAAACCGGCAATGAATTGGAAAAATATTCCAGATTTTTATCAAACACTCTGCAAAGCAACAATAATGATACAACTGGCTTTGCGTCTGCTTATTCTTACAGGTACTCGTACCCATCTCTTGCATCAATTCGTGAAGATCAGATTGAAGAGGATATATGGACAATTCTTGACTCGAGAATATGAAAGGTCTGCGTGATACTACAGGAGATTTCGCGTGCCCTTATGATCAGACGCATTAAAAATTTTAAAACAAGCACGCTTGTTTTTTCGCAATGATTTCTTTTTTCTGTAACCGGTCGTGCTCCTTATTAAAATGAATTTTCTATCACAATATATAAGAGAGATTAGGTTAAAAACCTGTCCACGTAGATTTCGCTCTAGTTTACGTAATTGGCTAACAGACTCCACCTATCATACCTTAAAGGACGAAGCCTCTTAACACGCAACTAACCTGCAAACAATCCACCCCTCGCCTAGCAGATTTCACCTTCTAACTACTTTAATTACCACATACTAAACACGATAGTGTTTTATGGCACAACAGAATAAATACCAAAACAATGACTGATTATACCGTTAATTCTTGGAAACCTCTCTTTCATGTTAAGAAATATCTTTTATGCTGAAAAATAAAAAACACTTTTACTGCTTAAACAACTTTCTTAAGCATACATACAAGAAAAAATGAAATATAAATAAGACCTAAACCTAGAAATCTCTATTTTTATAGATAAAAACATATAAAATCAAAACCTACGAAACTCATCAAAATACAACATGTTTTCTTTGATGATTGAATTCATTCAACTCAAACAAACCTATAAAGATTCCTTATTCCACATTAGCAACACGTGTTCTTAAAATTCTTACTACCGTTTTCTAAATTTTTAGAAAAACCTATAAATTTGCTATTTTTTCAAACGTCTTATCTGCTCTTTAATGAATTTAAATCTATGACGTTACAATAGTTTTAAATTACTTCCCCCTTAACTGTATGATCTATCTCTACAATAGATAGGGATTTTACGTTCTCGATTTTTTGAGAACTATAAATTTTGTTTTTTAATGCGATTAACAATCCAATCTTTAAAATAAAAAATATGACCTTTAAATATATGTAAATGATGTAAATATATGTAAATGATGTTATCAAAAATTCCAAATCCATGAATATTAGCAATGTTTTCGATACTATAATAAACGTATCGTAAAATGACGAACTGTCATAATGATCACTCCTTTGTATTTCATATGAATAATTTACATGCGTTATAATATCTGTATCAGCATTTATTTTTTGTGCTATGTTTATACAGAGTTATCTTTTTTATAAAAAATGATTAATTGAATCTGTATTAAAGTGCAAATTCTGATACGAATTTAATAAAAATAAAAACACATGGCATATTGATTTTATTGTTTTTACATAGAACACTATTTAAAATACAGTTTACCCGAAAGACTAATGACTTTTTAAAGGCAATAATAACTGTGGTAACCGCCTCATAAAAGCCAATAAATTTTTAGAGATCAAACCTCAATAGGCGCAAAAAACACGTACAATTTTCTGTTTTTCTTTTTACTGTTCATTAATCTGTCAATTTTCAAAGTAATATTCAACTATGAGTTTTCTACTCAGCCATTGCAAGGATTGCTTCTACAAGGATTGCTTAATTTTTAGGGATTACTTCGCTTTTAGAATGATTATAGCTACTACGTCTTCATAAGCAGCCGACCCTCTTTTGGAGATTTAATTGCTAAAAGGAGATACAATTTTCTACCTTGCTCTTTATTTTCATCAATCAGTAAATTTTCAAATGCGGCGTTCAACCATGAGTTTTTTAATTTCAGCAATCGCTTTTGCTGGATTTAATCCCTTTGGACAAGTTTGCGCACAATTCATAATCGTATGGCAACGATAAAGGCGGAAAGGATCTTCTAAATTATCAAGACGTTCACCACACATCTCATCACGTGAATCCGCAATCCAGCGATAAGCTTGAAGCAAAACAGCGGGGCCCAAATAACGATCACCGTTCCACCAATAACTTGGACATGAAGTCTGACAACACGCACACAAAATACACTCATAAAGGCCATCGATTTTTTGGCGATCGGAGTGACTTTGTAACCATTCTTTCGCAGGTTCAGGAGAAACTGTTTGCAACCAAGGCTCAATGACTCGATGTTGCGCATAAAAGCGCTTCAAGTCAGGAACCAAATCTTTAACAACCGGCATGGAAGGCAAAGGATAGACTTTAATGGGGTGTTTTACATCATCCATCCCTTTGGTACAAGCCAATGTATTGATTCCATCAATATTCATCGCACATGAACCACAGATGCCTTCACGGCAAGATCGACGAAGTGTCAAAGTTGGATCAATATGGTTTTTAATAAACAAAAGCCCATCAAGAATCATTGGACCACAAGCAGAACGATCTACGTAATAAGTATCCAGACGAGGATTATTCTCATCATCTGGTGACCAACGGTAAACATGAAATTCTGTCAGCTCTGTCGCACCTTCAGGTTTAGGCCAAACCTTCCCCGGTTTGACTTGAGAGTTTTTGGGAAGCTTAATTTGTACCATAATTCGTGTCTCCCCTTAATAAACCCGTTTTTTAGGTGCAATGCGCTTTAAATCGATCCCACCATCAGCTTCAGATGTTAACGGGTCCACATGGACAGGTCGATATGATAACGTCACCTTACCCTCTTTTGACAAATGTGAAAGCGTATGTTTACGCCAGTTTTTATCATCACGCTCTGGATAATCTTCACGAGCATGAGCGCCACGGCTTTCTAAACGAGCTTGTGCAGAATGAACAGTCACAATTGCATTCGCCATGAGATTTTCAAGCTCTAATGTTTCAACCAAATCAGAATTCCATATCAGAGAACGATCTGTAACTTTGAGGTCAGACAATTCCCCCCAGATTTTATTCATCCGTTGACATCCTTGTTGCAAAGAATCTTCTGTACGGAATACTGCCGCATCTTCTTGCATTGTGCGTTGCATTTTTTCACGCAATAGAGCTGTTGGTATCGCCCCTTGTGCAAAACGTAAACGATCAAAACGCCCTATAATTTCGTCAACAGCTTCTTCATTGATGGGTGGAATTTCTGCATTCCGATCAATAACTTCGCCCGCGCGAATGGCAGCAGCACGACCAAACACCACAAGATCAATTAATGAATTTGACCCCAAGCGATTAGCCCCATGAACAGAAGCACATCCTGCTTCTCCTACCGCCATCAGCCCTGGTTGAATACGATCAGGCGAATCAGCCGTCGGATTGAGAACTTCCCCATAGTAATTGGTAGGAATCCCACCCATATTATAATGAACCGTTGGCAAGATGGGGATAGGCTCTTTTGTTACATCCACACCTGCAAAAATCCGTGCTGATTCCGAAATTCCCGGTAAACGTTCGTGCAAGATTGCAGGATCAATATGATTGAGAACCAAATGAATATGGTCCTTCTTAGGTCCAACGCCACGTCCTTCACGAATTTCAAGTGTGATACAACGCGAAACCAAGTCACGTGAAGCTAAATCCTTAAAGGAAGGTGCATAGCGCTCCATAAAGCGTTCACCTTCAGAATTGATTAAATAGCCTCCTTCACCACGAGCTCCTTCTGTAATTAAGCAGCCAGAACCGTAAATCCCTGTCGGATGGAATTGCACAAATTCCATATCCTGAAGTGGCAATCCAGCGCGTGCGACCATTCCACCACCATCACCCGTACAGGTATGCGCCGATGTCGCAGAAAAATAAGCCCGTCCATAACCACCGGTTGCAAGCACAACCATTTTGGCAGAAAAACGATGTATTGTACCATCATCGAGATCCCATGCCACAACCCCCGTACAAACCCCATCCGTCATGATAAGATCGAGTGCAAAATATTCAATAAAAAATTGCGCATTATGCTTTAAGCTTTGTCCATAAAGCGTATGCAAAATGGCATGGCCTGTACGGTCAGCTGCTGCACAAGTACGCTGAACAGGTGGACCTTCACCAAATTGTGTCGTATGTCCACCAAAAGGACGTTGATAAATTTTGCCTTCTTGCGTCCGCGAAAAAGGAACGCCATAATGTTCTAATTCGTAGACAGCAGCAGGTGCATTACGCACCAAATACTCCATTGCATCGGTATCACCCAACCAATCAGAACCTTTCACGGTATCATATAAATGCCACTGCCAATTGTCAGGTCCCATATTTGAAAGCGATGCAGCAATCCCCCCTTGTGCTGCAACCGTGTGTGAGCGAGTTGGAAAAACCTTCGTAATACAAGCTGTCTTTAATCCTTGTTCCGCCATACCAAGTGTTGCACGTAATCCTGCACCACCTGCCCCAACAACAACAACATCAAATTTATGATCTACAGTGCGATAAGGGGCGTTACCTGCTCTAGCGCCCAGAGATGATCCTGTACCCGCCATACTTGTTTAACCCCCTAATGCAATTTTCAAAAGAGAAAAAATAATGACACCACCTATAAGAAAACAAAATGAAATATTTAACGTCAAAAAGAATATTCGGAAACCTTCACGTGGAATATAATCTTCAATCACCACTTGCATACCAAGTTTCATATGATAAAGGACTGAAAAAGTCATCAATCCCATCAAAATAGCCACAACGGGATGTGCAAGCCGTGCACGCACAATACTATAATCCTTGCCTACAAGCGAAAGAATAAGAACAATAAAAAATATCAAAAGCGGCAGATTGACAAGCCCAGTCAAACGCTGTAGCCAAAAATGCTCTGTTCCTTCATGAGCACTCCCATGCCCCCGTACTTTTCCAAGTTCCGTTCGAAAGTCTTTTTTCATATCTCTTTTCACCCCCAGCTAAACAACGCTATATCCAATAATCCAAATTACAAAAGTAACAATAAGAGAGATAAACACTGTCGCCCAAGCAGTGACTGTTGCCTTTTCTTTTGCCAAAAGGCAAGGCATCATATCCCAAACAATGTGGCGAATACCACCAACCATGTGATGAACCCCTGCCAAAGTATAAAGAAACAAGATACACAATCCAAACCAAGAACTATAAATCTCGTGAACCGTTCTGAATGTCTCCTCCCCACAAGCAATAGCAATTAACCAAACAGCAAGAAAGACCATTCCAACATAAAGTGCCATACCCGTAACGCGATGCGCAATGGACATAGCCATAGTAATTGTCCAACGATAAATACTTATATGAGGGGAACGAGGGCGCTCTTTTATCCTAGTTGTTTCTGTCATAAAATATCCTGACCTGGTTTTTACTGCAACCGCAATGAACGAGAAAGTCCGCATAAAACGACTAAATATATTATCTCGTTTTTACTTGTTTGGCATCTCAAGATACCAATATTACAGGTCGGTTGTCTCAAATAACGGATTAAAAGTCACGCATAAAAAAACCGATTACTCCACGGATATAATCCGCAAAACTCGCCTTAATCTAATACAATTTTATCTTCACGTCAAAGGTCTAACATCTTTTCTCAAATATAAATAGGCATTTTTTCAGATTAAACTTATCTTTTTGAGTATCCACGATATATGCAATGATATCTAAATTCACCCGTTATTAAGAATAAAAAGAGGCAAAAATTGATAGATTAAACATTTTTATGTCCCCTCCAAGCCTTTTAAAAGACAAAACGAATCACAAAAGACACAAAAAGCGGCTTTTATGCCGCTTTTGCATAAAGTTTAGCCGATATAATCTTTACTCAGCAACTTGCTTTTCAACATCTGTGCTTACAGCTGCTGCTTCTACTTTCTCAACAACCTTTTCAGCTTTTTTCCGATAATCTCTCTTTTCAGCGATACGCGCAGCTTTACCTCTCAAACCACGAAGATAATAGAGTTTTGCACGGCGCACTTTACCACGGCGCACCAGCTCAACACCTTCAATCAACGGAGAATAAACAGGAAACACCCGTTCCACCCCTTCACCATAAGAAATCTTGCGTACTGTAAAGGTCTCATTCAACCCACCGCCTGAACGCGCAATACAAACACCTTCGTAAGCCTGAACACGCGTCCGCGTACCTTCCGTCACACGCACCATGACACGGACTGTATCTCCTGGCTGAAAGGCTGGAAATTGGCGCTTTTCTTCAATTTTTTCACATTGTTCAGCTTCAAGTTGTGCGATAATATTCATTTCTTTTATCCTTCATGTTCTTTATCGAACAGTCAGAGCGCTCAACTCTTACCAAAAAAGCCTTTATTAAGAATAAGGAGCTCTTTAGGCTATGCCTTACACAGGAGCGAATACACCATTCCTTCATTTAATTTTGGAACTACAGAAAACCTTTTATAAAAAAACTCTCTAAAAAGAGAGCCATGCAATACACCACCTTATCATATGAATCAAGTTTTCTGATGATTTTTATCATAACGCGCATAAAGATCAGGACGACGTTGACGTGTTAACAATTCGGCTTGACTTTGACGCCAATCTGCGATCGCTTTGTGATGACCTGAGAGCAACACAGGCGGAATACCCCGCCCTTCGAAAAGGGAAGGACGTGTATATTGCGGATGTTCCAGCAAGCCATTTTCAAAACTTTCACTCTTCGCAGAAGCTGCATTCCCCATCACTCCAGGCAAAAGACGTATAATAGCATCTAAGATAACCAATGCAGCTGTTTCACCCCCTGAAAGAATATAATCACCTATAGAGACTTCTTCTAATTCTCGTGCTTCTATGACTCGCTCATCAACCCCTTCAAAACGTCCACAAACTAACGTTACACCCGTATCACGAGCCAAGCTATGCGCATAAGCTTGGTCAAAAGGGCGCCCACGTGGACTCATCAACAATCTTGGCGAATCCTGTGGACAAAAATCAAGAGCAGCCGCCAATACATCCGCCCGCATTACCATACCAGCCCCCCCACCAGCAGGTGTATCATCAACGCTATGGTGTTTGTCCAAAGCAAAATCCCTAATCTGTACCGTCTCCAGTGACCAAATTCCGCGCTCCAAAGCTTGCCCTGCTAAAGAATACCCTAAAAAACCAGGAAACATTTCAGGATAAAGGGTTAAAACGCGCGCCTGAAACTTCATTTTATTTCTCATCCTTATTTTCTTAAACAGACTCTTAATAGCAAAAATAGCACAAACAAGACTTTTAACGCTATAGCGTTAATATAAATCTCCTTGATCTGCATCATATTCAATACGATCCTTCTAAATACTTGCACTAAAAAAAGACTCTAAAAACTCAGGACTATCTCAAGATAAAGTGTTTACAATATCTACTCAAAAGTGCATTTTTAATATTTTCACACTCTCCACTTTTTATTGACGAAATTCATCGGTTATTTTTACCTTCATCTTTATTTTTAGATTCAAGCTATTTCCTTTTTATCATTGTCTCCCCCATCACTTAAACCAGCTGCCATGGGATCAACAACAAGAAAACCAGAATCCATACAAATTTCTGGTACCGCCACCTTACTAAAGGGAATAAGAACTCTTTTACCCGTATTCAAACGTATTTCAAGCAAATCACCAGCCCCGAAATTAAAGAAACCACACACTTCACCCACGACTTTTCCCCCAAAATCTTGAACACGCAAGCCTATTAAATCAACTTGATAAAACTCATCCTCATCCAGATCATCAATTAATTGATTACGCATCACATAAAGGCGAATACCTTTTAAAGACTCAGCAACATTACGATTTTCTACCCCTCTAAAACGTACAATCGCCTTATTTTTTTGTATACGAAGAGTTACAATTTCATAAGAACGCCCCATATCATCATAAAGAGTGCTGTAGGACTTGAAACGCTGTGGCTCAGCACTTAGAATTTTAACAAAAACATCTCCTTTTATACCATGAGGCATACCAATAATGGCAAGATAGACTTTATTTTTAAGCTTTTCTTTATTATACTTCATGCAAAAATATTATCTCTCAAAAATGAACCCTTTAATCTTATAGTTTTCTATTCAATCTTGTTGCCATATGAGACAATCTTCTAAAAGAACTTTCTTGGTAACAAAAAACAAATTAATAAAGGAGAAAGTCTTATGGCAAATATTATGCTATTTTACAAAGATATCACACCAATCAACAAAGTTTCCCATAAAAATCTAAAATTTGCTCCTCCAAGTGATATGTCTTTTGCCAAGGATACTCACTGGGTTCCTTTAGCAAGTACTGAATATTTTCAAGCAGCACTAGACTATCCCATTTTATTTATGTGCGCCGAAGATGAACAAAAAAAACGGCACTACACATCCGCGGCTCTTGTAGGTCTTTCTAATGACGAGAATGACTATATCGCTTCTGATAAAAGTTGGAAAACCAATACTTATGTCCCTGCTTTTGTCCGTCGCTATCCTTTTGTTCTAGCACAAATTAGCAATGAAAAAGAACTTTCTGTTTGCTTTGATCAACAGTCAGGTATGTTTAATGAAGTTGCAGGAACAGAACTTTTTAATTCCGACGGCTCTATTTCTCCTTTTATGGAAGAACGTATTCGTTTTCTTGAAAGTTTTAAAATCGCTATGGAGAAAACCTCTGAGTTTATTGATGCTCTTGTGGAAATGGATCTTCTAAGCCAGAAATCTATCAATGTGAAAAACGATAAAGGACTCTCAGCGCAATTGGAACATTTTTGGGTTGTTGATGAAGAAAAATTGAATAAATTATCAGCAAGCCAACTTGCCAAGCTTCATAAAAATGGCTTTTTAGGATTAATTTTTGCGCATTTGATGTCAACGCACAATCTCTTAAAAATACTCTCTCTCAAAGGTGAAAAGCAACTTATCAATCGTGAAGAGCAACCCCAAAACAAGAATGGTCATTCTAACGATGAAAAATCTAAAAAGAAAGAAACTCTCAACTAGATAATGCCTATCAAAAACGACAAGAGAAAAGATAAAAATATTCCTCTCATTCCAGCAGACCATGCAATTTTAAACGCAAGGAAAAATTGGTTAGAGTGTCTCGTCCAAACACGTCGTATGTCAGCACAAACAGTGCAAGCCTATGAACGTGATACGCGGCAATTTTTGTCTTTTCTCTGTCAACACTTAAGCCATACACCAACCCTTACAGATCTTGCTCATTTACGCATCAGTGACTTGCGTGCTTATCTTGCTTATCGGCGTACAAACAATGTAAGTGCTCGCTCTTTAAGCCGCGGAGTGGCAGGCATACGTTCTTTTTTCAAGTACCTATCACGTGAAGGAATCGTCAATGTTCCCGCGGCTCAACTTATCCGAAGCCCCAAACACCCAAAATCACTCCCAAAACCTTTAGCGATCAAATCAGCACTTCACATAGTCAAACAAGAAAACCAGCTAGAAAATGAACCTTGGATTAGCGCTCGTAATGCGGCTGTCCTCATGCTTCTCTATGGCTGTGGAATGCGAATATCAGAAGCCTTAAGCCTCACACCAGAACAATTTTCTGATCCTGAAAAAACAAGTTTATTTATAACAGGAAAAGGCGGCAAAACACGCCTTGTTCCTCTCATCAAAATTGTTTACGAAGCTGTACAAAATTATCTCAAATGTTGCCCATATCCTTTAGTGGATAACCAACCCATATTTCGCGGGGCACGAGGCGGCCCCCTACAGCCCGCCATTATTCAGAAAACTGTACGCAACTTACGAGCAAGCCTTGGTTTACCAGAAACTGCAACGCCTCACACACTGCGCCATTCTTTTGCCACCCATCTTTTATCACGGGGAGGAGATTTACGCACGATTCAAGAACTTCTTGGGCACGCTAGTCTTTCCACCACACAAATCTATACCCATGTCGATACAGACCATTTGTTAGAAATTTATCAAAAGGCCCATCCCCGTTCCTAAAAAACGTCTCATCAAAAAAATTAGAGTGTTTCAACCTCAAGTGCCAAGGCATGGACACAAGTAGCTAACTCTTTTTGTAAAACTTTATAAATCGCTCGATGTATTTCTACGCGTGTCATATTGGAAAAAGAAGAAGATAAAATTTTCACTCGAAAATGTGTTTCTCCTTTACCATCAAAAGCATGTTCATTGTGAGGATGCCCCTCATGAAGATGACTTTCGTTAATCACTTCAAGCTTTTGCGGATGAAAAGCATCCTGAAGCTTTCTCTTGATTATTGTTTCTATAAACATTTTTCATTCCTCAAACAAAATGAACGTGCAAAAATACACCTTTTTCATAATAAAATAAGTGTGAAAACAAATTTTTCAAAAGTCAATTCTTGTAAAATTAATCAATTTTGCATAAACCAAGAGTATGACAATAACATCTAAATTATTCGATTCAATTCGCATAAGCTCAAATAAAAAACAAAAAGCTGAGCCAGAAGCGCAACAGTGTCAGTGGGAAGGTTGTGAAAAAACAGGGTCCCATAAAGCACCAGCAGGTCGAAATCACGAAGGACAATATTTATATTTTTGTATTGAACACGTACGCGCCTATAATAAAAATTTTAATTACTTCTCTGGTCTTAGCAATAAAGATATCGCAAAATTTCAAAAGGATGCTCTCACAGGACATCGTCCGACATGGCCTACAGATCTGAGCAATGGTACATCGAAAAAAACAGCCGCTAATTATGCAAAGATTCGCTCTGGAACAGCTGCCTATCAAAATCGCATGCGCGATCCCTTCACGCTTTTTACTGAGCGGCATTCAACCAATAATTTCTCACGAAAATTAAAGCCCTTAGAAGCAAAAGCTTTTGATACACTGGGACTACAGGCAAACGCTTCAGCAGAAGACATCAAAATGAAATATAAAGAGTTGGTAAAAAAGCACCATCCTGATTCCAATGGTGGTAATCGTGCTTCAGAAGAGCGCTTTCGTGATGTTTTACATGCTTATAATTTGCTAAAAAAATCTGGTTTGTGCTAAAAACATGTACTTATATGAGCCTATTTTCATTTAGACCATCATTATTTGCGCAAGATATTATTTTTTTGCAAAACATTATAGAATACGTAAAAATCTTCCTTCACATCTAAGGCTTTCATTATAGAGCATTGCATAAATGCTCTAACTCTTGTATCGTTTTCTAATGAATAAATAGCGTCCCTCCCTTCTAAAAACACAATGACAAATCTTACCGTTGAAAATTTGCCCGATATTACACTTTGTGCTCGCGATCTATTTCATATTGAAACAGATATGGAAATCCCTGCTTTTAGCAAAAAAAGTTCCCATGTTCCTGATATCGATCCTGATTATCTTTTTGATCAGCAAACAACTTTAGCGATTCTCGCAGGTTTTACCTTTAACCGTCGTGTAATGGTTTCTGGCTATCACGGTACAGGGAAATCAACGCATATTGAACAAATTGCCGCACGTCTCAACTGGCCTTGTCTTCGCATTAATCTCGATAGTCATGTAAGTCGTATCGATCTTGTAGGAAAAGACGCTATCGTTTTAAAAGATGGTTTACAAATCACTGAATTTAAAGAAGGCATTTTGCCATGGGCTTATCAAAATAATATTGCTCTTGTTTTCGACGAATATGACGCGGGGCGTCCCGATGTTATGTTTGTCATCCAACGCGTTCTTGAAACTTCTGGAAAACTAAGCTTACTTGATCAAAGCCGTGTCATCTCTCCACATCCAGCCTTTCGTCTTTTTGCAACAGCAAACACCATTGGTCTTGGTGATACAACCGGTCTCTATCATGGTACCCAACAGATCAATCAAGCTCAAATGGACCGCTGGTCTATTGTTACGATACTCAATTATTTACCCCATGATAAAGAGGTTGATATCATTTGTTCAAAGGTCAAATCTTTTCAAACGGCTGAGGGGAAAAAGACAATTTCACAAATGGTTTATGTTGCTGATATGGTACGCCAATCTTTTATCAATGGAGATCTTTCAACTGTCATGAGTCCACGTACCGTTATTACTTGGGCAGAAAATACAACAATTTTTCAAGATGTCGGCTTTGCCTTCCGATTAACCTTTCTCAATAAATGTGATGAACTCGAACGTGCCACTGTTGCAGAATTTTATCAACGCGCCTTTGGACAAGAGCTTCCCGAATCACTCATTCATGGTGTTTCGCCTTAAGGAATTTGTCACTCATGGCTACCAATATTGGCGACAACAAAAATCCGGTAAAGGACTCTTCCAACAACACTCTTAATGCTGAAGCTTTTAAAAAAGCACTTTCCACCTGTATGCGTGCAATTGCAGGCACAAACAACCTTGAAGTTTCCTTCAGTCATAACCGACCATCTTTAAGCGAAAGTTGTGCACGTTTACCAGAATTACCTCAATACGCAACGAATAAAGACATCACCATTACTCGCGGATTAGGTGATTCCATGGCTCTACGCAAAGCATGGCATGATAACCGTATTCACATGCAATTTGCTCCACTAGAATCAGAAGCACGTGCTGTCTTTGATGCCCTCGAACAAACACGTGTTGAAGCAATTGGCACTTTAGCCATGGAGGGACTTGCAAAAAATCTTGATATCATGCTCGCCGATAAATACAAAAGAGCCCATTATGATAAAATTAGCAACCAAAGTGAAGCCCCCATCCAAGAAGCGATTGCACTTTTATTACGTGAAAAAGTAACAAAGCGCACAGCTCCAAGAGAAGCAGGTCCTGTCTTAGAATTGTGGCGTCAAGAACTCGAACAAAAAGCAGCGGCAGAACTCAATGAGCTCCCACATCATATTTACAACCAACAAGCTTTTGCGCAGATTGTTCGCCAAATGCTTGTTACACTCAAAATGACAGTGCAACAAGCTGAAGCTTCTAACAGTAAAAACAATAAAAAATTAAAAAACGAATGTGCACCTCAAGACCAAGCAGAAGAAGAGAGTAAAAACAAAAAACACGCTCAAAGTGAAGAACAAACCAGCACTGAACAAGAAAGTGATGTGCAAGACGACGGAAAAACACAAGCGACACAATCAAACAACAATGATCAAGCTGACGGCGAGCAAAAAAATGGACCTTGGCAAGAAAAGCCGAGCAGACCCAAACACCTTTTTTCCGATTCGGAACAAATGGAAAGACTTGGCAATTATAAAATCTTCACCCATCAATTTGATGAAATTTTGGAAGCAACAGATTTTTGTTCTGAAAACGAGTTAGATCACTTACGCCGTTATCTTGATAAGCAAATCAATCATCTTCAAAACATCGTTGGACGTTTAGCAAACCGTCTCCAGCGCCGCTTGATGGCGCAACAAAATCGCAACTGGAACTTTGACCTTGAAGAAGGATATCTTGATACAGCACGGCTTCCACGTCTAATTATTGACCCCATGCAACCCCTTTCTTTTAAAATGGAAAGCAACACCCAATTTCGGGACACGGTTGTTTCACTCCTCATTGATAATTCGGGCTCAATGCGCGGACGCCCCATTAGCGTTGCCGCAAGTTGTGCTGATATTTTGGCACAAACTCTTGAACGTTGTGGTGTCAAAGTTGAAATTTTAGGTTTTACCACTAAAACTTGGAAAGGAGGAAAATCGCGCGAACAATGGCTTACCCAAAACAAACTCCATAATCCTGGACGCCTTAATGATTTATGCCATATCATCTATAAAAGTGCTGATACCCCATGGCGTCGCGCACGACGCAATTTAGGTTTGATGATGCAAGAAGGATTATTAAAAGAAAATATCGACGGAGAAGCTTTAATTTGGGCTCATCAACGCCTTTTATCGCGGCGTGAACAACGTCGCATCCTCATGGTCATTTCTGATGGTGCTCCTGTTGATGATTCGACACTATCGGTCAACGCCAGCAATTATCTAGAAAAACACTTACGCGCAGTGATTCAAGAAATTCAAACACATTCCCCCATCGAACTCATTGCCATTGGAATTGGTCATGATGTCACACGTTATTATCAGCGTGCTGTAACAATTATGAATGCTGAAGAACTCGCCGACGCCATAACAAAACAATTAGAAATACTTTTTAGTGATAAAATGCCTCATATTCATAAGAAATAAACCTAACTTGAAACAGCCAACAGTTACATCTTAAAAAATTATTTCTATCATTAAACCATCGGAATTTGATGACTAACAACCTGGGAAGATAATTCCACAAATTGAACATCAAACTTTAAAGAAGCTTCTACTTTACTGGATGCATTATGAATTCTAAAAGAAATGCTCCAACCATCTTCAAAAATTATAATGAGTTTGTTTTTACTTTCTGGTTTTATTGCAACTGATAAAATTTTGCTTGGAATTTTCCATTTACGACCATATCCCAGAGTGCCATTCAAATTAAAAGACTGAATAATAACCCGTTTTTGTTTAGATCTTGTATCTATCATAATCTTATAAAAATCATAAGAACCTATAACATACTGAAACAATAGCTTCACAAATTTATCTTGATAATCTAAACAAAGCCTTTAAAGTTCTTTAGAAAAATCTTCCAGGATTGGAAGATAAACTCTGCTGTCTTTATCCTCTATATCTCTAAAGAACATCTTCTTATCTCTAAGCTCTGCTAAATAATCAAAAATAGGTCTAACTTCATTGAAATAAAGGCTGCTACACGGGGTAACCTGCCCATTCTTTACCAAAATCTATTTTACCGGAAAGGCGAGGATGTTTGATAGCGCTATGATTATGTTTTGCAGAAATACCAATAGGATTTTCAGGAACTTTTAAAATAATATCACAGACATCTCCTTTGATCCCAACAAAATCTTCCTGAAGAACAATAGTTTTCGTCTTTCTAATATTTTTATCATGTAACTGTAAGAAAACAGCTGCTTCAATAGAAGCGAGATTTAAAAGCCTTTTTTCAGTATCATTAAATAAATTATAAAAAGACTCCGCTATTTTAAAGGACGAGTTAAACTCTATAGAAGCCTTTGTTGCTTTTTTAAAACCCATAGCAAAGCATATTCAAAGGCTTTTCCATTTTCTACCTGTTTCATGCAATTTCCTAAAGATCCTTACTCAAAATTACGAGTTCATTTGATTTTTTATTGTTTCCCATACCGTAAATCCATTCAGGATTAAGTATTATATGTCCTTTATAAAGCTCTCTAACTTCCACACAATCATTATAAGATAAAACCCACCCTTGATGCTTTCTCAAAAGTTCAGCAAGAAATTGATGATCAAAAGAATTATGTTTATCGCCTTTGTGACCGTAAAGTTTTTGATTAATAAGATATGGAGGATCACAATAAAGAAAATCGTTAAAGTGTTTAGGAGTACTTTTTGAAAAATCTCTGTGTTCCACTGTGAAATTTTCAATCTTAAAATCTTTAAGTCGTTCAATAGAATGATAATTGAATCGAGGATGTCCTAGAGACATACCGCCAGAAAGTGTTGTTCCGAAAAAAAGAGCAATTAAGAGTAAGAAAAAACGGCAGCAATTTCTAATTGATTTTTAATATTCCCAAAAGTTTTTTGGAGATTATAAAACATTACGGGAGTCATATCTTCATATTCTCTCACTTTTTCTGCAAGAGCTGAAGCATCCCTCTAAAGCATCTGCCAAAAAACAACAAGCGGCTTAAAAAGCATCATAAGCATAAACTTTTGTTCCTCTTTTTGCTAAGGTTAATTCAATTGACCCCCCCTCCTACAAAAGGAGAATCATCCTTTGAATGACTTTGATAAAGAGGAAGCTTTACAATATTAAGAATTGTTCCATAGGGAATCAACATAAACAGGCTCATAACAATTTTTACCGAAAAATCACCAAAAGCAAGCGAGAGCCAAACTGGCATGCCTATCCCTCCCAAAACAGTACTCTCCACCAGTGAACTATCAGCATAGCCTGTTATCTTATCAAGAACAGCAAAAGAGCTAGAAAAAGCAAGAGCAAAAAACAGCACTGTATCCAAAGCCGAACCAACCAACGCTGCTGCTAAAGGTGCTTTCCACCATGTTTTACGTCGCAAAGGAGTAAAAACAACAATATCAAGGAGTTGCCCAAATAAAAATGCAAAACTAGAAGCAAGTGCAAGCCGTGGTGTCGCCAATATCCAAGAAACAAAGATACCCGCAAAAAAACCAGCATAAACCACACGCCGCGCAGCAGATGGACCATAAAAACGATTGGTCAAATCATTAATCAGAAAAGCAAATGGATAGGTAAAAGCCCCATAAGTCAACAGCTCATTTAAATCAAACCAGTAGACAGGATATTGAACAAAAATATTAGAAGCAGTGACAGCAAGGCACATTGCTAAAATAGAAAAAACAATATACCTCTTCTTTTGCTGTTCTCGTAAAGGACTGCTTGAGGGCATTTTTTTAACCTATAATACGGAACCAATAAAATTAAACGATCAACCTGAAAAAAACTTAACTTCTAGAACAAAAAAACCGGAATAAAAGCGCCAATAAATCAAAAAGAATGGCGCTAACAATTACGCTGCTTGTTCAGCCTTTTGCTCACCTTCTTGCTCAGCTTTTTTCTTAATGATTTGTCGTTTTAGCAAACGCGCACGTTGCGACAACTCTTTATCATCTGCTTTGACTAAAAAACCATCAAGTCCACCACGATGCTCAACAGAACGCAACGCACTTGCTGAAATGCGCAAGCGATAACTTTGCTGCAACACTTCTGAAATCAATGTCACATTGCAAAGATTTGGTAAAAAACGACGCCGAGTCTTATTATTCGCATGGCTAACATTATTACCATACAGAACCGTCTTCCCTGTCAATTCACATGCACGAGACATAAACTTCACCCTTAAACTCTAAAAAACTTTCAAATCCCCATACCCAAAGGACACAATGAACGTAAAACACGCACAATGCAACCTTGAACGGGCATCATTGGGAAGTCTCTTTCTAATAGGGGGTCGACAACAAAAGGTCAAGTCTTTTATAAAACCTTTTTCATATCTTACTGGCTCATTCTTCATCTTTTTCCTCAATAAGGCGTGCAAATTCCACCAAAAAGCGTACAAAATGTTTTTTTTAAATACATACCATGTTAGAATAAAAACTTATTGTCCCGAAAGGAAGCATAAATCATGAGCAAAAAAGAGCCCCCCATGACAAAGCTTCAGGAAGATTCTTGCCGTTTTTCTTCTTTTTTGTTTGGAACTTTATGTATTTGTTTTTTTCTTCTCTTCAGTGCATTAGGTATATGGCAAGTACAACGGTTAAACTGGAAAACAAATCTCATCACCAGTGCCAATCAGCGCATTCATTTGCCCCCCATAAAAGCCCCCCCAAAAAATCAATGGTCAGATGTTACTTTTGAAAAAAATGAATATCAACCTGTTGTTACCACAGGAAAATTTTTAACAGATAAAAATATTTTAGTCACTGCTGCCGCTCAAAATACTACAGGCTATTGGGTTTTGACTCCTTTACAAACGGCTGATAATACACTGATCTTTATCAACCGTGGCTTTATCCCCATGGATGAACGTAACAATTTTCAAAACTCAGAGCAATCGCATACAAATGCCTCATCTCAGCAAAATTCGACCACAGACACAGAACAAACAACAATTATAGGTTTATTACGCATGAGTGAAAAAAATGGATTTTTCCCGCGTAAAAATAATCCGGACAAGAATTTATGGTATACGCGCGATCTCCCTGCTATGGCACAAAAACTTGGTCTGTCCACTGTTGCCCCCTATTTCATTGATGCCAGAAAAACATCTCCACAAGCAAACCTTCCCGTCGTTGGTCTTACGATTGTCCATTTTCGAAATAATCATCTCGTTTATGCAATCACGTGGTTTATTTTAGCTGCTGGTGTGTTAGGAGCTTTTCTTTTTCTGCTACGGCAAAAAAACTAAAAAAAGACCTCTTCCATCTCAAGTAACAAAAATTTTTAGAATCTTGGAAACTGATAAAGAGAACAGAATCTACTAACTTGCGCCTTTGTTAAATAAAGATCATAGGCATACAATGAATCTTTATACCATCCACAAAAGATTTACGCGACACTCTTCAAAAAACCATCATAAAACGAGGGATGATTCATTAAAAATGTAATGCCCAAAAATGTGAAACAATGCATTATCTCCACTCTTAAAAAAAATTCATTCTAAAAAAACATTGTCATAAACGCTTTTGAAAAACATACAGCCAAATTTAAAAATGATAGGAAAGATAGGCACTCATTTTTGCCTTTATAATTTTATATTCTTGCTTCATTAGATTGTTTCCCATCTCAGAGATTACTCCAATTGATATACGCAATACTTTCGCCTTCATCTAGCATAAAAGCTAATATAGCAGAGAACATACGGATGCATTTTTTGTTTCAAAACTGCTATGAAGATGAGATGTTGAGTTATAAGCAACAAAAAAACATTTAATGTCTCAATGAGACTTTATACCTATCACCACATCTCAAATGAGAGTGTTTTTACAGGATAATAAAAAAAGGTGAGTCATCCCATATTCTAAAAAGACAGTTTATCCTTTCAGTGTATTTTGCTAAAGGCTTATGCTATAAATCTATAAGCGTGTTTTACTAGAATTTTAACTCTTTCATTTTTAAGGCTTCTGTTATGGGTGTTGTTGCCAAAAATTTTCCCATACCTGATCTTCATCGGGTTCGTCGTGTTCTCTTTTCTGTGTCTGATAAAACGGGTGTGGTTGCTTTTGCACAAGCCCTTCATGCTACTTACAATGTTGAATTGATTTCAACAGGGGGAACAGCCAAAACCCTCATAGCAGCTGGTTTACCCGTAAAAGATGTTGCTGAAGTTACCGGATTTCCTGAGATAATGGATGGGCGTGTAAAAACACTCCATCCTTTGATTCATGGTGCTTTGTTAGGGGTAAGAGAAGATCCTAGCCATAGGGAAGCTATGGAAAAGAACAGCATTCATGGAATTGATCTTTTGGTGGTGAATCTTTATCCGTTTGAAGAGACGATCTTATCGGGAGCCGATGGGCAAACGATTCTTGAAAATATTGATATCGGTGGACCGGCGATGATTCGCGCCGCGGCAAAAAATTATGCTTATACTGGTGTTGTAACAGCGATAAAAGATTATGATTCGATTCTAGCTGAATTAAAACAGCATAATGGATGTTTAAGCTTATCTATGCGTCATCAGCTAGCAATGCGCGCTTATGCACACACCGCCGCTTATGATACGGCAATAGCATCGTGGTTTGCACGGGATTTAAAAATTGAAATTCCATCGTGGCAGAGTTTTTCTGGTCATCTTGAGAGTGTTATGCGCTATGGGGAAAATCCACATCAACAGGCAGCATTTTATCGCAATAATGGAAAACGTTTTGGTATTGCAACAGCAAAACTTTTACAAGGCAAAGCGCTTTCTTATAACAATCTGAATGATACAGATGCAGCCTTTGAGCTTGTGGCAGAATTTGATCCGCAAAAAACCGCTGCTGTCGCTCTTATTAAACATGCCAATCCTTGTGGTGTTGCGGAAGGAGAAAATTTGAAAGAAGCTTATTTGAAAGCTCTTATGTGTGATAATGTATCGGCATTTGGTGGAATTGTTGCTTTAAATCAAACCCTTGATGAGGAATGTGCTGAAGAGATTGTTAAAATTTTCACAGAAGTGATTATTGCTCCTGATGCCACAATGGCGGCACGTGAAATTATTGCCAAGAAAAAAAATCTTCGTTTGCTCATTACAGGTGGAGTTCCTGATCCACGCTGTGGAGGACTTCTTGCGAAAACACTTGCAGGAGGCATTTTAGTGCAATCGCGTGATAACGTGGTGGTTGATGATCTTAAATTGCAAGTAGTGACAAAGCGGGCACCAACTCAAGATGAAATGCGTGATCTTCAGTTTGCTTTTCGTGTAGCAAAACACGTTAAATCAAATGCTATTGTATACGCGAAAAATAGCGCAACAGTTGGAATTGGAGCCGGACAAATGAGCCGCATCGATTCAGCAAAAATTGCTGCAAGTAAAGCAGCAGAAAGTGCGCAAAGAGCAGGCTTAACAGAAACTCTCACAAAAGGATCGGTTGTTGCATCAGATGCATTTTTTCCTTTTGCAGATGGTTTATTAGCAGCAGCTGAAGCAGGAGCAACAGCAGTTATTCAACCAGGAGGCTCCATGCGTGATGAAGAAGTTATCACGGCTGCTGATGCGCAGGGTTTAGCGATGGTTTTCACAGGAACACGACACTTCCGCCATTAATAATTTTGCTGATTCTCTCTATTATATGAGACAAATGTTTCAAGGAATTTTTCATAATCATCGTATGACTATTGATCACTATTGAAATGGAAGCAGTTATTCAATCCAAAGAATCTACTCGTGAAGACGTTTATCACCACAGAAAATGCACATAATTTAACCATTATTTAGGGATAAGATATTGTTGTTGTTAATACTTTAATGGCTTCCCTTTCACATGAGCAAAATGTTAAAGGGATATTATCTTGTATGTAGATGCATACCTGTTATGATATTATAACACAACTCTTTTTAGTAATATGCTCTATTCTTAAACCAAAGAGTGAAATGAAAAGTTTGAGTAGAGGATATGAATATTCTACGTTTTTATAGTAATTGGCGCCGTTATCGTCGAACCGTTAATGCATTAAGGTGTCTTTCAACATATGAACTCAGCGATCTTGGAATTTGTCGCGGTGATATTAATTTGATTGCACGACGTTATTCGCGTAAATCTTTATAAACGTTGTTTGAAGCATTTGAGAGAGTGCTTTGCTGTGAAAAAACGTGCATTTTGTGGCTTGTTATTATGACTTCATTTATAATAACAAAGAGCAGAAGGGTTGTTTTTCTCGGACGTTGCTATGTGTTGTTTCTTGAATTCTCAGTGCTTCTATGATGTAAAACATTTGATTTATAATGATAATTTAGCGTTATTCATATTGAATTAGAACCCCGAATACCGTAAGATTCTCCCATTTAAAATCTATGTATGTTGAATACAAAAACCATTCGCTTGCACGTTACAAGCGGGGGATCCTGTGTGGATAAAAACTATTAAGAAAAGGCTAAAAATGCCTCTTATGAATCATCTCTAGTGCCAAGAGCTGTTACAAAAATTGGGCACTAATAAATAGTGTGATGATGCTAAATTGCTCCTTGCGTAAAGATGGGGTGCTTCATGGATTTACCGTTATACCCATCACAGACATCATCACGAAATAGGCTTGGAAGTATTAAGGGATTTTTCTTTAATATACGTCCGTAAATACGCAATAAATAGCGCTCTGTTTTTCGTGAGGGAGCGTAACCCTATTAATGCAACTCTCTCAGAGAGAAATATTGATCCCAACAGCACACTTAAGAACTTATCGAAGATAAGCAACAGCTTTATTTTCTCTCCACATCTTTAAAGAATGAAGATCCTTAACCAGTACTCATCTATCAACAGTGGTCTGTCAAAAACTCTTTTTTCGGGAGCCAATCCCTCTTAGCATCACCTCATGAGATTCTATGAGCAAACCTTGCCTAAAAACATCCAACCTATACTCTAATAAAATGCTTCATGTATAAAATTTATATGATCTTCAAATTTTGAGAATATTACCACAATAAACGATGATGTTTTGCGACACGAAGATAAAACGCAATATACTATGGGTTGGAATAATGTTCTGATTTTTTATCAAACGCTTTACGGATAAAACGCCAACGAACTTTTTCCTGAAATGCAGGACGAAAATATAAAACAATCTGTTGTGTCCGCTGTGGACCTGTTAATTCTGCAAAATCAATCGAATCTTCAAGACAAATATCTGCGTCAGGCGATATAAAATACCATACTTGTTCGCTCTTCACGTTCTCGTTCTTTACAGCTAAACACACACGTTTGCCATCATAGTTAACTTCAACTTGTGGATGAAGATGAAACCGAACAGCAACATGATCTTGTTCATTTTGCACACTCTTGTGTCTCTTTCCCCCTTTATTTGGCATAAAAAAGCGATCAAAACCTTCGATCATATCTCCATTTGTTGCCAAAATAAGACCACGCTCATGAATAAAATTAAAGGGTCGCACATAACCATTATGACTCGCAATAAAACCCGTCTTCTCTGAATCCTCTATACGGCGCACTTGAACATCCGTTGGTCCATCAAACAAAAATGGCGCGCCATTTTTCTTTTTCTGATAAAAAGCACCCACTGAACAATCATTAAGCGTAGCTGTTGAATGTGCTGCAGTAACACGCCCTAAATGTCGATAATCTTCCCGACCATCAGGATTAACACCAGTATTGATAATAAAACGGTGCCCTTGTGAAGACATTTCAAAAGACAAACATCCCGAACAAGCCTGCTGTGCTACAAAGCGGGGTGGAAACTTTCCTGTATCTGCAAGCACTGTTGTTTGATTGGCTTTTAAGCGCTGAAATCCTGAATAACGGGCATAACTAAAAGGATGCCCTCCTGTTTCATCAAGCTCCAAAAGGGACGATAACCGTTCCGACACAAGGGGACCAACCCCATTAAAATGAGCCAACGTTTGATCCTCATGGATAAAGAATCGTAAAGCTGGCAACATACGCTCAACAGAATCAATCAAAATACGTGGTGCTGTTTCATTGCTACGCATAAAAAGATGCCGTAACGACAATAAATCCGATAACAAATTCAGCAAAATAACAGGACTACGAGAAATATGCCCACCATCAACTAGGATTTGACGGGAAAGCTCTTTTATAAGTGTGGTTTGTACCTTTTTTTTCACTGCCACAGAAACAGGCAAAGCAAGAGATGCGAACGTCAAAGCCGCTGCTGCTTGTAAACGTCGGTCATCATGCTCCATACTGCAAATTGTTACGCGCAAATAACGAAATTGCAAACCAAGCGCACGTAAAAAGCGTTTTTCAAACCGCTCACTTGCTCCTTCTAACAACATTTTCGAGTGACAAATCCATGAAATCAAGCGCCGCGCCACAACAGGACCACTCCAAGCAAGCCCTTTTACCTTCTTGCCAGCATGGTCAAACCAATCTTCTAAAAGAGAACGTGCGTGTGCAGAAGCTAAATCACTTCCTGCTGCCTCCATATGGCGCAACCAATGAAAATCATGTAGAGCTGCTTCCCATTCTAGCGTTGGTGGAACCAATGCAAACGGCGAAACAGCACCAGAATGAACAATGTGACCAGCAAAAGCAAAACGACCATGATAAAATTCATGCGCCATCATAGGATCAGCCACATGCAAATCCATGGGATGCGCTAAAATTTTATGAGGACGAAACCCTGAAAACCGCCAACGAAACAATGGTCCAACCCATAAACGCCGCATAACATTCTGTATCGTATCGATACAGGCTGCCACTTTTACCTGAGGAGCTTTTACCGCAACCGCCAAAATTTCATCTCCATTTATGCTGATTCAAATACAATTTCGACCATTTTTGTAAATGAAGCGTTAATTAAGCAATTTTTCGTAAGCGTGCAGCAAAAAAACCATCCATTCCTAAAAATGCGGTTTTCTCAGCATCAAAATTTTTATGACAAAAATCCGCAGGCGTTGTACGTAACATCCCCCCACAAAGCAAATGTGCCAGTGCTCCCATTTCCTCTGGATAAATAGGTTCTAAAACAATGTCATTGCGTGTCGATAAAATTTTTTCAATAAGATCTTCACCTTCTTCTCTTGCCAATGAACAATTGGAAAAAATAATCCGTCCCCCCACCTTTACCAAGGAAATTGCTGCGACAAGTAAATCATTTTGCAACGCCGCTAACTTGACAATATCATCCCTCGATTTCGTCCATAAAATATCTGGATGACGACGGATCGTTCCAGTAGAAGAACAAGGAGCATCGAGAAGAACCGCATCAAAAAGCTGTGTGGGATGGAAATTTCTCACATCGCCCTGCCAAATGTGAACTGAAAAATGAAGCCGTTCCATATTTTCTTTTAAACGCTTTACGCGGTTAGCAGAAAGCTCAATTGCTGTCACCTGCGCTCCTTGTAAAGCCAATTGTGCTGTTTTTCCCCCAGGGCTCGCACAAAGGTCAGCAACTCGTTTACCCCGAAGTGTTCCTAATAAACAAGCAGGCAACGCTGCAGCAAAATCTTGAACCCACCAAGTTCCTTCACTATAGCCTAGTAAATCAGAAACAGAACACTCCAGACGATTCAATCGAACAGAACCATTGGGCAACACCACACCACCAAGCCTTTCAGCCCATCCAACACTATCAGATTTCACTGTCAAATCAAAAGGGGGTTCCACACTTTGAATTGCTATAATCTGATGCGCCTTTTCTGTTCCATAAGCTGACATTAAAAGCTGTCTAAACCACGCTGGCACACCTTCAATGGAAGGAATTTGTTGGCGTAAAGACACCGCCTCACGTGCAATATTGCGTAAAAGAGCATTCACCACCCCTGAAAAACGGCGCATTCGAGGGTCAAGTTTCGCCACACGCACAGCTAAATCAATAGCCGCATGATCTGGAATATCAAGATAAAGAATTTGTGCAACACTGATATGCAAAAGATGCTGGAGTGAAAGTGCTTGTGAAGGCAAAGGACGCGCTAAAAGGCGTGAGAGAGCTGCCGTAATCTGCCCTCGATGACGCAATGAAGCTGTTAAAATAGCCCGACATAACAAACGATCTCGTTGTGAAAGCTTTAAATATTGTGGATGTCCGTGTTCATTATCCGTCAAACCAGACAAAGGCGTGTGCTTATCAACTACCGCCCCCAAAAGACGCACACACACCTGCCGAACAGCTAATCCTGGAACATTTTTTTCAGACACATGCCCCGCTTTTTTGTGTTTCAAAACACCACCTTTATATCACTGTTTCCTTAAAAACTCCCTCAGTAACTCTATGAACGAGATCTTTTTGAATTTTCATAACGAAGCCAAGAAGGACGTTTTGTAACACGCTGAAAAGAACTGTTTTCTTGCTCACCTAATGCATGAGCCCGACCACTATGAAAATCTCCATAGTTCATCCCGTTGCTTTTTTCATGTATAGTATCTTCTTTATTCCATCCCACACTTTTGGCAAGAGCCCCTTTCATCTCTTCTGCTTGCTGATAAAGAGCAGCAATACGGTTTGCAGTTGCTGGATGTGTAGAAAAAAGACTATCCGCTCCCTCACCGCTCAAAGGATTAATAATAAACAGATGCGCGGTTGCTGGATTATGCTCTGCTTCTTCATTATATACCCCACGTCCCCCATCAGCAATCTTACGCAATGCCGAAGCCAACCATAAAGGATTACCACATATTTCAGCCCCTCTCCGATCCGCAGCATATTCCCGCGTACGACTAATCGCCATTTGCACCAGCATTGCTGCAAAAGGTGCCACGAGCAGTGCAATAAATCCTCCAATTGCCCCAGCGCCATGAGAATCTTCTGAAGAGTTACGCGGTCCTCCCATAAAGAAAGCAAAATTACCAAGCATTGAAATTGCCCCTGCAATCGTTGCGGTTAGAGTCATTGTTAAGGTATCACGATGCTCAATGTGTGCGAGCTCATGCGCCATAACACCGGCAATTTCCTCTGAACTCAACCGCTCTAACAACCCAGTACTTGCAGCAACAGCAGCATTTTGCGGATTACGTCCCGTCGCAAAAGCATTTGGCTGTGCATTCTCAATAACATAAACCTTTGGTTGAGGAAGAGAAGCCCTTTGTGCTAAATCGCTTACAATCTTATAATAAACTGGTGCTGAATGCTGATCAACTTCACGCGCCCCGTACATGCGTAAAACGATTTTATCCGAATTCCAATAAGAAAAAAAGTTTAAACCACTTGCCATCAAAAGAGCAATGACCATGCCACCACCCCCTCCAACAAGATAACCAACTCCCATAAAGAGAGCAGTTAAAAAAGCCAAAAGCATGGCTGTACGCATTATATTCATTACTCAAAAAACTCCATGATAAAAGTCAATCAATATTATATGATGGTGTTTTCTTTCTGCTTCTTCAATGGAATAGGTGTAAAATGAATAAAAAAGATGAGAAAACAAGCAAAAAAAATGCAACTGTTGTTAAACAGCAATCTCTTTCTCCCGCAGCACAACGCGCCCTTAAAGAAGCTGAAGAAAGGCGAAAAAACGCAGCCAAAAAAGAACAACCTTTAGAAAACGGCGGACGCGGCGGCAAAGACCCTTCCCGCTATGGAGACTGGGAAATTAAAGGCCGCGCTATTGACTTTTAAAACCATTGATTTTTATAAAACCAGCGCTGTTTAAACAAGCAGCTTTTTAAAGAAAATCCGTTTTTGATAGACAAAAACGGATAATATTTATTTTTCTAAAGCTTTTAAAGACACGTTGATTAAACAATCATGCTTCTCATGCTGAAGCAGATTCTGCTTCAGCCGCTGCCGCTGCTTCTTCTGCCGCTTGCTTTGCTGCTGCTATACGTTCTTGTGCTTTTTTACCCGGTTCACCTTTATGTGGATTATTACGGGTTGGACGCTTTTTCAAGCCAGCTGCATCTAAAAACCGTAAAACGCGATCTGTTGGTTGAGCCCCTTGTCCAAGCCAATATTGGATACGTTCTTCATTAAGTTTTACCCTCGGTCCATCTTTAGGCAACATTGGATCCCATGCACCAACACGTTCAAGAAACCGCCCATCGCGCGGACTACGAACATCTGCAACGACGATATGATAGTAAGGACGTTTTTTTGAACCTCCACGGGACAAACGAATTTTCAATGCCATATTTTATCTCCTATTGTCAGCTCTGGCTTTCGTTTAAATTAACTTTTTTTGTTTTTTGCTCTTCAGCAATAACTTCATGATGACGCACAACTTCTTTAATAATAAATTTTAAAAATCTTTCAGCAAAATCAGGATCAAGATGACTATCTATAGCCAATTGCCGCAAACGCTCTACCTGATATTGCTCACGCAGAGGATCTACTTTAGGCAAATCATAACGCGCTTTTAAGCGCCCAACAGCTTTCGTACAACGAAAACGCTCTGCTAAGATATGAATCAAAGTTGCATCAAAATTATCAATAGATGCTCGTAAATGTGCCAATTCGTTTAATACTGTTTCCTGCATCATATTCCTTTCCCTCTTTACATCTTATTTTTTCTTAGGATGCTGAGGAAATTTTCCCCTATCAGCAATGTCATTGGAAAGACCAGGAAATGTAGGTCCACGCTTGGGAAGTCCGGGCAAGAGCTTCCCTCCATTACCATTTTCAATTTGCTTTTGAAGTGTTGAGAATTGCTTTAGATCCAATCCCGACAAATCAGGCATAGCTGGAGAATCCCCCCCCAAATTTCCCATACCACCAAAACCCATTTTGGAACCAAGTCCTCCCAACATTTTTCCCATAAAACCACTTTTTCCTTTACCACCCATAGCTTTCATCATATCAGCCATTTGGCGATACATTTTCAAAAGTTTATTAATATCAGCTGCCGTTGTACCAGATCCCTTAGCAATTCGTTGTTTGCGGCTATGTTTTAAAAGCTCTGGATTCGCCCGCTCTTGCGGTGTCATAGATGAAATAATGGCCAATTGACGATCAAACAAACGATCATCAAGCCCCGCGGCCGCAATCTGCTCTTTGACCTTCCCCATTCCTGGCAACATGCCCATAATACCGCCCATTCCACCCAGTTTTTTCATTTTCTGCAACTGTTCTGCAAGATCATTCAGATCAAATTTTCCGGCTTGCATTTTTTTTGCAAAAGCAGCAGCTTTCTCATGATCCATTGTTTCAGCAGCTTTTTCAACCAAAGAAACAATATCCCCCATTCCGAGAATACGATCAGCAATACGGCTGGGATGAAACTCTTCTAAAGCATCTATTTTTTCACCAGTTCCAATTGCTTTAATTGGTTTACCTGTAACCGCACGCATAGAAAGAGCAGCACCACCACGCCCATCACTATCCATACGTGTTAAAATAATCCCTGTAATCCCTACACGCTCATCAAAAGAACGAGCAAGATGAACGGCATCTTGCCCTGTCAAACTATCAGCCACCAACATAATTTCATGAGGAAGGGAACATGCTTTAATTTCAGCCAATTCGAGCATCAAAGCTTCATCAATATGATTACGTCCTGCTGTGTCAAGAAGAAGCACGTCATAACCACCCAATTTAGCAGCCTGCACGGCACGTGATGCAATATCAACGGGCAGCTGTCCCGCAATAATAGGCAAGCTTGCAAGTTTCGCCTGTTCTCCCAATTGGCGCAACTGCTCCTGTGCAGCGGGACGACGTGTATCTAATGACGCCATAAGAACTTTTTTATTGTGCTTATCAGTGAACCGTTTCGCAAGCTTTGCTGTTGTAGTTGTTTTTCCGGAACCTTGCAAACCAATCATCATGATAACAACTGGAGCTGGTGCATTTAAATCACTCAGAACGCTTTCATTTCCAAGAATATGAACCAATTCATCATGAACAATTTTAACCACCATCTGGCCTGGTTTAATTGATTTAACGATTTCGGCCCCAACGGCTTTTTCCCGAACCCTATCGGTAAAAGAGCGTACAACATCAAGAGCAACATCAGCTTCCAATAAAGCGCGACGAATTTCACGCAGCGCCTCTACAACATCCTGATCCGATAAAGCGCCACGTCCCGTCAAATGAGACAGGATAGAACCAAGTCGCTCTTGCAAGGATTCAAACATCATTTACCTCATTGTTGCATAACAAACAAACCAAAATAGCATCCGAGAACGCATCGCGCCGTCGGATGTTGACCTCTGAGATCTCTTTATACCCTTAAACTGGGGTCTCAGTCGGTGGCTCCAAGTTAATTTTGTCACTGAAAGCTTGCTCCTTCAAACAATAAAACCCCAGCTTTGTCAAGTTTTATCATAAAATGTCTTTTTATACGAAGAAATAAAAACAGCAAATACTATACTTCAAAACTTTCAACTTCAACACGCATAAAACAACCTGTTTCCTGTTCCATACTCCATAATTTCCCGCTAGAGATATCAAACCAAACCCCGTGCAATGTCAAAAAACCTTGATCTTTGCGAAGCTTTATCCACGGAAACGTCTCTAAATTTCTCAACGAATGGCGAATAGAAAGCTGCTCTAATGCCGTCTGTTTTTCTGGCCAAGACAGCGACTTATTATTCAAAACGATTTCTGCTGCTGGTGCTAAGAGACTTATCCATTGACCAATAAAATCATTTGATGATAAAGATTTACATGTCTCCTTAAGAGCAGTACGAATGCCTCCACAATGGGCATGACCAAAAACGACAATATGTTTCACCTCGAGCAATTGCACAGCATATTCAAGAGCTGCTGATGTTGCGTGATATTGATCATCAGGAGAAAAAGGAGGAACCACATTTGCCACGTTGCGCAAAGTGAAGATTTCCCCTGGCTTAGCATCAAAAATCATTTCTGGCACTGCACGCGAATCACAACAAGCAATGACCAAAACTTCAGGTTTCTGCCCTTCAATCGCCAATTGCTGATAATGTGCTATTTTATATAAAAAATGATTGTTTATAAAATTTTGGTAACCACTTAAAAGTCTTGCTGGTAAACGCGCCATTCTCTCTTTACTTCTGCTTCTTTTTTTACTTTACATTTTGTATATTTAAAAAAACAAACTATTAACATACAAAAATACTAAAAATGCCCTTTCTCTGACGCAAAATATTTCTTTAAAGTACAAACTATTACTAAAAAATAGCAAAAACAAACTCATTCTTTCCAAATAAAGAGCTGTTTTCTTCAGGAAGAAGGTGTTACAGTATACGAAAATATGATGGTCAGCTTTCAATAAAGAGAAGAGAAGACCCCTAAGAGCAAAAAGGGAGAGTGGATGTGTTGCAACCAAAAAAAACAGAAACAAAAAACACCCAAGATAAAATAGAACAAATCCTTTTTGCTCAAACCGATGAAGAAGATATTGTTTATTACGAAAATAAAGAACTTCAAAAAGCCGCAGCCGTCGCAGTAAAAGCTTTTAATCTCCATCAGACGGGAAAAAATACTATCTACTTTGAACAAAATTTGACCCGTAATAACAAGCCTATAACCGCTATCACGCTTGTCAATGATAACAAACCCTTCCTTCTCGATTCTATTTTAAATGTTTTCAATCAACACAAAAACCATATCTATTTGATTGCGCATCCTATTCTTGATTGTGCTTCTGGAAAACGCATCAGTCTGATGCAAATTCACATCGAGTCATTAAACAAACAGCAAATACAAAAACTTGAAAATGAACTCACCTTAGTTCTTGAACAGGTGAATGCTGCTGTACAAGACTGGAAGCCTATGCTTGAAGAAGTTAAAAAGCATATTCATGCCTACCAAATAAGTCTTCCCCCGCACTACAAACAAGAAGGCGAAAAAGCTATTGAATTTCTTCACTGGCTAATGGACGATAATTTCATTTTCCTTGGTATGCGCACCTACAACTTCATCAAAGACCAAAAACCCCTAAAATCCTTTACAGCGAGTAATATTGAACTTGGTATACTCACGGATGCTTCTATTCATATTGTTGACGATGAAAGTATGAAAGAACCTCCTCAAGAAGTTTTATCCTTCATGGAAAGCGATAATCTGTTTATCGTGACAAAAGCTAACAGCCGCTCCAAAATTCACCGTTCTGTCTGGCTCGATTATATTGGTCTTAAAATCTTTGATAAAAAAAACCAACTCTGTGGAGAATTACGCATTGTAGGGCTTTTTACCTCCTCAGCTTATACACGTTCTATTTTGCAAATTCCTTTCTTAAAAGAAAAAGCCCAAACTATTATTCAACGTCTTGGACACAATCACGCCGATTATTCAGGAAAAGCACTTATCAGTGCTTTAGAAACCTATCCAAGAGATGAAATGTTTCGCTCTGATGTTGATACATTGACAGAAAACACCAAACTTATTCTACAATTAGATGAGCGCCCACGTTTACGGGTTCTTGCCCACACTGATTCTTTTGGACGCTTTGTTTCTATCCTTGTCTACGTACCGCGTGACCAATATAGCAGCAGCCTGCGTGAAAAAGTTGGCGAACATTTTGTTGAGCTCTATAAAGGCGACTTTTTTGAATCTTATCCGCTATTTTTGGAAAGCACCCTTATACGTGTCTATTATATCATCCATCGCAAAGGAAACGAAACTGTTCCCCTTCACGAGCGCTCCACACTTGAACAACATGTACGTTCGATTGCACGAAGTTGGGAAGACAGCGTTCAAGCCATCGCTCTTGCTCAGAAAACAACAGAGCAACAAACACGTCTAGCCAGCGAATTCCCCAACAGCTATCGTGATTTATTTTCAGCTGAAGACGCTATTAACGATGCCGGACATATTTTAAATCTTCATGATGAGAAGCCCCTTTTCGTGAACTTTTATCACGCACAAAACAAAGAAAAACGTACCATTTCTCTTCGGCTTTTTCACCGCCATGAAGCTCTTGCCCTTTCCAAACGTGTACCACTCCTTGAAAATATGGGATTTCGCGTTATTGCTGAACAAACCCTTGAATTACCAGATGGCTATGGGCACTCTGTGTATCTTCATGATATGCAGCTAGAAAGCACTTTCCAACTCTGTATCGATTTTGAAAAAAACAGTCAAAAACACGCCGAAACCTTTGAGGCCATTTGGGCACAAAATGCTGATAATGACGCTTTTAACGCGCTCACCCAAACAGCTGAACTTGATTGGTATGAAATTGTTATTTTGCGCCATTATGGGCGCTATCTCCAGCAAGCTGGTATTCCTTATTCGCAAGATCGCGTTGCCCAAACTTTAAATGCTTATCCTGACATTACCCAAGATCTTTATACTTTATTTCATTTAAAATTTCACCAAAGCCATACAGAAAAAGAACGGGAAAAAAGCCAACAGGTTATTCAAAAGCGTATTGGAGAAAAATTACGGAAAGTATCTGGTTTAGATGATGATCTCATCTTACGCCGTTATTGCAACCTTATCGATGCGAGTTTACGAACAAATGCCTTTACGCCTCTTGACGATGGAAGTCCACGGCGTATTTTAGCCACCAAATTAAATCCGCGCCAAATTGAGGGTTTGCCTGAACCACGCCCTTACCGAGAAATTTTTGTTTATGGACCGGAAGTTGAAGGGGTGCATTTGCGTTTTGGACCTATCGCTCGTGGCGGAATCCGTTGGTCTGACCGTGCATTAGATTATCGCACCGAAGTCCTCAGCTTAGTCAAAGCCCAACAAGTTAAAAATGCGGTTATCGTTCCTGCAGGTGCAAAAGGTGGTTTCTATCCCCATCGGCTTCCCCAAACAAATGACCGTGCTCTCATCGTAGAAGCAGCACGACAAGCTTATACAGACTTTATCACAGCTTTGCTCTCCATTACAGACAATCTGATTAACGGCAAAATAAGTTCTCCCCCCAATGTCATCTGTCATGATGACCCTGACCCCTATTTTGTTGTCGCAGCAGACAAAGGAACAGCAACTTTTTCTGATACCGCCAACGCCATCAGCCAAGCAAATCACTTTTGGCTCGATGATGCTTTTGCCTCTGGAGGCTCAGCAGGTTACGACCACAAAGCCATTGGTATTACAGCCAAAGGTGCATGGGAAGCTGTCAAAAGACATTTTAGAGAAACATTTGATCAGGATATTCAAACAACGTCCTTCACCTGTGTCGGTGTTGGAGACATGTCTGGCGATGTCTTTGGTAATGGGATGCTGCTTTCCAAACAAACAAAATTGATTGCCGCTTTTGATCACCGCGATATCTTTATTGATCCAGATCCAAGCATAGACGAAAGCTATGCAGAGCGTATGCGCCTTTTTAAACTTCCTCGCTCCAGCTGGCAAGATTACGATCAAAGCAAATTATCAAAGGGCGGTGGCATCTTCTCACGAAAAGAAAAAACCATTACTCTCTCACCTGAAGCAGCACAAGCCATTGGTTTTGAAAAACAAACAGGAACACCCTTTGAAATTATTTCTGCTCTTCTCAAAGCCCCTGTTGATCTTTTATGGTTCGGCGGCATTGGTACTTATATCCGCGCAGCAACAGAAAATGATGCCCAAGTAGGTGATCGTGCAAATGATGCGATACGCATTACCGGAGAGCAAGTGCGTGCAAAAATTATTGGCGAAGGGGCTAATCTTGGTGTTACACAACGTGGACGGATTGAATATGTCTTAAATGGTGGTCGATGCAATACGGATGCCATTGATAATTCTGCTGGTGTGAATTGTTCTGATATTGAGGTCAATCTCAAAATTGTTCTTGCATCAGCACTACGCGCCAAAACATTAACCCGCGAAGAACGCAATAAGCTCTTGAAAAAAATGACACCTCAAGTCGAGCAACTCGTCTTGCGCAACAATTATCTACAACCCCTTGCTCTTTCTTTGGCGGAAAATCAAAGCACTACTGATTTGCCCTATCAAATACGCTTTATGCACGATTTAGAACAAAAAAAGCTTCTAGATCGTAGAGTTGAAATACTCCCTGATGAGCAAATTTTACGACAAAGAACAACCCAAGGCAAAGGTCTTCTCCGTCCAGAACTCGCTGTTATTTTTGCGTATGCTAAATTAACCTTAAAAGAAGAAATTGCTAATAGCCCCATTGTTGATAATCACTATTTCAATACAACCTTGCTGAACTATTTTCCAACACAAATTCAAGAAAATTTTAAGAAGGAAGTCATTAACCATCAATTGCGTCGTAATATTATAGCAACGCTGATTGCCAACGATATTGTAAATCGTGGAGGCCCCACTTTTGTTAATAGACTACACGATGCAACAGAACAAAAAGCTGAAAATATTATTCGCGTTTTCATTGCCATTCGCGATGGTTTTGAAATTCCTCAATTGTCTGAGCAAATTGATAAGCTTGATAATAAAATACCCGGTCTTGTCCAAAACAAATTCTACGCAGCAATGACCCCAATGCTCTTTGAAACAACCAATTGGGGTTTACACAACATAGATCTCTCACGTCCATTAGAAGAAATTGTAAAAACAATAAAGCAAGCCCGTAGCGTTATTGAACAAGAGCTTATGCATTCTCACGACAACGATATTAAGCAAAAAATTGAAGAAAAAGCATTACACTACAGCGAAGAGGGAGCACCAAAAGCATTAGCGAAACAATTAGCTCTCTTAGAAGCTGCTTCAACAATCTGTGATATTTCTTTAATTGCAAAAAAAAGCAACAGTGATCTTATTAAAACCGCAGAGATCTATTTTTCACTTGCGCAAATCATTCGTATAAACCGCATTAACGAAGCAAGTCGTATAATTCCTGTAGTAGATTATTATGATAGTATGGCTTTAAGCCAAGCAAAAGAAAATGTTTCTGAAAGCTTACGGCAAATCGTTATGAAAATCCTCAAAAATTATGGAAAGAAAAAAGATCCTTTTGACACTTGGAAAAAAACAGAAGAAGATCATATTCACAAAATTACAAACCACATTAGTGCCCTTATTGAAAATGATCTCAATATTTCTCGTTTTACTTTTGCAGCAGGATTGATTTCTCAACTACAAAATACCGGCTTTCAAACCTAAAGCAAATACAAAACGACCCACTCAATCTCCCGTTCTATCCATCCATGACTAATCAGTAAGGAAAGAACGGAAGCGCTATCCCGCATTTTTAGACAAAGCACTTAAAATAAAAAATAAATTCAAATTTTACTGTCAAACATCCTTCAACATAAAAATATAATATATTGATTTACAATCATAATTTTATTATTTTTATGTTGAAGGAGAAGCTGATATTCTAAGTTTGTCTCATTTCAAATCTGTTTATATTCAATCAACTAAACGCATTTCCCCTTGCATATTGCAAATGGGAAAACCGTATAGATAAAAAATATTAAAGAAAGAACTAAATGCCCCTCATAAACCACCTCAAATGCCAAAAGCTGTATAAACATTAGGAGTGGGAAAATATAAATATGATGGTGCCCCCCTTAGCTTCTTACTCCATAAATGAAAAGATGGACGTCCATTTTCCCCTTTACAACTTCATATTCTCATCCAACTAGGCTGTTTTACCTATTTCAAAGGTCACCCTAAACAGACATATGCAATATACTCAAATTCCATACATAAAGAAAAAAGGTTCCTAACACGGCACCACACTACCTGTATAAAAAGGCAATTCAGCATACTTTAAAATGCCACTTTTTCCACACAAACACTGTTGCTATATGTAGTTTGACATAAGATTTTGTACTAAGTGAAAAGAGGTGGGATTAGTTAGGAGTAAGTGGTAATTTTTTATTTTTACAGCTATTTTTTTACCATTAAATACGCATTTTGTTAAAATAGATTTTGACACTCTAAAATTGCAAAAAAGTGTGAAAATCAGAAAAAATCGAAATTTGGTGGTAAAAATGAAAAAAGGCTTGGGTATAAAACCTAAAGTGGAGCGAGACGACCAAGTTTTAAAAAACCTAATTTTACCCACCCATTGTTAATGAGCAAGGGGAGAACGGGAGCGCCATCGGCATTTTTAGGCAGTGCACCCAAAATAAAAAATAACGCTTGAAGATTATTGTCCTGCGCGGGAAATAAGCGCTGCAAAGTGTTAAGAAGCTTCATGGGCTGAATATGGACAAGTTCGAATTCTGCTGTCAAATATCCTTCTTCATCAAAAGAAAAAGGTCCACTAATACGTAACCCACCGCCTGTATGAAAAGTCAATTCACCTTGCTTTAAAAGCCCACTTTTTCCATACAGTCGCTGTTGCCAATTTTTTCCTTCATCTTCAGACAAAAAAGAGATGTCATTTAAAATCACTTTCAAGTTACCATCAATTTTTGGGACATCAACAAAAGAAGATGTAAAAACCAGAGAAACATCAAAACCGTCAAAAGTTATATTTCCCAATAAATCATTATTTTCATGTTTCAGATCAAAGCGCAAAAATTCTGCCGTTATTTTTTGAGGCGTATCTTTTGTCTCTAACGGCTGAGTAATCATGTCATGCGTATTTTGCAAAGATGCCTGATCTTCTACATTTTCCTGTGTCGTTTTTTTATCTGTTGTTTGTGCTCCTAATGCTTCTTGAGGTTTTTTATCTTCAAGGGAAGAGGAAAGTGGTGAAATTTCAAGCCCTTCAGCTATAAACTTCAATGTTTTACCCGTTTTCCAATAAGGTTCTGTTTCAATAACCAAATTGCGCCAACGCGATACTATAGAAGTTTGTCCGGAAAAAACAATGGATGCAGGAGAATGAACATTAAACTCGACCAAATGAGGTGCATAAATTGGTGCACCAGCCGTCAAACGCCCCGTCGATAAAGAAACCCCATGTAAAGGCCAAGAAAATTGAAAATTGTCGCAAACAACACCGATACGTAAAGGATAACCATCCTTGCGCACATTCTCACATACCGCCGCCATATTATAGGAAGACGCTTTTGCAAATATATCAGAAACTTGCTCTTCTATTTTACGTGAAAAAAAAACCAGAGTGCGCTATAAATAAATATCAGAGCAAGACAAACGAGCCCACAAATTAAATAGCTCAAAGAAAATCTCTTTTGTGATGACGGTATTTGAAAGGATTTAGACAACATTAAAACTTTCTTTATCTCTTAACTTCCTCCCCACCCTAAAAAGGACAAAGATTCTTAACCACAGTCAGTTTATAAACAATACAACTTCTTAATCGACCGGATTTTATCTACTGATCACTTCAAGGAGTTCCTATACATCGTTCTAAAGTACAGTATCTCATAAGCCTAATCAGCAAGATCTTTTTAAGAAAATCCGTTACACTTTCTAACAAAAAATACCTCATGTGTAAAGTTTTACATGAGTTTTCTATCTCTACCTTAAACGATACTGTTTTACAGCACAACAAGAACGATAATGAATAGTGTTTCTAACACTCACACAAATGCGGGCGGTACACAAAAAATCTGTCGTAATGCACCTTCAAACCATTGGCTTAAAGCTTGATCATAAATTAAACGACCTTTCAAATGTGCACAAGCAGGTTGAGCACCTTTTTCAGTCAATTTATGTGCCGAACGCACGACCAAACGCCGCATCATAGCACGTGTAAACTCAGCATGAAATTGCAAACCCCATGCATTGTTTCCATAACGAAAAGCTTGTGTAGGATATGTATGCCCTGTTGCCAAAAGCATTGCCTCTTTCGGTAAATCATAAATACCTTCCTCATGGAAATGGTAGACCATTTCTGGCCAATTCATCAATTCCTTCCCTTGAGGGGTTGCTTCTAGTGGATACCAGCCGACTTCTACAGTCCCATCACTTCTTGTACCAACGCGCCCCCCTAGATTTCGCGCTAACATTTGTGCTCCAAGACAAATACCCAAAAAAGGCTTATTTTCCTTTAGTGATAACGAAATCCAATCAATTTCCTCACCAATATAGGCTTCGCTGTCATTCACACTCATCGGTCCCCCTAAAATAACAACACCGGCATAATGCTCTAATGTATCAGGGAGTTTTTGTCCAAAAATAGGACGATAAATATCAAGAACAAAACCATTTTGTTGTAAAAATTTTCCTAAACGACCAGTATAGGTAGACCGCCGATGAATAACAACAGCAATCCTTGGTTTGTTATTTTTTTGTTTTTTATCAAGACATCTCTGATTTAAAAACATTTTTTAACCAATCACCTCTGCAACTAAGCAAAACTTCATTTTTAAAGCATAAGAGAATAATTTTATTGGACAAGACTAATGATGTTTTTTCTTCTAGGTTAATTATTTCTTCTTAGAAAACACTCATATATCACATTGGCGCAATTTAAAATAAACGAAATTTTTTCCTCGATAAAGATGTTTCTTCTTCTGTTTTCACCCCTGGATCATCAACATTTAAGTGAGTTTGACTGAACATTTTTACATCTTGTTCTTTTATATCTTGTTTCTCCACCTGCACATTATGCAAAAGAGAATCGTCTATGGGTGTTAATTTTTCAAGCTTCTTATCTTCAACACCATCACTTTTTCCCATAACATACTCTTTGCCTTGCTTTTTCGGCACAATATTGTCCGCCTCTAATGTGAGAGAAGGCATACAGGGAGGCGCCTTCCATTCAAAACCGCCCAAACGTCCACTGATTGGAGAAACCGCTGACCAAGAAGAAAAAATGGACCCATCACACATCCATACTGGATCACGTTCAGCACGAAGTGCTAAAGAAAGCCATTGACGCACAGCACCTTGATTGTTTCCCTGTGCCTCTTCAATATCTGCCAACAATAAATAAACACTTTCCCGTGGATGACATTGTAATGCTTTTTTTGCCTGCTCTCTCGCTAATGCTGTTTCACCAGCATCTAAAGCTGCTTTAGCAATAAGGAAAGCCGATTCAAATGCATCTTTATTATAAGAAGCAAGTGTCCTAGCCCTTTTCAATCGCCCAATAGCTCCTTCTTCTCTTTCGAGATAAAGCGCCGCCAAATCAGGATGAGGATCCTTTTGCCAAGCCGCTATAATCATTTTATCCGCTTTACGCGTTTCATTTAACTTATAAAGAATATCAGCAGCAATAACTATTATTGGAACAAAATCAGGTGCCAATTTATGGGCTTTCAAAATGGCTTCACGTGCGTGTACAGGATGTGTATCAAACAAAGAAAGTGCCTGCCCACTTAATAGTAAAACCTGTATATGCTGCCGCTCTGGAGTCGCGCGAACAGAACGCGGAAGAGCTTTTTGCGCTCTTTCAAAAATAGTAAGTGCCTTATCCCATTTACCCTCAGTACTTAACCGATCAAGCACCGCCTGATGCGCCCATAAAAGTGCTGGCGATAAAGTCAGCGCCTCTTCGGCATATTGTTGCGCTGCCTCATAAGCTTTACTCTTCATCGCTTCACGAAACAAACCATAAAGTCCAACCAATTTTGTCGAATCTTCCTTTCTCATCCCCTCATAAAGACCGATGGCGCGAACAGAGTTATTTTGTAAAGACAAGGTTTGCGCTTGTAAGAGTTTTACCAATGGCTCTTGTTTTCCTGCAAGATATTTAGCAACCTGTGCTTCCATTTTTTGCGCAACCATACTATCACCAGCAAAAGTTGCAAGAATCCCCTTTGAAAGAGCTTCATAACCGCGCTTTTGATTGCGTTTATACAAATAATTGGAAAGAGCACGCGGTAAGGAAAAAAAGAAAGACAATAACCACCATAAAAGCACCAGCGTTACAAAAAGCAAAATAAGCACACTTAACACTGTAAGCAATGAAGCAGAAAATCTGAAATGCAAAAATGTAAGAACAAAAATACCATTGTGATTAGCAACCCACGCGAAAGCTAAACCGAGGATACAAACAACAAAAATATAAATAAAAACACGTATCATCTTGGGCCTATTTACATCTTTGTTGCCTTAAAAGATCCTTGTTGCACAGACAATAACAATTGCTGCAACAACTGTTGAATAGCAATATGTCTTTCAAGCTGCTTAACAAAATCCATTGAAACATCTTTTGCACTTTGAGGCAATGATTGCCATTCGCTCAAAGCCTTTTCGTAATCACCAGCTTGAATGGCAACTTCCATGCGTGCCGCAATAGCCCCCAGCGTCGTCCCTTCAACATTGCCAATCGGTCGCGAAACAATGAGCCCTTTTATCCACGCTAAAATTCGGTCAAAAAAACCAGCATCTGACGCAACAATATTTTGCGTACCAACAATTGCATCGGCAACATGAGAAAAATCAACAGAAAGTTGTGCTGAACTTGGAAGACCCACAGTAGCTGTTTTTTGCAACACATCAAGTCTATCAATCGAAGGCGATAATTGCTGTAACAGCTTTAATTCATTATTATAAGATCCACCACGCTCTATAGCATTTTTTAATGAACTAATTGCAGTAAAGAGCGCGGTATCTATTTCTTTTTTCTCACTATTTTTAACAGCAGTTTCTTCCTGTATAGCTTCTAACTGTTGTTTTAACGCAGCAAGATCATTTGCATTGCTCTGCCCAACAGACAAAGCCGTCTCTATCTCTTTCGACTCTCTAACAAAAGTTTGTACAGTTTCTTCAAGAGCTTTTACTTTTTCCTCTAAAATCGCAAAAGCTTTTTTGATTTCTTCTTTCGATAATTCATCGTTTTTCGTTGTTTTAAACTGTTGTGATGAAAAAGAAGAAAACTCTGTTTTTAACGCATCGATTTCTTGAAACACCCGTCTCAATTGTTCCTTTGTGTCTTCACCTTGACTTTTTGCGGCTTCAGCAATCTGCAAAGCTTTTTCCCCTCCAGCAGAATTTTCCACAAAAGAAGAAGGAAAAAAACCAGCCCATTGAAGCCCCATAAAAATTCCCAAAGCAATGAATCCCCCCAAAATCCCAGAAAAGGACAAGAAAAGCCAAGTTGTACGAGAGCTACTTTTATCCTGACCTTGCATATTCTGTTTTTCTCGCGCATGAGACTCTACAGAATTGTGGATTTTTTCCTCTGAATCATGGGGAACAGCTTCATGTTCAATAACTGGTTTCTTACGGCGCGTACCAGCATAATGTGTTTTAACTTTTGGTTTTGAAGAATCGACCATCTCTGTCACTTTTTGTGCACACTTTTTTTAATGATAAAATAATAAAATGAAAAAAGTTTTAAAAATGAAGCTTTTCTCAAATATCTTCGTTTGTTTTACATTCTTTTTATAAAGAGTATAACTTTATAGAGATTTTCCAAATCTCATTTTTTTCAATAATATTTACAATTATAGACTTTAATAGACAAGTTTTAAAAAACACATTTGCATTTTATACTCAAAAATACAGCTTTATTTTTTAATCAACAATATCATGAAATTCAAAGAAAATGCCAAAACACATATTTTTTCATAGAAAAATCAATTCTGAGAGAAATACTTTGCATCTTTTTCTGTTCATGGTACGCACGCAGGAAAGAAGCTTCAATATAAGGTTTTGTTTAAAATGCGTCTGCTGGGAATAGAAACAAGTTGTGATGAAACGGCAGCGGCTGTCATTGAATATAACAATGAATCAAACAGCCGAATTCTTTCCAATGTTGTTTGGAGCCAAATTGATCACCATGCACCTTACGGCGGTGTTGTTCCTGAAATTGCTGCTCGTGCCCATGTTGAAGTTCTTGATCATTTAATTCTGCAAGCACTAACAGAAGCAAACACAAAATTAAAAGATATTGATGGCATTGCAGCCACCAGTGGACCAGGTTTGATAGGAGGATTGTTGGTAGGCGTTATGAGCGCAAAAGCTCTCTCTCTTGCCACTGGCAAACCATTTATTGCGGTAAATCACTTAGAGGGACATGCTTTAACAGCTGTGTTAACGCACAACGTTAGCTTTCCTTATTTATTACTTTTAGTTTCAGGGGGTCATACACAAACAATCATTGTTCATGGAGTAGGTAACTACCAACGTTTAGGAACCACCATTGATGATGCATTAGGAGAAGCCTTTGATAAAACTGCAAAACTTTTAGGTCTTCCTTATCCTGGTGGACCAGCACTTGAAAAAGCAGCTTTATTTGGTGATAAAAATCGCATCCCCCTTCCACGCCCTTTAAAAGGTGAAAAACGGTTAGATTTTTCTTTTTCAGGACTCAAAACTGCTGTTCGACAAGCCGCAACAGCCATAGCTCCTCTTACGGAAAATGATATTGCTGACATTGCCGCAAGTTTTCAAGCCGCCGTGACCGATACAGTACATGATCGTATTCACCTAGCCCTACAACACTTTACCCACCAATATCCTCTCTCTCATGATCAAGGAAAGCGTTCTCCTGCTTTGGTTGTCGCAGGCGGTGTTGCTGCAAACCAAGCCATTCGTTCTACGTTGCAAGAACTTGCCTATCAACATGGTTTTGAATTTATAGCTCCTCCTCTTTCCTTGTGTACCGATAATGCTGCAATGATTGCTTTTGCCGGTGCACAAAAACTCGCACGAGGAGAAACAAGCTCTCTTGACATTGCACCCCGTTCACGCTGGCCATTAGATGAAAAAGCCACGCCCTTGATCGGGATGGGACGCCGTGGAACAAAAGCATAATAACACTGACGCCCCACACACATCTTAAAGAACGAAGATTTCTACTCAATCCGGTCTGTAGATAGTCCGAATTCCCTATCGAGCGGATTCCACCTGCTTCCCACTCACACAATTCACTTAATCCAAAGCTCGACACGCAAACCTAAATATGCACCACACATTCTAAAAAATTTCATGTTTCAAAAAACTGCCTTATATCATTACACTTCAAATGACGGTATTTTACGGCATAATAAGATCTATTCTCTCCCACGAAGTATAGATATGAAAACCATTCTTTGACCTCATCATCTTTGATCATCTATTCGTTTCATTGCCGTTGTAATCTTGAAGCTTTTTAGAATCAATTTTCTTAATTTTCTCCAAAAAACTCTTATAGTGACCGCATTTCAAACCATAGCTGAAAAGATAAGCAAAGAGCAAAATACCCTTATACAACATGAAATATCAATGAATCGCGTTTCTCTGCTACACGTTATTTTGAAACAAGAAAAAACAAATAATGCCCGTTCTTTACCCCATTTTAAAAATCATCGTTGATGGTGTTACAAAGATGCTTATAAAAATGCACATGATGAATGCATAACAGTCTATGAAAAAGGAGAACTCATGGCTTATTGGCTTTTTAAATCTGAACCCCATAAATGGTCATGGGAGATGCAAAAGAAAAAAGGAGCTGATGGCGAACAATGGGATGGTGTACGCAATTATCAAGCCCGTAATAATATGCGCGCCATGAAATATGGCGATAAAGGTTTTTTTTATCACTCAAATAAAGGTTTAGAAATTGTAGGCATTGTAGAAATATGTGCTGAAGCACACCCTGATTCTACAAGCTCTGATCCACGCTGGGAATGTGTGGATATCCGCGCACTTTGTGACATGCCAACACCTGTTTCATTAAAACAAATTAAAGCCAATCCCAAGCTAGCAAATATGGTACTGGTTAATGCCAGCCGCTTATCAGTGCAACCCGTGACAGAAGATGAATGGAAAGAAGTTTGTTTGATGGGCAACCTTAAGATGGAAATGCTTTTATCTTAAAACAATAATTTTTATTCATTAGCTCATATAAAAAGATGCTTCATAGCATTGCATAAAAAACCTCTTTATGATGCATCTTTTCGGCATTGCTAAAGACAAAGCTTACTCAACGATTATAATAAGCAACACCACAAACATCACACACAGACCCCTTCGCACACAAATGCAACGAAAAAACAAAACTGAACGTGGATAAAAAACAATAAAAATAACCGTGAAATTCTCCTAAACAGTGCATATGTGTAAGGTGTTGCACAGTTATCTTCACGCTTAAAAAACGCATCATATTGAGTGTTCATTGTTTTACATGTTGGATGAGAGCCCCTCATACCGCAGGATTCTCTCATTCCCAACCTGTTTATATTAAATCAATCAAAAGCTATTTTCTTTCACATTACAAGCAGGAAAAGTCCCGTATGGATAAAAAACGTGAAAGAAAGGACTAAAAATTCCTCTTATGAAGAGTCTCAAGTGCCAAGGACTATCCGCAACACCCACGAGCTGGCAAAGTGTATGATAGTGCCGGCTTTATTTCTCCATAAGCGTAAAGATGATAACACTCAATAGCTAAAACACGTTCTAGAGCATAAACAAATGCTTCCAACCAATACGTAAAATACTCTGCAGACGGAAATACCTTCTTTTCGGCAAGCAACCATAGAAATTATAAAAGTTTATTTTTTAGAAACGCTCTTTTTTAATTTTCCTGTTTTAATTTTTCTTGCATGAAATCTCATTTTTCATGAAACTACTCTTTACCAATCAGTGCCTCAACATGCCTATAAGGAAAAACATGAACCACTATACTCTTTTAATTGTTGAAGACGATAATCTACGCCCCATTTTAGTAGAACAATTGCAAATGCATCAAGAGTTTGAAATTTTCCAAGCAAAAACAGCAGAAGAGGGAATGAAAATAATCCAAGAAGAAAATATTGATCTCGCTATTTTGGGACTTGAACTTCCTGATCTTGATGGTTTCAAAGCCGTGAAAAAATTACGCATCCAAGGATTTCGTGCCCCCATTATCATGATAACAAATCATGATACAGACTGCGATAATATTTTGGATCTTGAAACAGGCGCCAATGATTATGTGACAAAACCCTTTCGCTTTGCGGTGTTATTAGCGAGAATTCGAGCACAGTTGCGCCAATATGAACAAAATGAAGACGCAACCTTTCATATTGGCCCCTATACTTTTAAACTAAGACAAAAACTTCTTCTTGATCAATGCAACAATAAAATCTGTCTCACAGAAAAAGAAGCAGCAATTCTTAAATGTCTCTATTATGCTAATGATAAAATTGTCAGCCGTGAAACATTGTTAGAACAAGTTTGGGGTTATAATGAAAATATTGTTACCCATACTTTAGAAACCCATATCTATCGTTTGCGACAAAAAATCGAAAAAGATCCCTCCAATGCACAAATTCTCATGACAGATCAAAATGGTTATCGTTTAAATCTTTAATTCGAGATTTACTATTTCAAAAACAATTTTAATATCTTAAATGAAAACAAAAACGAGATGAAAAAACCTTCACATATAATTCACATATAATGTGCAAAAATTGAAATAAGGGAAGCCTTCTATATTTGCGGTTCTTATGCCAATGGCAGAATGATTAATTATCTTTATAAATTAAAATATTTCGCACTTGTGGTGATAAAGCAGGAATAAAAACACGTCGCGATTGACGACGCTGTACCAGCAAACCTTGATAAACACGTTTTTGTGCCTGACACATTAAGAGTCCACCAAAATAAGGCAAAAGATAGCGTGCAAATGGCTCATAAAAAAATGAGAACAACCGCGAAACATAACCCGTAGAGGGCATATAATGTACAATTTCTTGTATTGGCCCAGAAACAAAATTTGTTTTTTCGAACAAACGTGTAATTTGTTGCCGACTATAAGGCTCGCCATAACCAAAGGGCGTAGTAATACTGCGCGCCCAAAAGCCAGAGCGATTAGGTACAATAACGATCAAGTGGCCATTGGGTGCTAAAACACGCCATATTTCATTCAACGTTTCAAATGAATTTTCTGTATATTCTAATGCATGTACCAATAAAATACAATCAACTGACGCATCAGGAAGCGGCAAATCTTCTTCAAAAACAAGCGCTGTAGCAACTTGCTCAGCACAAGGCCAAGGCGAAGCACCCTGGGAAGCTGGCATAAAAGCAAAACATTGTTGGGCACGTTCACGCAATGTAGAAAGATAAGGAAGTGCATAACCCAACCCCATAATCCGTTTATCCGTAAGATTAGGCCACCATAAATTCAATTGGTCACACAGCGTCTTTTGCACACGCAGCCCAAGTGCAGAAGCATAAAAATCTTTCAGCGTAACGATATCCAATTCAACATACCATGTAGAAACAAATTCCAAACATTACAGATTTTCATATACCCAAATTATATGGACTTCTGCTCTTTTTCCGCAATAGCGAATATTTCAATATTTCATATTTTAAACTTAAATGATTAAAAATCAGTACAGCAGGATGATTATTGCGTTACAAGCGCTTTAATCATTTTCTTGGAGATGAACCCCATAGAGGTTCTTCATACACTGTTTCTGACATCAATTAAGAAAAAAGCCAACACTGGTTAATTAAAATGAAGCAATCTTTCAAGATAGTTTTTTTCTTCTTCTGGAATATGCTCTTTACCAAGACGTTTGCGAATTTCATCCAAAATCTGCCGCGTACGCATTTGATCACTTTTTTGTGGTAGTGCCTCACCTTCTTGTCCTTCATCTGTTTTTGAAGAAAGTGGACGTCCTAACGGATCCTTAGGACCAGAATCAGCATTTTGATCATTTCCCGTTTCTTTGAGTGTCTCGCGCATTTTTTTCAAAACATTTTGTGCACCTTGCCTCAAAGATTCCAAAGCGTCAGACTGATTTTGTATAGATACCTGATGATTTCCATTATCAAGAGCATTTTCCGCAGAATTCATTTTTTCTTCTGCCCTTTTCAATGCGCCTCCTGTTTCAAATCCTTGTTCTGATAATTCTTTTTCTAATGTTGATAATTCAGACTGCAATTCAGCTTGACGTTTTTTTAAAGATTTTTTCTGTGTTTCCGGCACATTTTCTCCGCGTTTTTGTTCCATCTCTAACTGATGTGTTTCATTGAGAATTTCTTGCTGACGACGCATTAAATCTCCAAGCTGGTCCATCTTTTCTTTCATTTGTGCAGATTGGCTTTTTTCTCCCTCATTTTGATTGCCTTTTTGCACATGCAAATGATCAAGCGTCTGTTCAACTTCCGCCAAGAGTTGTTCAGCTGCTAAAGAAGAGCCCGTTTTAGCCATTTCCTCAATTAAATTTAGCTTTTCTTGTAGTGTAGCTTCAGAAAGATTGGTGCTTTTTGAGCTTTTAGAATTTTTAGAAACTTGAGTATCTGGTGCTTTTTCAGCCAAAGCACGAATATACTCATCCATAGCTTGACGTAAATCTGCCATAAGGCGTTCAATTTCTGCCGCTGAAGCACCGTAACGCAATGCATCACGTAAAGCAGCTTGTGCTTGTTTTAAATTTTTTTGCACGGATTCAAGCTGATTGTCTTCAATACCCAAAGCAATTTGCCATAAATAATCCACCACACCACGCAAATCCTCTTCTGTTTGTGCTAAAGAAAGTCTTGTCCACGCACTTTGTAGAACAAGAAAATGCATTACATTTTGCACCCCCCTTTCTGGACGCACAAGCAAAGCAGAAAGCATATCCAATACACGCTCTCTCGCAGAAGCATCAAGCGCTAATAAACGACGCGTTTCACTCACCGCACGCGCGACAGGATTTGAAAAAACGTGTTGCGGTAATGTCATAACAAAAGTTTTGCTACGCCCTTTCTGCCCCGCACCATCTTCTGCCACCAAAGTAATTTTGACTTGCGAACCCGCCCATGGATGCGCTGATATATCTTGCACCATCCGCATTTTCCCCTTTCCACCACGCGGAAGAAGAAGCTCTATTTCCGGAGCATTATAAAGAGAAGAAGCACTTTTATTCCGAGGAAGAAAAGGCTCTATTTCAACAAAAGCCTTTGTCACACCATAATCATCATCCACCACATATCGTAACTCTAACGATCCCGTTAAAATCCGCCCTGGTTTTTCCAGCCAATGAATTGTCGGAAGCGTGTCCTTGATCATCTGCAAATGCCACTGCTGTTTTTTACGACGTGATGATACAAATAAATTCATTGAATGATTTAAATGTGTTTCAAAATGAGCGATTGGATCATTCAAAGCTGTTTGTTCCGTTTTCTCTGAAAACGAAATTTCCCTCCCATCTTCTACAGACTTTGCTTTTACTGTAACGCCAGCCCCATTGACAACACGCACAACAACATTACTCCCTTCAGGGATTTCTAGTTGTGTTTTCTCATCTTTTGTCAAATAAATCGGTGCCACACCGGTATAAGCAGGTGGTGTTACCCAAGCATCAATCCGCATGAATTTTTCATCAACAACAGGACGAAAATCAAAGGCATCAGCCAAACGCCCCCCTTGTGAACCAAAAGAAAAACTAAAAGCGCAAACAAAAAGAAGAACACACAAAGCCCTCAAAGCCAAAGGATCATAATCCGCACTATTAAGAGAGATAAATCCAGTTTTTAAATGGTATAATTGTTTTGCCATTCGGCGTTGATGTTCACGCCAAATAACAGCACTAAAATCTTCATCATTTTCAGAACATAAACGATCTATCTGAATATTCAAAGGCTGATGTCTAAGATCATTGACGCGTTCAAGACGGCAATTCACTTCCCGTATTGTGGGAAACCGAAAACGAACAAGAAAAAATAAACTCGCTCCAGCACAAACAAGTATAACCCCAAGTAAGAGCAAATGTGACCAATAGCCCAAAATGCCAAAAAGTCCCAACCAGCTAAACGAACAAAAGAGACTAACAACGAGGAAAAATGGCAACAACCGTACCCACATCCGTTCAAATGAAAGGATTCCCCACATCAAAATGCGCACACACAAAAGCTTCATTGCAAAGCCTTTGATGTTTTTATTTTTCATAAACAAGCATTTATCCCCTTTTATCGTGGTGCATTAAGATCATAAACCCCATACAAGACAATTTCTAGAAAATAAATTGTTTCATCAAAGTTTAGTAAAAATAAGACCAAAAACACTTAAGAATTCTCAACCCAATCAGGAATATGATCACATCCCATCAATTGAGCATAATCAAGACGTGGACGAATAACCGCATAACACGTATCTTGAACGAGAACTTCTGGGACCAAAAGTCGGCTATTATAAGTACTCGCCATCACAGCACCATAAGCTCCAGCTTGCGTAATTGCTAAAAGATCACCGGGTGCCAAAATCGGCAAGTAACGATCTAATGCTAAATAATCGCCAGTCTCACAAACAGAACCAACAATATCTGCACGAATAAGGGGAGCGTCTTTTGCTGCTTTTTTCACAAGGACGACATTTTGCCAAGCATCATAAAGCGTTGGACGCATCAGATCATTCATCGCCGCATCTACAATAACAAAATTCCGCCCTTGTCCCCTTTTTAAATAGAGAACAGATGTCATCAGTACACCAGCTTGACCCACAATGCTCCGCCCCGGCTCCACAACAATATTAATCCCTAAAGGAGCAATATATTTCTTTACCAGCGCAGCATAATCAAAAGGAGAAGGTACAGTATGTTGTTCACAACCATAGGCAATACCAAGCCCACCACCGATATCTATATGCGTTATTGCATAGCCATCGCTCCACAATTGACGCACACAATCTGCAATAAGAAGGAATGCCTCTTCAAATGGCTTTAAGTCACAAATCTGACTGCCAATATGCATATCAATACCGCAAACCTGCAATCCAGGTAAAGAGTCCGCTTTTTTATAAGCCTCTCTTGCCAACAACAATGGAATACCAAATTTATTTTCAGATTTTCCTGTTGTAATTTTCTTATGGGTCTTCGCATCAACATCTGGATTAATGCGCAATGAAACACGTGCTATCTTTGAAAGCGCAACAGCACGTTGAGATAACTGTTCAAGTTCCGGCTCTGATTCAACGTTAAAACAATAAATATCCTGAGCAAGAGCAAAATCTATCTCTCTCATGGTTTTACCAACACCAGAATAAACAATACGATGTGCCGGAATACCAACAGCAAGGGCGCGCCGTAATTCCCCTTCTGAAACCACATCAGCTCCCGCTCCATTGTTCGCTAAAAGCCGTAAAACTGCTTGATTAGAATTGGCTTTAACCGCATAAGCAAGCAGACTAGGCATCCCTTGAAATGCCTTTTTATAGTCTTTAAAACGTGTAACCAATGCATTGGCGGAATAACAATAAAAAGGAGTCCCCACCTCCTGCGCAAGAACAGCAAGTGAACAACCCTCAGCATGAAGCATACCTTGATGGTAAGAGAAAAAATCCACACTTTCCTCCTACTTTATCAAACGATCAAGAATAAAAGGTTTATCACCTTCACTTTGAGTAACAGATGTTCCTTGCACAGACTTTTCCACACTTGTAAGAGGCATTTCCAATGACCCTTTACGCCCACACCCAGCGACACAAACGCCTCCTAAAAGGACAATCATTAACCCCTTTAATATAATTTTCATCTGTCCTCTTTCCTCATCTCGATCTCTTTTTTACCTTTAAAATACAATCACTCAAGCGCTCACAAGACGCTTTTTCCAATACGTAATTTGCCGAAGAACCTCTGAAGGTGCTGTTCCCCCAAAGCTTTTGCGACTTTCAACAGATTTTTCAACGGTCAAAACATCAAAAAGTGTCGCATTGATATTAGGACAAATTGCTTGAAGTTCATCCAATGATAAATCCTGAAGGCGACACTGTTTTTTTTCTGCTAATGCCACAGCACGCCCTGTAATATGATGTGCTTCGCGAAAAGGAATCCCTGATTCGCGTACAAGCCAATCAGCAAAATCGGTTGCAGTTGCATAGCCAGAATCAGCGGCTTGTTTCATAGCTTCTTTATTAACTTTCAAATCAGCAATCATCCCTGTCATTGCTGCTAGTGATAATTCCAAACTCAAAGCCCCATCAAAGACATATTCCTTATCTTCTTGCATATCCTTCGAATAAGCAAGGGGTAACCCTTTCATCACCGTTAACAGCCCCATTAATGCGCCATTCAACCGTCCTACTTTAGCCCGCACAAGTTCGGCAGCATCAGGATTTCGCTTTTGCGGCATGATAGACGAACCAGTTGAAAAAGCATCTGATAAACGAATAAAATAAAACTGTTCACTTGACCAAAGAATTATTTCTTCTGCTAAACGTGAAAGATGTGTTGCACAAAGAGCGCCAGCGCTTAAAAATTCCAATGCAAAATCACGATCTGAAACACTATCAATCGAATTGCGTGTTGGTTCTCGAAAGCCTAGCGCTTTTGCTGTCATAAAACGGTCAATTGGAAAGCCTGTCCCTGCTAAAGCAGCCGCCCCTAAAGGCGATTCATTCATTCGCTCAAGAGCATCACGCATCCGCGATAAATCTCGACCAAACATTTCAACATAAGCCATCATATAATGGCCAAATGTTACCGGTTGTGCTGATTGTAAATGCGTAAAGCCTGGCATAAAGGTATCAACATGTTGTTCTGCTCGAATAAGCAATTGCTCTATCAATCCTTTTAAAGCTTGTGCTATCTTTTGCGTTGCTTCACGCACCCACAAGCGAAAATCAACAGCAACTTGATCATTGCGTGAACGCGCCGTATGCAAACGCCCTGCTACAGGACCAATCAATTCGCTCAGCCGCGCTTCAATATTCATATGAATATCTTCAAGCTTTCGTGAAAAAACAAATTTACCGTCTTCAATTTCTTGGCGAATAAGTTTCAAACCATGAACAATTTTTTTATAATCTGATTGTGAAATGATTTTCGTTTGCGCTAACATAGCCGCATGAGAAAGGGAACCTTCAATATCTTGTCGATAAAGTTTTTGATCAAAATCAATTGAGGCATTAATTTCTTCCATAATTGCAGAAGGACCTGCCGCGAACCGACCACTCCACATTTGGTTCTTTAACTTCTCATCTGTCATATTCTGAAAACACCCATACAAAGGACAAAATTATGATTTCTCAAATTTTCACCAGCGAAAAAAACAATAAAAAAAGGCAATTCTCCCTTGCATTCTTTATCATTGCATTGAGTTTATACGCAACCACAAACTACGATAACAAAAGAGAGTCTTTCCTTTTCAATTTCATTTCAGCAGCAAAAGCACAAAAAATAAACATTGATAAAACACGAGAAGAAAAAATGATGGCAATCCGAAAAGCAGCAAAAGGCTTTTTTAGCCACATACGATTTGCTGATACGCCCTCAGATATGAAGAAACTCTCTTTCAAGGATATTCAAGGAAAAGAGCACACACTCAGCGAATTTATTGGAAAACCGATGCTGATCAATCTATGGGCTATTTGGTGTGCACCTTGCCGCACAGAAATGCCCGAACTTGCGCAATTAAAACACGAATTAGGTGGAGAAAACTTTGATGTCATAGCTATTAATATCGATAAAACTGCTTCTCCTGAAAAAATTCAGCAATTTTTACAGAATATTCATGCGAATAATTTGCTTTACTATCGCGATGAAACAATGGATATTTTCAACAATGTTAGAAAACAGGGGCTTGCTTTAGGACTCCCCATTACATTTCTCATCGATAAAGAGGGATATCTCATTGCTTCCTTCAATGGTGCAGCTCCATGGGCCAATGACGATGCCAAAGCACTTATAAAAGCTGTTATAAAAGAAGCCCTATAACCTAATAACCGCGTCTTTTTAAACGTTGTATAACGAGATCCAGTGCTGATAAAAAAGCAGAACGGTCTTTACGACAAAAAGGACGGAGACCACCCGTTATACTGCCCTGTCCCCGCAAATCTTCCATCAAATTGCGCATCGCCAAAGCCTGACCAATTGAATTTACATCAAAAATACGCCCCGTTGGCGAAAGACAAAAACCCCCAGCTTGCACAACCCGTGCTGCTAAAGGAATATCACTGGTAATAACAATACTTGCCTCATGCACATGTTCTACGATCCAATCATCAGCACCATTGAATTCACCAGCAACGACCACTCTTTCAATGAGTGCTTCATCCGGAAGGGACAAAAAACGATTTGCCACAACAAATGTCTTAAGCTGATAACGATTCATCACACGATAAACTTCATCTTTTACAGGACAAGCATCCGCATCAATCAACAAAGTGATAGCAGGCTTTATTGGGATATTCATACCTTGGCTTTCACGCAATAGTTAGGTTCTTTCATTCATCTGAATGTTGCAAATGCTTGCGATAAAACATTATCGCCGCGTTTATTTCTCCTCCCAAAATAAAAATTGCACTCAATATGTAAAGAAAAATAATAGCAACCATAATAGATGCTAACCCTGCATAGGTAGAAATATAATCAAACATTGTTAAATATTGAGCAAAAGCAATTGAAGCCATAAACCATACAAACATTGTCAGTACAATTCCTGGTAAAATATCTATAAACTTCCGCCGCTCTGCTGGTAGCCATTTATGAACAATCAAAAGGCTTACAAAGAGAACAACCGCTGCGATTATGTAACGCCATAGACGAATGATACCGATATATTCTGTAATGAAAAAAGAATGATTTTGCATAATCTTGATCAGCAGAGGTGTTAAAATCAACAAAACGCTGATCACAATAAGACCAACAGCTCCAAGAATCACAAAAAACAAACTTTGAAAACGACAAAACAACAAGCTACGCCGATCAACAACACGATAAGCTCTATTTAAAGCTGTACGTAATGCCTCTATCCCATTAGAGGCAAAATAAGCCGCTCCAATGACAGAAACTGTCAACACTCCTCCCCGCTGTATGGTTAAAACATTGATAATTTCCTGAGATAAAGGCTCTGCAATGACATCTGGTAATAACTGCACAAGTGCTTTGATTTTTTGCGGTGTATATGTAAAAGCACCAAGAAAACTGGCAAGAGAAGTTCCAAAAATAAAAAAAGGGAAAAATGCTAAAAGCCCAGAGAGCGCGACATGGCTTGCAAAAGCACTCCCATTATCACGCCAATAATGGCTTACTGCGTCAACAAGGATACGATAGCTATACCAAAAGATATTTCTTAACAAATCTCAATACTTTCTGGTAAAACTCTTCCTCTGTCTATTTCAAGCTTTATAAAAATCATCAAAACCCTGCAAACAAACATTTCCCAATGTTGCAATATAAAGGGCAATAATCAATACGGTCAAGCCTGACTTTATACTAAAACAAAAACAACAACCCACTATATGAAATTCTACAACGACTTCATTTTTTTGTCTCTTCTATAGATCCGTAACCTCTTCTGTACATCATATGCCCTATAGATAGTTAAGCACGATAATCTTGCGCACATAAAACCTTTTGAAGTCACGGTTATCTGTATCGAAGCAATCGCCACTCTTTTTTATTGCAATCTATGACTGAATAGAGAGAAAACTTCTTATCAATTTCTAGAAAAAACCAATGAAATTCAACAAAAAACCCTTGCTTTTACTCACCCTTTTTTAGAAACACTCTGACGTCCAAAATCAGGAGCATCAATTTCTTGTCCAGCATCAATAATATTGCGACGTACAGCACGCGTACGTGTAAAAAAGTTAAACAATGTCTCACCATCTCCTAAACGAATTGCCTGCTCTAAAAAAGCAAGCCCCTCACTAAAACGGCTCAACATTTCTAAAATAGCATCCTTATTATGCAAACAAATATCGCGCCACATAACGGGATCAGAAGATGCCAAACGCGTAAAATCACGAAAACCGGAAGCAGAATAAGCAATCACTTCTGAATTTGTCACCTTTTCTAAATCACTCGCTGTCCCAACAGTATTATAAGCAATCAAATGCGGCAAATGCGAAACAATAGCCAAAACAAGATCATGATGTTTAGGTTCCATCTTTTCGACACGCGCACCACAAGCTTCCCAAAACGCTGTCAATTGTGCGACAGCAGCAGCATCACTCTCAGCAAAAGGCGTTAAAATACACCAACGATTCATAAATAAATCAGCGAAACCAGCATCCGGTCCTGAATATTCCGTTCCAGCAATAGGATGCCCTGGAATAAAATGAACCGTTTTTGGCAATAAAGGCGCCATTTCCGCAATAACCAACGCTTTCGTAGAACCAACATCACTCACAATCGCTCCAGGTTTTAAATGATCATGAATATTTTTTGCCACCTCTGCACTCGCCCCAACAGGAACAGAAACAATAACCAAATCCGCTCCTTCAACAGCTTTTGCATTATCTGTCGTATAAAAGTCCCCAAGCTCCAATTCACGCGCTCTTTTCAGGGTTTCTGAACGACGCGTTGCAATAGAAATCTGAGCCGCAAGATTTTTCTTTTTAATCACCCTTGCTAAAGAAGATCCAATCAGACCGATCCCAATGAGCGCTATTTTTTCAAATTGAATATGGGGCATCTTTCACCTTCAAAGATTCTTTGCAAATGGCAATAAAGACAATTGTAAAATCATAATTTTCCTGTCTGTTTGTTCAAGAATTATGCGTAAAACATTAAAAAACGACAACTAGAGAATAAAGAATAACGCAGTTTACCAATCATCACCTGCGCAAGCTGACAACAGATCATTTTACCTAGAAAACACATAAAAAATAAATGACGAGAAATCTAACATCACGCTCTAAAACTCCCACTTAATTACTGATCAAAGCACATCACTGAAACAAAATATAAATGCACTCTCAATTATGATAACAACGACTCTACATAAAATCTCATCAGTTTACTTTATCTTACTAATTTACTCATAAAAAAACACATCAAAAGCGTAAGCAGACACCAACTCTTTCCCAATTATCCCGATACATTTATTAATTTGTACATTAGACCTATATAAGAACGTATTACGCCTCCACCTACAACATCAACACAAGTTTTGTGAATATTGAAAACACCGTAAAACAACGCATACAAAAAATACCATTAAAAACATTTTCCTCTCCCAATTCCTGATACCGTAAATCAAACAAATACGAGAAAAACACCCCCTCTCAATAAAGAAAAAGTTTGATAACAAAAACACCAAACATCCCTTTAATGGAATCACAACCCTCACGTAAAATAGAACGCCCCAAACAGAATAGATTTGGATTACAAATTCATGCATTTGTTTTAAAAAGCATCTCGCTCCCCAGCCTATCTCACAACAGTGTTCGTAAATGTTATAACTATAAATCCATTAAGTACGAGCCTCTTTACACTTAATAAAACACTATCATTATATTTGCCTACCCCCCAATGTTGCGAAAATCCTTGGAATTTGAGAGCATTCATTGCTAAGATAATCATCCCTGTATCAAACATAAAAGTCTCCCCATAGGTACTGTCGTTTTCATCATAATCTATCTTGACTTTCTCCTCATCCCACGAAGATTCTTAATTCATACCGATCTGCAAACAATTCATTTTCTTATCTAAAAGATTCCACTGGTTCACTATTTTAAGTGATTCTATTAATCTATAATATATTGATTTATAAATATAATAATTGTTTTTCAATTTGAATCATAACTTCAAATACGGTAAAATTCTTCCATCACAAATCCTCTTATCAATTAAAATCTCTTGTCTGCACGTCACAAGAAGGCATGTGAGAAAAAAATGATGAAAAACGCTCTCTAATGCCAAAAACTGTAGCAAATTAGAGACTAGGCAAATATATGATAGTGCTCTGGCTTGCACTTTTATTAAGCGTAAAGATAGAGATGCTCTATGGATTTTATATTCTTCACGGAGAACTTTACCGTTATACCATTCACAAACGCCGTCGCGAAATAGATATGACGCGCATTGAAAAATATTTCTAAGAAAGCGTATGAATTTACCATACAAGTGTCTTCTGTTGTTTGAGATGCTCTGTTTTGCATGAGGGGTGTTACCCCAATTAAGGCGCTATGAACCAGCCTAATATTCACCACATACTCACACAAAAACACCGAATGCGTAAAATTTTACCTGAGCTCTATATCACGAACCAACAGTGTTTTACGGCACAACAAGATAATAAAACGGTGTAAAAACTGCCTTTCGAAGATAAATAATTTTTCTAAAGAAAAATTTCTATAAAACTTTCAAGCTCTTCAAAACTACAACTAACCTCTACTTGTTAACACAAAAGTTTTAATTGCTGAAAATACCTCTGTGGCGTACTAAAAATAAAAAATCATCATATTTTTAAACTGTTAAGCTGCCATCTGGCGTCGTGCAATAATTGTGAGCCCTAACAAAACTTGACGAATGATAGCTTCACCCAAAAGTGGATTTTTACGACTGTCTAAAACAGCACCCTGAATTCTTTCCATTGCGTAGGAAATCTGTTCTAACTTCCAATATTTTAAAGCTTGTTCAACTGTCTTTTTCCGTTGAAAAAAAATGGGAGGCCGTGCTTGAGAAACCACCGTAAAAGGCGATTTTCCTTCAACCTCTACCTGATAACGCAATAGCTGTAATTGCTGAAAATGCCTTTGTGCTGTACTCAAAATAAAAAAAAGCGCCCCATGCAATGCTGCATGTCGATTAAAATGCACTTCAAAGCCTGATATATCACCTAATAAAAGAGCATCTATGACTTCATCTTGAGAAAGAGCACTGACATCGCTTACAACAGCTTTCACATCTTCAAGAGTAATATGAACATTTGCAGCATAAAGACAAAGCTTTTCTAATTCACCTCGTGATACAAGGCGATCCGCCCCTAAACTTTCATGCAACCATCTACGTGCATCCAAAGAAAGAGTCTTTTTAAACTGCTCTAAAACCTCATCAATCAAACCGTCAAGAGAACGCATATCATCCGCAAAACAGGGCAAAGCCATTGCTTTTGATGACGTTTCAACAGCATTGCGCAACCCTGTTCCTTTTTTTAAGTCCCCTGATTCAATGAGAATAAAACAGGCTTCTGGTGGCTTCTCAATTAAAATTTTCAAGGCAGCAAGAAAACCTTTTTGGTTAGCAGCATTAGAGATCCATATCAAACGATCTCCCCCAAAAAGCGATAACGTACGCGCTTCATTTTCCAAACGTGCAGGATCTTTATCAATTTCAGCAGCATCCAAACGAACTGTCGAAAATGGATCTTCTATTGCTACCTGTGTAAGTTTTGCAAAACATTGTGCACGCTCACAAATAAGACCACGATCTGGCCCATAAATGAGAACAATAGGAAAAGCACGTGAAAAACGCGTTAAAAACTGATCAACTTCATGTGCTTTTTTCTGAGCCACATTATTAATCCATTAACAGTTCATCATCATCAAGAACTTCCCCGCGAACTTTCTGAAACATGCCAATTAAATCATTGACATCCAAGCCCTTACGCTCTTCATGACAGACATCCAAAATCACTTTTCCACCATGCAACATCAAGGTGCGATCGCCATAATCAAGAGCCTGACGCATAGAATGAGTCACCATGATAGTCGTTAGTTTTTTCTCTTCAACGATTTTTTCAGTCAACCGCATCACAAAATCAGCCATTCCAGGATCAAGCGCTGAGGTATGTTCATCAAGCAATAAAACATCCGCATGGGCTAATGTTGCCATCACAAGGCAAACAGCTTGGCGTTGCCCACCTGATAAACTGTCCATAGGATTATGAATATATGCTTCAAGACCAATGCCTAATTGAGCAATTTTTTCTCGAAAAAATTGCCGTTTCTCATGGTTTAAAGCCGAACGCAAACCACGACGACTTCCTCGAAGAGCAGCAAGAGCCAAATTTTCTTCAATTGTTAAAGAACCGCAACTGCCTATCAAAGAATCTTGAAAAACACAAGCAACCTTTCCAGCGCGTTCACTGACTGATTGTCTAGAAACATTTTGCCCATTGATAACCACTTTCCCTGTTGAGGGAAGCGTTGCACCTGCTAAAACACTGAGCAAGGTTGATTTACCAGCGCCATTTGAACCGATAACCGTAACAAAACTACCCTGATCAATTTTAAGGTTAATATCAATCAAAGCCTGTTTTTCCAAAGGTGTTTGCGGTTTAAATGTAACCCCAACATGAGAAAACTCAATCACGTTTACGCCTCCTCCAATAGCGTGGCACAATAAGGGTTAAAATAACCAACAGTGAAGTAATCAACTGAAGATCTGTCGACGTATCAATACCAATTCCATTTGCCTCAAATGCAAATTGCACCGCCACACGATAAAGCACAGACCCCACAATACAGCTGATTATAATCCAAAAAATATTACGCGTACGAAACAAAGTTTCACCGATAATCACAGCTGCCAATCCAAAAACAATTGTTCCAATTCCACCGGTAATATCCGTTGCAATTGCAGTTTGAATATAAAGAGAACCACCAAGTGCAACACAGGCATTTGAAAGCCCCATACCAAAATAAATTAGCGCCGACGTATGAACCCCTTGAGCTGTAGCCATCCGTGGATTAGCTCCCATTGCACGCATAGCAAGACCTATTTCACTTTCCAAAAAACGCCAAATCAAAAACGCTACAACCAGCAATACAGTACCAATGAAAAGAGGACGCACAAAAATATCAGACAAACCAAACAGATTATAAAAGGGCGTTAACGCCGTATCAGCAAGCGCTAAATTAATATTAGATCCTCCCATAATTCCCATAATACGAAGATTAACCGTATAGAGCGCTGACATTGTTAAAATGGAAGCCAAAAGATTCAAAATACCAAAACGCAAATTCAACATAGCTGTTAATAAACCAGCTACCATGCCTGCACAAAAAGCACATGCCATAGCTGTCCATGCATTAAAACCTAAAAGAATCAAGACGCCACAGACACAAGACCCAAGAAGAAATGAGCCATCAACTGTTAAATCAGGAAAGTCCAAAACGCGAAAAGAGAGATAAACCCCTATAGCCACAAACGCATAAATAAGACCCAATTCCACAGCGCCAGAAAACGCAAATATATTCATGTAAAGACAATCCCCATGAAAACTTAACGTATTTTATTGTATCAACATCCTATCAAAGTTATTGAATCACTTTTGTCGCACGATCAATAACTGCCTGCGGAATAACAATCCCCGCTTTTTCTGCTGCTTTCATATCAATTCGAATGTCATTACTAGCCGCCTGCACAACATCAATATCACCAGGCTTTTCACCCTTTAGAATACGCACAACCAATTTCCCAGCTTCAACCCCTACATCATAGAAATTTACGCCCTGCGTCATAAAAGGACCGCGTCCAATAGAATTAGAATCGACAGTAAATACAGGAACATTTGCTTCCTGTGTAACTTTTGCTGCTCCTTCTAAAACAGAAAGAACCGTATTATCAGCGGGAATAAAAATAACATCCACTTTACCAATTAAAGCCCGCGTTGCCGCCTGAACATCAGAAGGTTTTGGCGCCGATGAAGGAATGACTTCAATTCCAACTTTTTTTGCCACGTTCTTTAACACCTTAAGTGTTGAAACAGAATTTGCTTCAGAAGCATTATAAAGATAACCGAGTTTTTTCAAATCTGGTTTTACTTCTTGTAAAAGTTTAACACTTTCTGCAACATCTATACGATCAGAACTTCCCGTCATATTACCGCCAGGTTTGGTAAGCGAAGAAACGATTTTAGCTCCAATAGGATCAGAAATCGCAGCAAAGACGATAGGAATTGTTTTTGTCGCCGCAAGCATTGTTTGTGCTGAAGGCGTGGTAATCGCTACAATAACATCAGGTTTATCACCAACAAATTTACGTGCAATTTGCGTTGCTGTTGAAATATTGCCTTGCGCTGATAAAAAGGTAAGTTGAAAATTTTCACCTTGCTTATAGCCATTTTCTGCAAGAACATCTTCCACACCTTTACGAACGGTATCCGCAGCAGGATGGACCATAATCTGTGTAATTGCAACTTTAACGCGTTTAACTTGGTCATCCGCTTTTGCAACACTGTTCATCATAAAAACAGCTGCAATGATAATCCCTAATATTTTTATTCTCTTCAACATTATACTCCACCCCTCTCTATGCAAAATTAAAAAAGGAATAATCTATTACTGAAGAATCTTCTAAAATCAATCTTTATTTCAATTTATTAAAACATGTACAAAATAAATCAAACTAAAATGATATTTTTTTGTTGCAATTCGTAGAAGCCTACGCCATACAGGCAAGATATATATCGAATCGGTCAGCGGGTGTAGCTCAGGGGTAGAGCACAACCTTGCCAAGGTTGGGGTCGTGGGTTCGAATCCCATCGCCCGCTCCATTGAATTTTGTATTTATTCGCTCTTGCGTGTGTAGCTTGCCAGCGGGTTTTGTATATTTTGCCACTAGGTTTTTTGCCAATTTATTTTTTCTCAAAGAGTTTTAAGATTCGTAATTTCTTGTGAAGCATCTATTGGATTGGGGCTTAGATCATAAGATAACAATTTTTAACTTAGACGGATTTTTTCTGGAAGGTTACCGTTGTCTATTAGGTCGTTAAATCCGTGTAAAATAAGCTTGAAAAGCGAGATGGACAATTCCCATTGGTTCATGACGTTATTTGGCAACAATAACTTTATTTCTTGCAATCCCGAGAATAGTTTTTTCAGTATTCGCGGCAGATCTTTTACGACCTTGGCAGGTTATAGAGGCGTATTTAAAAGAATTTGGGATTACTTTTGAGCTAACGGATTTTCTTACAGCCCCAATATTAAAAGATTAATTAGAAATGATGAGCCATGACAAGAAAAACAAATGTTAAACAAATCAAAAATTGACTTATCATTAGAGAATAATTTTTGCTCAAAGGTACGTTTTTTACCAAAATCATGCCCTAAAATGAAGGTTGTTGATTTTCCAAATGGAGTATCTTCTGTTAATTCAACATTTGCTTCAGACACATTCAATATTGTCTCTGCTAAAAGTTTACAAGAAACTATACCTACAAACCAAGCAAAATCCATAATCCATTCCTTTAATGCACAAAAACTACCTTTAGCTTGGTGGGTTGGACCTCATTCGTCTCATTATAAAGTTGATGAAGTTCTCTTATCTATTGGTTTAGAGCATGTTGAAACAGAGGTAGGAATGGCAGTTTTAGCACAAAATATAGACTCACATGTTACTTCTACGCCAGATAATTTCAAAATCAAGGAAGTTGAATCACTTCAAGATTTTAGAGATTACGGAAATGTTATGGCATCAGTCTTCGAGCCTTTTGATGAAGAAGCGGTTATATTTTATGAAACAATAGGCCGTTGTTATAAAAGATGTAGAGATGTTCGTTGGTTACATAAATAATAATCCTGTAGCAATATGTTTTTGTATTAAGCAGATGGAGTTGGTGGAGTGTATGATATTGTCACCAATCCAGATTTTCAGAAAAAAGGTGTTGGGACATTCATGACAAAAATTGCTATTGAGCATTTAAAAAGAAAGAAATGTCATGTTATTGGTATGCAAGCATCTCACGAGGGAATTGGCATTTATAAAAAATTGGGTTTTATAAACTTTGGTGAATTTAAAGTTTATTCCAATAAACACATGATCATTGAGCGATGAATTCTTTTCATCGATAAGCGAACTTATTATTTTCAGCAAAACTCAAATACAGAAAACCAATCTATACAACCAAGAAAGTTTAGCCAATCTTCTTTAATACTGATAGTGAAAAGTTAAAAAAGTTATTACAAATATAATTGTTTCAAATGACTCACTCAAATTTTCTTACTTTTATAATTTTCAGGATCATTGTCTTAAAAAAGATATCTATCACAGATCTAAGTTGAACAAGTGAAAATTTTATTTGATATGATCGATAATTTACTGTCTGTTACTGATAATTATAAAAAACTCGAAAAAGCAAATATTTAAAACTACAGTTATATCATAGTTTGTTAGATGGTTAGTCTGTTAGTCAATTAATAGAAAAAATCTTCGCTTTATACAATAACCAAAGGAGCTTCAAAACCCTTTTAAAGGTCCTTTATGTATATTGTTTCTTTTTTTAGATTACAGTTGATGATGAGAAATCTCTTTAAAATAAACATGTTAATTAATAATATAAGTGCACTCTACTTGAAGCATACTATTTTATATGAGGAACAAAACTTCAATCAACGTAAAATAAGGTGTTGAACAGTCATAGTGCACAATAAAATCAAATCATTTTAAATACTTAATGGTGAAATCCATTAAATGACAGAATAAAAATTCAAGTTTGAAAAGATTAAACCACACGCTACAAGTCTATTGAAACTCCGATTGTGCGATCGACTACCTTCTCGCTAAAACTTAATCACTATAAATATAAAAACCTTAAAGCCGCTCTAAATCCATAAAAGTTTCTAGATCTGCTGTATTAAATGTTGAAACTCCTCACGGCTGCTTATCTGAAACGCCAACAATTCCATAAAGCAGTTCCATAAAAAAAGGATAATGACGTTACGTATCAATTTCCATTTAGAAAACCCTACCCATGCCGACAAAAAATTCTGTAAATATTAGATATATTCAATAATTTTTATAACGACTTCGGCTCATCCTGTTTTGCCACCAATGTAAGAAACAGCAAATATAGCGGGATCATCCAGCTTTAATATCGCCTTGTAAAAGGTCTTTCCCTCTACTCTTTTTGCTATCAAATCCTGATTTTACAATTCCTTGCTCTCTTTTTATACTCAAAATTGCCTCTGAAACAGGATAGATTAATCGTAAAAAATATATAAAAGAAATAGATTATAACATTTTTTTCTCATTCTTCTTAATACAAAATAACTGTTAATCTACAATGCGCTAACACTTATCAGTCATAAGTCCAAAACAGCATATAATGACGAAACAAATTCATAGAGTGAAGATTTTTCACAATCAATTATTGTATTAATCTTTCCATAATGCATAAAAATGATGAAGCGGCCCTCGCCCTTTCCCTACTTTTAAAGCATTTGAGGCAGTTAAAGCGCCATGCAAATAATCTTTTGCTTGTTTAACAGCGCAATCCAAAGGTTGGGTAGGTAACAGAGCTGCAATGGCGGCAGAAATGGTACACCCTGTCCCATGATCATGAGTGGTTGAAAGACGAGAAGCCTCAAGTATAACAAGGTTTTCACAATCACAATAAAGATCTGGACTAGAATAATCGTAATTTTCTGTACTATTCTTGGTAAGCGTATTCAAATGTCCCCCTTTTAACAAAACTGCATGACACCCTAGCGCCAAGAGTCGTGGAGCATATTGATACATAGTCTCTAAAGACCATTGCACTTCACCTCCCAATAACAGTGCAGCTTCAGGCAAATTTGGCGTGATCAAAGTTGACATCGGCACAAGAACATCACGCATAATTTCAATTGCATCAGACTTTAAAAGAACATCACCACTTTTTGCAACCATAACCGGATCAAAAACAATAAAACGTGCTTTATGATAAGCAAGACGTTCTGCAATAACCTGTGCAATCTGAGCATTTGCAACCATACCAATTTTAACGGCATCAACATGGATATCCTCAAAAACAGAATCAATTTGATCTGCAACAAAAGAAGCATCTAATGCCTGAAAAGAACGCACACCCTGAGTGTTTTGTGCAACAACAGCTGTAACCACACTCATACCATAAGTTTTCATAGCTGAAAAAACCTTCAAATCCGCCTGCATTCCAGCGCCACCAGAAGGATCTGTTCCCGCAATAGATAAAATCCGTGGAATAAAAAGTTTATCTTTTTGTAATTCCATCAACCTCTTTCCTTCTGTTTTTAAATATCGGAAAATGAGTTACCGAAAAAATAGATGCTTGAAAAAACATAAAGAAGATGTTTTCTCATGTGAATTATATTATATACGAAGTCTTCTTATAGATATAAAATGGAAAATGTAGTGCTTATCCTTCGTTCTATTCTTTTTACGTTCGCTTTTTATACAACAACTTTCATACAAATGATCCTTTACGCTCCCGTTTATTTTTTAATGCCCCGCAAAAAGGCATGGATTGTCCCTAAAACATGGGCGCGCGTTACACTCTTTTTGCAAAAATACATCGCAGGTACAAGTTATGAGATTGAAGGTTTAGAAAATCTTCCCAAAGGAGCTTATATCATTGCTCCAAAGCATCAATCGGCTTGGGAAACTTTCAGTCTTGTTCCCTATTTAGATGATCCTACTCTCATTTTAAAACGTGAATTGATGTGGATTCCATTGTTTGGCTGGTATATGGCAAAAACACAAATTATCCCCATTAACCGTACAACGCCCATCAAAGCCTTAAAAATGGTTATACAAAAAGCAAAAGAGAAAGTAAAACAAGGGCGCCAAATCTTGATTTTTCCCGAAGGAACACGCCGACAACCCGGTCAAGAACCAGATTATAAGTCAGGAATTGTCGCGCTCTATAATGAATTAGGGCTTCAAGTTGTGCCTATTGCACACAATGCGGGTTTATACTGGCCACGCAATAATTTTCGCCGCTATCCCGGAACAATTCGTGTCCGTATTCTTCCCCCGATAGAAGCTGGTTTAAGCAAACGTGATTTTCTAGATCAACTTGTCCAAAAAACTGAAAAAGCGTGTGATGAACTGCTTCTCTTAGCAGCTCAAGATCCTACCCCTCCTCCTATGCCACCATACGCTGTTCAGAAACTTCAAAAACTAAATCATTCATCATGAAACAATGTATTGATTGATCAGAATAACGCATCACTTTGTATATTGAGCGGCGTATATGGAACAAAAATATAAGAAAGATACTTCAAACTTTCTAATTCAAAATTATAAAACACATGTACATTATAAGAAATGACCAATGTATGAATTTTTTTTGAGAAAGAATTCTTCCTCTCTTTAAAATCGTTTAAATAACATACATAATATTGATTTATAAGGATATTTTATCGTTATTCAACTTGAATGAGACCTCGAAATACCGTAAGATTCTCTCATTTCAAATCTATTCCATATTGAATCAATTAGAATCATTTGCTTGCACATTACAAGCAGGGATATCTGTGTGAATAAAACGATACAAGAAAAGATTAAATGCTTTTTACGACCCCTCTCAAGTGCCAAGGGCTGTCCTAACAGGAGGACAAGAAAAATGTATGATTATGCCGATTCGTTCCTTCCTAAGAAACATCAATCCCCCAAGAACCTGAAATCTTGTACAATCTTCATTATTTAAAAAGTATTTCTTAAGATACTGTAAGTCATCAAACCAAATTCAAGGGGAAAATAAAAATGAGTATTGGTTTTTATCTCCGAGACACAACGGATACAGCAATTAACCATCTTTCCTTCCTAACCTAGACTTAAAAGCTTTGTGTGCTACATTAAAACAATTCTAAATAACGAATAAGAAGGAACTCGATTTAAATTAATGCAACGTCTCTTCTATAATTTATTTTTTTCTGTGATTTTGAGTTTATTCAGCGCTGTTGCTCTAGCGCAGCCTTTTATTTCTGTTGATGTTACAACGGGGCATATCTTAAAACATAATCAAGCTTTTGAGCGTTGGTACCCTGCTTCCTTGACAAAATTAATGACCGCTTATGTTATTTTTCGTGCCATGAGCCGAGGGGAAATTTCACCAGACAAACATATCACCATCAGCGAATACGCCGCAAAAGCTCCCTCATATCGTTCAGGCTATAAAGCTGGTTCTGTACTCACACTTGATACAGCCTTAAGTATCACCATGGTTAAATCTACCAATGATTTAGCCATTGCCATGAGTGAAGCTGTTGCAGGTTCACAGAAAAATTTTGTACGTAAAATGAATAGAGAAGCTAAACGTTTAGGCATGTTTGGAACGCATTTCGCAAACGCAAGTGGTTTACCAGACCCTCAAAACTACTCCACGGCACGCGACATTGCTCTTTTAGCCGTTCAAATACGTCGAGAATTTCCACAATATGCTCATTATTTTTCTATTCCAGCCATTGATTTTGGTAACAATCGAAAAGTCCAGCATAACTCAAACAACCTCATTGGCCGTTTTTATGGAATAGACGGTATGAAAACAGGCTTTATTTGTGCCTCGGGTTTTAATCTTGTTGCCTCAGCCACACGCAATAAACGTACAATTATTACTGTCATTCTAGGTGCTAACAACATAACTGAAAGAGAAGAAAAAGCTGCACAACTTCTTGAAACAGGATTTTTGCACCAAGGAAGACCCCAATTAACACTAGCAACATTAAAACCTTATGGGAGAAATATAACACAAGCCAACAATATGAGACAACAAACATGCACACCTGAAGCCATAAAAATGCATGCAAATTCATATGATGATCAAGGAAATATTATTCTCACCTCACCTTTTATCACTGCTCCACCTCCTTTTTCTCATCCTTTACCAGTACACCTCATTCGTACGCCAAAAACACCTAAAATAACAGTAAAGCCACTAAGAAAGCCCTATAGTTCGTATAAAAGACGCGCAAACCATTCTATAAAAAAGCCATAAATCATAATCTACGATTAATTATAATACTTTGATTTATAATGATAATTAATTATTTTGTATCTTATGTTAGAACCACAAATGTTGTAAGATTCTCTCATTTCAAATCTGTATTTGTTGAATCAATAAAAACCAGTCTCTTGCACGTCACGAGGTAGATGAACATGTAGATAAAATAATTAAAACAAGGAATAAAAATTCCTCCTATAAATTCTTTCAAGAACCAAGAATTATCATAACATTGACGCTAAAAAAGTGTATGATATACCCTGCATACACCTACCTTTATAAGCGTAAAGATAGTGGTACAATGGATTTCATAGGGTGTTAACCATTATATCCCTCACGGACACCATTATAAATTGGTTAAACGTACTGAAATATGTTTTTTTAAAACAAAACCACGGTTGATGATTAACATGAAAATAAAGCGCATCCCTCTCACGCTTATTACTGGTTTTTTAGGCTCTGGCAAAACAACTTTGCTCAACCGTATGCTACAAGACCCTCTTTTAACAGAATGTGCTGTTATCATCAATGAATTCGGCGAAATCAGTATTGACCACCTTCTAGTTGAAAAAACGACAGAGGGAATTATTGAGCTTGCCAATGGCTGCTTATGCTGCAATTTACGCAGTGATCTCATCGACACATTAATTGATTTAATAAATCGCGTTCAGACAGGACAGATCAAACAACTCAATCATATTATCATTGAAACCACAGGGATGGCTGATCCCGCCCCTATTTTACAAATACTTTTAAGCCACCCGTTATTTATTCAAACATTGTCCATAAATGCTGTTCTTGCAACATTTGATACATTAAGCACACTTTCCATATGTGAGCGCTATCCTGAAATATATAAACAATTAATATTTGCTGATAAAATTATTCTCACCAAAACAGACCTTATGACCCAACAAACGCTTTCAGATACGCTCCTTAACACACTTAAAACGATTAATCCTACAGCACAAATCATTGACGCCCATTCTGAAGATTTCTGTTCAAAGCTATTAATAAATAACACATTATGGGATGAAAAAGTAGAAAATACAAAACTTAAACAAAATCTTACGACTACCCCACATGATCATACCTCCCATAAAACCATTCGTACCTTTTCACTCAACTGTGAGGGTCCTGTTGATTACGCCACAATTGAAGCTTTTTTAGATCTCCTACAAGAGCGTTATGGTACAAAACTATTACGTATTAAAGCAATTATCGCACTGCATGATGACCCTTATCGCCCACTTGTATTACATGGCGTACAAACATTTTTTCATCCTCCCATAAGATTGCCAGCATGGCCAAAAGGAATAAAACAAACACGTTTTGTCATCATTGCCGATGGTGTTGAAAAAGAAGCAATACAAAAGCTCCTCAATGCTTTCTTTAATAAACCAGCAATAGATACTGCAGACAAAACAGCTCTCTTAGAAAATCCTCTGGTCATTCCAGGAATAAAATTTTAATTTTTTCTCCCCTTCAATGATATAACATTAAATTCATTGGTACTACCATCTTTATGCTTTTAAAGGAGCAAACTGGCATCATCACACACTTTGCTAATCCCCAATGTCGAACAAGCTCTTGGCACTTTAGATGGTTCATAAAAAGCGTTTTAGTCTTTTCTTGCACAGCTTTACCCCCGCGGCTATCCCCGTTTGTAATGCGCAAGCAAATGGTTTTAATTGATTCAACATGGAGAAACTTTGAAACGGGAGAATCTTACGGTATCCAAGATACTAATTCAAGTTGAATAACGCTAAAAATATACTTATAAATCAATATGTTATAAATTTATAAACATTCCTATTCAAGTTTATTCACATAATGGAATAAAAAATAAGAAAATACACATTTTTAACAATGCGTTCTAAACAATAATGCCTCCCATAAAATTATTCGTACCTTTTCACTGGACGACAAAATCACTATAGACTACCACAATTGAAACTTTTTAGCTCTCTTACAAAACCGCATGACGCAAAATGACTACGTATTAAAACACTCCAGCGCTAACATATTACCCTTATCTGTAAAATAGTCGCCTTCACACAAAATAGAACATCATTTTATCGCGAATTCACGCACTCGTTTAAAAACACCGTCTCTCAATACGCATCATTCCTATTTCAAAACGCTACCCATAAATAATATAATACAAAATTCTCCATCTTTACTCTATAAATATGCAAACTGGTAGCCTCATACTCTTGCCAGTTAAAAATGTTTTAGAAAACTTGGCACTTTAGAGTACTCATGAAAACTATCTGTGCTCTTTTCTTTAAGAGTTTTATTCACATGCTAATCCAATTTTATGGTGTGCAAAAAATGGTTTCGATTGATTCATTATAAACAGATTTTAAGATAAAAGGATCTTATGATATTGAGTCCCTCAATTCAAACTAAAAATAATAAACTGTCATTGTAAATCAAATTGTTATGATAAAAATTTTAATATCCATAAATCTGTAATCAGATTGTTTTCTCTCTAAATGTACTTCATCTGCGAACCACTTCATGTGATTCATTTCACAGACCGATTGGACAAATTCTTGGTTCTAAAATATTCTGCTCAACTCTATATTTACTCCAGCTAAGTGAAATCAAAATCCCTGTTAAGAAAAAAACAAAATCAGACAGAGGCAATATCGCATTTTAAAATGTGTGAATCTATCTTGTATAATAGCACGACAAGATAATATTTTACAGCATGAAAGAATAAAACTCTTTGAAAGAAATAAAAAGAGAAGTACATTTTATATTAACTTACTCTTCACTAAAAATGAAGATTGACCGATGTGCAAATAATCCAACTTCTTTGAGAAAATTCCTCTTGGCTTCCCACTTCATCTGATTTACTTACATAAGACTCTATGAAAAAACTCTAGGCTTTAAAAGACTGACTACTCACTTAAACACCTTATGCGTAAAGTTTTTGCATATCCTGTATCGCCATTTATAAGTGATAGTGTCTACGGTCCATCAGGATACAATAACACTCACTGCAATAGAGAAACTGAAGTTTTATCAATATCGCGATTAAAAACGTAACGTTTTCCATAAACTTCAACAGTTGGAGGCTGACGATTTTTTTCAAAAAAATCATAACCTTTCTTAAGCATAACCCAGAATTGATAATGAGGATCATTGCTATGACGTAACATATTATCCTCGGTCATGCGGAAAGGAAAGGCCTGCAACTGAAACTCTCTTTGTCCTCCTTTAAAAGCATCCCGTGCAAACGCATAAATTTGAGCCATGTTCTTATCACTCATAGAATAACAACCTGCGGAAAAGCAAGAACCGTGCACCATAAGATTGCTTCCTGTACGACCATTTTCCTGATCATAAAGGTTAGGAAATCCTATATTAAAAGAAAGATAATATTTTGAATAAGGATTCATTTGGTTTGCGCTAATAGTATAAAAACCCTCTGGTGTCTGAAGATCCCCTTCTTTATATTTAGGTCCAAGCTTACCAGACCATTTGCAAATGCCATAGCGAGCAACCAAGATAAAAAGCCCTGAACGAGATTGCTTCCAAACTTCAGCAAGATTTTCTTCCTTGAAAAATCGCATTACAATTGGTGCATAAGGATCAATATCGTACAAAGCCATTCTGTTCTGGATTTCTTGTGGCAACGGCTGCTCAACTTTGGCACGAATAGAAGCTGGCAATCTTCCCCCACATGCCGCCAATATTCCCATTACAAACAACACACACACAGCGAGGAATCTGCTAAATGTCATCGAATAAAACTCCAATCCAACACCCCTCACAAAAAATAACCTATGTTAGAGATCGACCAATTTGAAGGTATTTTTCCCTTCGCTCTTGTTTAAGAGCTTCACCATCTTTTCCAGCCATAACTTTTAAAGCCTCCGAAATAACATCACCCGTTGCATCAATGACAATCTCTTTGCCACGATGCGCTCCCCCTAAAGGTTCCGAAATAATGCCATCAATAATCTTTAAGCGATATAAATCTTGAGCGGTAATACGCATATTCATTGCAGCATCTTTTGCACGAGCTGGATCACGCCATAAAATAGAAGCTGCTCCTTCTGGTGAAATAACAGAGTAAATTGCGTGCTCCAACATATAAACTTTGTTGGCAGCCGCGATTGCTATCGCCCCTCCAGAACCGCCTTCTCCAATAACAACGGAAACCACAGGAACTTTCAAACGCAAAGTTGCAGCTGTTGATTGAGCAATTGCTTCCGCTTGCCCACGTTCTTCAGCACTCACACCAGGATAAGCACCTGCTGTATCAATAAAAGTGAGAAGTGGCAAACCAAAGCGGTCAGCCATTTCCATAATACGTACAGCTTTACGATAGCCTTCTGGACGTGCAGAACCAAAATTATAACGCAAACGTGTTTGCGTATCGTGACCTTTCTCTTGACCGATATAAGCAACTGCTTCTCCCCTAAAGCGTGCAAACCCAGCTTGAATAGCCTCATCTTCAGCAAACTTGCGATCTCCTGCCAAAGGCGTAACATCACTCAATAAGCGTTTAGAATAGTCCATAAAATGGGGACGATCAGGATGACGAGCGACTTGTGTTTTTTGCCACGGCGATAATTTTTTATAAATATCGCGCAACGCTGTTTGGGAACGCGTTTCAAGACGAGCAATCTCGTCACTCATATCAAGACTGCCTTTTTCCTGAGAAATTTTTTTTAATTCAAGAATTTTCCCATCAAGATCAGCAACTGGTTTTTCAAAATCAAGATAATTATACATTTGTACCAACTCATTCAGTGTCACTTATACACTTATAATTTGCTTTATAAAGTCTTTTTCAAAAACATCACCTTTTCTTTAACGAGCCTTTTGCTCATCGGCAAGTGGATGATGCTCATTAACTAAACGATAAAGTCCCTCTTCCAACACATGGGTATAAATCTGAGTGGTAGCAATATCAGAGTGACCTAACAAATGTTGAACGGCACGCAAATCAGCACCATTTTGCAAAAGATGGCTAGCAAAAGCATGGCGCAACACATGGGGAGAAAAGTGTTTACTTTCAATTCCTGCCCTTGTGGCGAGATTTTTCAACTCCCGTGCAACAACTTGACGCGCAATATACCCTGTTTCTGAATGCGCTGGAAAAAGATAAGAACTTGCGGCATCCTTTCCCTGATCACGCAAATTTAACCACTGCAAAAGAACTTGATATGCTTTTTTTGATAACAGCACCATTCGTTCTTTTTTGCCTTTACCACGAACCAAAATGCTGTATGCTTTCCCCCGAACAGCCTGCACAGGCAGACTCACCAATTCACTAATGCGTAATCCTGTTGCATAAAGCATTTCACTCAATAGCTGAAGACGCAATGCACGCAGATAATCCTTAGATCCATAATGAGCTTGATTAACTTCTAACTGTGCTAAATCAAGCAATTTTATCACTGCATCTTCACTCATGATTTTTGGCAAAGGACGCCCTTGGCGAGGCGCATCAATATCATGAGAGGGATCATCTGCTCTCAACCCTTCAGCATAAAGGAATTGATAAAACTGACGCAAAGTCGATAAACGGCGCGCTTGCGACGATGCCGCAAAACCAAAAGTATGCATAAGCGATAAAAGAGTAATTAAATCTTCTTTTTTTGCTGAAAAAAGCGAAACAGAGTGTGAAGACAATTCGTCTTGTGCCCACTGCAAATCATGCTGATAAGCCGCAAGCGTATGAGGTGAAGCCCCCCTCTCCGCGCTCATCATCTCAAGAAAATGATCTATCACAGCACCACTTTTCATTTCATTGATTCGCTTCCGTAGAAAGATTCCATGAATCCAAGGGGACATCAATGTACATATCCACAGTTACTGGTTCAACCCAAACCACAAGAGCACCCATTATAATGAAAAGAACAGAAAGCAAAATGAAAAGAATCATCAAAAATCTGGTCAATGTTGGCATAAGATAATAACCTACCAAAAATATTCTATCTCGTATTATGCCTCACAAAGATTAACAGGAATTGACTTTAAGATGGATAAATGCCGAAATAAAGTTATGAAAAGCAATCGACCAAAACGCGTCCCCATAACACAAATAAAGAATCAGCTCTTATCGTCCCTTGATAAAAGAGTACTTGTCCTTGTTGGTCTTATGGGGGCAGGAAAATCAGTGATCGGAAAACGCGTCGCCACCATGCTCCGTTTACCCTTTTATGATTCTGACCAAGAAATTGAAAAAGCTGCGCAAATGACAATCACTGAACTCTTTGAAATTTATGGTGAATCAGAATTTCGTGCTCTTGAACAGCGTGTTATTCTAAACCTCATAAAAAAAAGTCCTCTTGTTTTAGCAACAGGTGGTGGTGCCTACATAAATGAAAATATCCGAAAAGCCATTCACCAAAATGGTATATCCATATGGCTAAAAGTCGATCTTGATATCCTCATGCAACGTGTCTCAAAGCACCCAACACGCCCCCTGCTTCAAACAGCCAACCCTAAAGAAACCATGCAAAAGCTCATGGAACAGCGTTATCCTATCTATGCAAAGGCAAACTTAACAATTAACAGTCATAAAGAAAGCCGTCATACCGTAGCACAAAATGTTATACGATCTGTACAGCACTACCTATACACAGAAATTAACAATAGGGACAACCAGCATGCAAACAAAGACCGTCACTGTTAAACTGGACAAACACTGTTACGATATCATCATTGGTCCGAATCTGATTGCACAAGCTGCTTCACAGATTAAACATGCTCTTAACAAAAAAGATCCTCATCCAACGCGCTTGGCACTTGTTACAGATACAAATGTTGCTTCTCTTCATTTGGAAATATTACAAGCAGAGTTAATAAAAAATAAAATTCATACTGTCCCTATTATTGTAGAAGCAGGAGAACAATCAAAATCATTTTCAACCCTGCAAATTGTCATCGGTCAAATTCTTGCTGCGCGTTTAGAAAGAGGCGATTGTGTTATTGCTTTTGGTGGTGGTGTCATTGGCGATCTAGCAGGATTTGCGGCAAGTATAATCCGCCGTGGTATGAACTTTATTCAAATGCCCACAACGCTTCTTGCACAAATTGATTCCTCCGTTGGTGGAAAAACTGGAATCAATAGCCAATATGGTAAAAATCTTATTGGTACTTTTTATCAACCGCAATGCGTTATTGCTGACACATGTCTTCTTGATACCCTACCACCGCGCGAATTTCGTGCTGGTTACGCAGAAATGGTTAAATATGGACTCATTAACCAGCCTGATTTTTTTGAGTGGCTTGAAAAAAATGGGAAAGAAATTTTTTCCAATGGCCCAATACGAACAGAAGCTATTGTCCGCTCATGCCAATTTAAAGCTGCCATTGTAGCACGTGACGAACACGAAGCAGGAGAGCGCGCGCTCTTAAATCTCGGCCATACATTTGGACACATGCTTGAAACAGCAACCGCCTATGACTCAGACCGCTTAATCCATGGCGAAGCTGTAGCAATTGGAATGATTCTAGCGCATCAATTCTCTGCTCAACTAAATTTGATAAGTCCCACACTTACACAACGTATTGAAGCACACTTCAAATCTATAGGGTTGCCTACACAATTAAAGGATATCCCAGGGAAGTTACCAGATTCTGACACTTTAATGACTCTCATTGCCCAAGATAAAAAAGTTTCGCAAAACAATTTGACCTTCATCTTAACACGCGGACTTGGTCAATCATTTATTGCAAAAAATGTCTCTCCGGAAGCAGTTTTGACTTTTCTGGAACAAAAATTAGCAGAAATTCGTTAATTCATATTGAATATAATTGATTCGTTTTTATACTTCTATTAAAGGAATAAGTATGATGATGTCTGCGTAGCTCAGTAGGATAGAGCACAGGATTCCTAAAGAAATTGGGCGCTTTAAGGAGAAATCCTCAAAGTGGATCTGCTCAAATTCGGGGAAAGCTTCATGGGAGACTATATGCCAATGCCAATCCCGAGCCAAGTCTCTCCTCAAATGAGAGAAAGGTGTAGAGACTGAACGGGCAGCACCTAAAGAGCTAAAAGCTTCAAGGTGAAGAGACAGTCCAGACCACAAACAGCCATGAAAAGCTGGCGGTGAAAATCGAAGTGGTATGAATCCTGGGGTCGCAGGTTCGAATCCTGCCGTAGACACCATTGTATCAATCAAATTATTCTTTGTGAACAATATAGGAATATAGGGAAGCATCATGAAAAAAACTTTACATTTTTTAGGATTTTTCACCGCTTTAAGTTTATCAATCTTCAGCTCAAACAATAGCTTAGCTGGTTCTTTTATCATTGAGGTACCAGACAACCCAGAGCCAAAAACAGAGACCATTACCTATCAGTGTGATACTGGAACAGGTAAAGAACGCGTTGAAGCGGTCTATCTCAATGCTGATAATATTTCGTTGGTTGATTTCAAATGGAAAGGAGAGCGCGTCGTTGCTGCAAATGTAGTCGCAGACACAGGGGAAAAATACGAAGGAAGCTGGTATATTTGGTGGAAAAAGAACAACGAAGTCACACTTTACGATCATCTTCGTGATCCAGAAAGAAAAACCCCCATCCACTGTAAAGATGAATCAACATTGTTGTTCTAAATAACGAAGGAATCATTATGAAAAAAACTCTTTTTAATTTACGGTTTTTAGTCGTTTTAAATCTATCGCTTTTTAGCTCAACGAGTGCCTTTGCCGGCTCTTTAGTCATTGAGGTACCAGACGATTCAGAACCAAAAAAAGAAACCGCTGTCTATCAATGCAGCAATGAAACAAAAAAAGAACGTGTTGAAGCAACCTACTACACTACCAATGATATTGCATTAGTTGATCTCAAATGGAATGGAAAGCGCATCATCGCTTCCAATGTCGTTTCTGCTTCTGGAGCAAAATATGTAGGGGGTGAATATGTTTGGTGGACAAAAGGAAACGAGGCCTCATTCTACAATACCCTTACTGAAGACCACGCAACGTCCCTCACGTGTGTAGAAGAAAAAAGCACAGAATAAGGAAGGTTCTTACATTTCAAGAACCGCGCTGGCTCTCATCGCTTGATGTTCCTTCTGACGTGAGTAACTTTTCCTCCGTCTGGTTTAATAAAAGAGCCAGCGGTTTTTCTGACTGTTCTTCTGAATGATGTCGATAAGCTGCTGTATGTGAGAGCAACATAGAAGCTACCGGTGCTGTTAAAAACAAAAAAAACATCAGCAACACTTCATGAAAAACAAAATAATGGTCCACAAATATTGAATAAAGAAATGAAGAAATAAGAATGCTACCAACACCCCAACTCGTACACACTGAAAGCATATGCAAACGCTCATAAAAACTGGAAAAGCGCACCAAACCTATCGTTGCGATCAGTGTCAATCCAGACCCTAATATTAAGAAAACCGTGATAGCAATAGCCACCACAAGCGATACGTCATCTTTCATTCAATAACCTCCCCCCGCATAAGAAACTTCGCTAAAGCGATGCTTGAAACAGACCCCAACAACCCAATAATGAGGGCAGCAACAAAATAAATGGTTGTTCCTGAACGGATATCGAATGTAAGAAACAAAAGAACAGTGGTTATATAAAGAGCATCCAAACCAACAATTCTATCCTGTGCCCGTGGACCACGAATCAACCGAAACAATGCGAAGACCACCGCCAAACTTAAAAAAAACTGTGAAAAGAAAAGCCCCCAATAAAGGATCACCATACTCATAAGAAAATCTCCAAAAGTAATTGCTCATACCGTTGTTTTATCAATCGTTGATAATTATATCCTTTTTTTAAATTTAAGACATGGAGCAAAAGCTCACCCTTTTTACTATTATAGGCAACCCAAGCCGTTCCAGGAGTTGCCGAAAGGATGCACGCTAAAATAGCCAAAGCAGTGCGATTATGAAGCAGAAGAGGCACTACAATAAAGCCAGATCGCTGTTTTCGAGACCTTTTTGTTAAAACAAACCAAGCCACCGAGATATTTGAGGATATAGAATCTATCAAGACTCGAAAAATAAGACGAAAAACCGCACTCCAGTTTTTAATAGCAACCTTCTCCGGCTCAAGAAGCCGTATCATCCAACCACAAAACAAAGCGGTTATAATACCTAAAAACAATTGCCCTAAACTAAAACCATTTAAAATAAGCCACATAAGGACAATGACACCACTGAAAAAAGGAGAAGGACAAAAACGATTCATTTATTCATCTCCCTCTTTTCGAGAGAAAAATCCGTTAAAACGCTCCCAATATAATTCTGAGGTTCATACAAAGTCTTAGCAGTTTCAGACATATAATGACTAACAGGACCGGCTACAATTGTTATAAGAAAACACAAGGCAAGAAGAACAGCAATAGGCGCAAATTCTATCACCTGCACACGGGGAACGCGACCTTCAAGAGAAACCCAAAAAGTTCGAATCCCCGTTCGTGTCAGTGCAATCAAAGCTGCAAAACCTGAGAGGGTGACAAAAACCACAAAAAGCCAATCATGATAAACCGGAAGAGAGGCAAAAAAATCCTCTCTACTATGGTTTAAAACTGCCATGAACATCATAAGTTTAGCAACAAAACCAGAAAAAGGTGGCAATCCAATAATCAAAATGGCACAGATACCAAAACAAGCCCCAAGAATTGCCAAGGTTACAGGGAGATATGTGCCAACTTCATCTTCTTCCTCCTCTTCATCATCACCATAAACCTCCATTGTGACAGCCAGAACATTAGCAGCCACATCTTGACAGCGTTCAACCAACTCTACCAAAAGAAAAAAAGCTCCCAGTGCTAAAGTTGAAGAAACAATATAAAAAAGTGCACCTGCTGTCAGTGCTGCATTGCCAATCCCTATTGCTGCCAACAATGTACCAGAAGAGACAAGAACACTATAAGCTGCCAAACGCACCAAAACTTGGCTCGCCAATACCCCAATAAAACCAAAAATCAAAGTGGCAAGCCCACCATAAAACAAAACCGTATGACCAAAATGGTTAAAATATTCACTTTCAGGACCAAACCACAGCAGCGTTAAACGTAAAATAATATAAATACCCACCTTGCTCAAAAGTGCAAAAGAAGCTCCAACGGGCGCTACTGCCGCGCTGTAAGTTGGCACCAACCAAAAATTAAGCGGCCACATACCAGCCTTAAGCAAAAAAGCAATACCTAGAAGTGCAACACCTATTTCGAACAAAACAATATCTGTAGAAGATATATATTTTATTTTAACAGCCAAATCGGCCATATTAAGAGTACCAGCGACTCCATAAATAAGTGCTGTACCAACTAAAAAAAGTAATGAAGCAACAAGATTAACCACAACATAATGCAACCCTGCACGCACGCGTGTCTGACCAGAACCATGCAAAGCAAGCCCATAGGAAGCCGTTAACATAACTTCAAAAAATACAAATAAATTAAATAAATCACCGGTCAAAAAAGCGCCGTTCATTCCAACCATGAAAAATTGCATCAGTGACTGAAAATGAGAACCCGCTTTGTACCAATGAGCCCGCGCAAAAACCAGTACGCTAGTCACCAATAAGCTTGAAAGTAAAAGCATCATGGCGCTTAAACGATCAAGGACCAAAACAATTCCGAAGGGAGAGAGCCAATTGCCAAGCCGATAAACATCGCAAGCCGGCGCTATTTCAAGAGTACGTATAATCAGTAAAACAGCAATAACGACCGACAATCCCGCCGAAAAAAGACTAATCAATGATTTAAATTTCGAACGCCGTTCATCATAAAAAAGAAGAAGTGCTCCAGTGATTAACGGCAAAAGAATAGGCAAAATAAGGAGATGGTGCACCCCTACTTCCATCACTGCACCTCACGTCCATCAACGTGATCTGAACCCGTTAAACCGCGTGAAACCAAGAGAATAACTAAAAATAAAGCTGTCGTTGCAAAACCAATCACAATCGCAGTTAAAACTAAGGCTTGAGGAAGAGGATCGACATAATTAGCTGGATTAATAACAGTAGTAGGATCAACAATTGGAGCGGCATTACTACGCGGTCTACTCATTGAAAACATAAAAAGATTGACACCATAGGAAATCAAAGACAAACCAAGAATGACTTGAAAAGTGCGTGGACGTAAAATAAGCCAAATTCCTGATCCAACAAGAATACCAATACCTAAAGAAAGAACAATTTCCATTAATTTTCCTTCTCTTTCAAAACAGGTTTCTTACCGATTCGGTAACTCCGAATTGACTGGTGTGCAAGTGCAATTAAAATGAGAACAGTTGCTCCTAACACAAGAGAAAGCACACCAAAATCAAACAAAAAAGCAGATGCCATGGGAACTTTTCCAATTAACGGAAAATGAATATATCGAAAAAAGGATGTTAAAAAAGGATATCCAAAAAACCAAGAGCCCATCCCCGTTACGACTGACAACAATAAACCAAAGCCCATCCAACGCAAAGGTAAAACTCTCAAATGCGTTTCCACCCACCGAATATCGCGTGCAAGATATTGTAAAATAAATCCTATCGCCAAAGTAACACCACCGACAAATCCACCTCCTGGCAGATCATGCCCTCGCATAAATAAATAAATAGCAAAAGCGATAATAATCGGAAAGAGCCAACCCATAATAACAGCAGGAACAGCTAAATAATTCAACACTGTATCTCCCACATTTCGATTAGGCTGTGCCATATCAAAGGCTTTCTGGACACGTTGCTGAAAAGGTGCATCAATACTTTCAGGGGCAGGACGAAACCGCCGTAAAAGGGCAAAAACAGTGAGTGATACAACACCCAAAACGACAATTTCTCCCATAGTATCAAAACCACGGAAATCAACCAACAACACATTCACAACATTGCGACCACCAGCATCAGAGTAAGCCTTTGTGAGAAAAAAATCAGAAATCGTCGTACCTTGAGGACGTGTCATCACTGCAAAAGAGAGCCATGCTACACCAGCACCTCCCACAAGGGCTATGATGAAATCACGGATACGACGCAAGCGCACGAAAAAACGAACAGGCGTTGGAGTAGGATTATGCAAACGTTTAGGCAACCACCGTAAACCAAGCAATAATAAGACGACTGTAACAACCTCAACAACTAATTGTGTTATTGCTAAATCAGGAGCAGAAAGCCATAAAAAGGTTGCACAAGTCATCAAACCAGCTCCCCCCAACAACATGAGTGATGCAAGACGATGAAACTTCGCTTGCCAAGCAACTAAAAGTGCACATAATCCGCCAACTAACCAAAGAGCGAGAAAGGGAATATCAACTGGGAAAAGCGGTAACGCCCCCGCTGAAATAAAACCATCGCACCAAAGTAAAAGACCAACAAATGCAAAACACACCCAAAAAATCCAGTGCAACTGTATCTGCAAACGACGTGTTGACAAAATAGATTCCACCGCACGTGCCCATTTCCAAGAAATAATCACGAGAATGCGTTCAAAAATACGCGGTCCATTTAAGTGACGAAAAAAAGGCGCTCCATCATCACAGGATAAAAAATAACGGTGCCCGACAGCGTAGAGTAATCCGCCTCCTAATAACGCAACAAAACTCATCACTAATGGAGTATTAAACCCATGCCAAACAGCTAAACTATAAGGGATTGTCATTGATCCTAAAACAGACACAACCGCGTTATCTAAAATAGGTCCTATTGTTAAATTAGGAAAAATACCAACTGCTAAACAAATAAACACCAAAAGCTCCATTGGTAAACGCATGAAATGCGGTGGTTCATGGGGAGTTTTGGGTAAATTGACAGGTTTTGGTCCCAAAAAAACGCCATGAATAAAGCGTATAGAATAGGTTACACTAAACAGACTAGCCAGCGTTGCTACATAAGGTGCAATCCAATCGAGCCATGATTCCATATGCGTTTCAACAGCTTCAGCAAAAAACATCTCTTTCGATAAAAAACCATTCAACAAAGGAACTCCAGCCATCGCTGCGCTTGCAACTAAAGCGAGAGTTGCTGTAATAGGCATAGAGCGATAAAGCCCTGACAATTTACGCATATCACGTGTTCCCGTCTCGTGATCAATAATACCAGCAGCCATAAATAAAGAAGCTTTAAAAGTAGCATGATTAGCCATATGGAAGATCGCTGCAACACAAGCAAGTGGACTACCAAGGCTTAAAAGCGTGGTAATCAATCCAAGATGACTAATAGTTGAATAAGCAAGCAGCCCTTTCAAGTCTTGCTGAAACATGGAAAAATAGGCACCAAGCAGCAATGTAGAGAGTCCTGAAAAGCCAACCAGCCAAAACCAAGATTCTGTCCCAGAAAGCACAGGCCATAAACGAACAAGCAAAAACAATCCCGCTTTTACCATGGTTGCTGAATGCAAATAAGCCGATACAGGGGTTGGAGCAGCCATCGCATTGGGCAGCCAAAAATGAAAGGGAAACTGCGCACTTTTTGTTAATCCCCCCAATAAAATACAAATAAGGACAGGACTATAAAGAGAACTTGACCGGATCATATCTCCAGACTGCAGCACTTTATCCAAATCAAAACTGCCAACAATATACCCGATCAATAAAACCCCAATAAAAAGTGCAAAACCGCCAAAACCTGTGATCGTTAGAGCCATACGCGCACCCTCACGCGCACTTGCATTATGATACCAATAGCCGATCAACAAAAAAGAAAAAATGCTGGTGAGTTCCCAAAAAATAACCAAAAATACGAGATTACCTGATAAGACTATTCCCGTCATTGATCCCATAAAGGCCAAAAAAAAGGAAAAAAATCGCGGTACAGAATCTGCTGGATCCATGTAATAACGTGAATAAATGACAACAAGCAACCCAATTCCTGTAATGAGCAAGCAAAAAAGCCACGATAAACCATCTATACGGAGAATCAAATCGCTCCCCCATTCTGGAAGCCAAGAAATATCTAAACGCACTACGTGGTTTCCGCGAACTTCCGGATAAAGCATTATTGTAAAAATAAGACAGAAAAGTGCAACAATCCCAGCAAACCATGCTTCATTATTTTTTGCTGTCGAGCGAAAAAAGCCAATGATAGCACTTCCACCAAAGGGAAGCAAAACGAGCAATATCAACATTGCTTCCCGTGTTGTCATTCTTTCAACTCCATCCTGTCCTTAATATTTTGTCATCGACAAAACAAAAACTTATATCCTTACCCCCCATTCCACACTTAATGATAATAAGATTTAATAAAACTTAAAAGTATTTAAATTTTTCAAAAAAAACGCTTTCATGAAAATGCTGCGCACCACGCAAGTTTTCTCTTTATTGTAAGAACAATAACGCCCACGACAAGAAGCAATTAAAAATTTATTTAATAATTTCTATCCTTTAAAAAAGCGTGATAAACACTGTTTACGCCCCCCATGAAAAGGCTGAAAACTATTATCATTTTTATTATAAGAGCGATAACGCGCACGGCAAGATTCAATATGTTGTTTAAGCATCCATGGCTCTTTTTTTTCTAATTTTTCCGAAGAAGACGTTAAAAACACTTTTTTAGCATCTGGTACAGCTTTTAATGATGCGCTTTTTGTGCTTAAGTGCGGTGACGTAACAAATGCCACTTCAGGATACCACCAATTATCACTATATTTACGATAACCACGCCGATAATGACGATAACCTTTAAAACCATTAAGTTCTCTACGCCCCGTAAAAATCAAAGGCACCGAACTATCTTGGACAGAAGTCTGAGTAACCAGTTTGGCTTTAGCATCACTCCTATTTTGCCCCCAATTAACAAGAGTAGTTGTTATAATGAAAAAACTGCTAACCAATACAAAAGCTAAAGCATAATATAATTTTTTTTTCATACTCATAACGCAAAACTCAAAATAATAAACAACAGTAATTACAGAAAGCCTTTCTCTTTCTAGACAGAAACAGATTCTTTTCTTAAGACTCTTTTTTCTTGAGACATTCTGTTACTCTTTGTACTAAACGTTGATCTTGGTAATAAGATCCTTCAAAAAAGAATGAATAAATGATGATAAAAACCCCCTACTACCTTATAGACAAATCGAAACTCATCAAAAACATGCAAACAATTTCTCGTTTACGGGAAATGTCTGGAGCTAAAATTTTACTTGCTTTGAAATGTTTTGCTACATGGAGTGTTTTTGATTTAATGTCCGAGTTCATGGATGGAACCACATCATCATCCCTTTATGAACTGCGTTTAGGAAGAGAAAAATTTGGCAAAGAAACACATGCTTATTCGGTTGCTTGGGCCGATCATGAAATTGATGAAGCCTGTAGCTATACAGACAAAATTATCTTTAACTCAATCCAACAACTTCAACGTTTTTCTAAAGCTAGCAAGACCATCCAACGGGGTTTGAGGTTAAATCCAAGAATCAGCGCATCCAATTTTGATCTTGCCAATCCCTCCCGCCCTTTTAGCCGCTTAGGCGAAACCAATCAAAGCGCTATAAAAGAAGTTCTACCCCTCATAAATGGCCTGATGATCCACAACAATTGCGAAAATGCTGATTTTAATCTTTTTAACCAAATGCTGAATCACATGGAAGAAAAATTTGCAGAACTTTTCGCTGCGGTTGACTGGATAAGCCTTGGTGGCGGAATCCATTTTACCGCTGAAAATTATCCTTTAGAATCTTTCGCAAAACGTTTAAAACAATTTTCTAAAACCCATGGTGTTACTCTTTTTCTAGAACCAGGAGAAGCTGCTATCACCAAAAGCACCACATTAGAAGTCAGTGTTCTTGACACATTGTATAATGAAAAGAATCTTGCCATCGTTGACAGCTCAATTGAAGCACATATGCTTGATCTTCTCATTTATCGTGAAAATGCCAAATTAGAACCCAATCAAGGACCACACGAAATCATGGTTTGTGGAAAATCTTGTCTTGCTGGTGATATTTTTGGAACATTTCAATTTCAACAGCCTCTTAAAATAGGCGATCGGCTGTCTTTTCAGGATGCAGCAGGTTATACAATGGTCAAGAAAAACTGGTTTAATGGCGTTACAATGCCTGCTATTGTTCTCAAAGAATGCGATGGTACACTAACACTTCAACGCCAATTCAGCTATAACGACTATCAGAAAAGCCTTTCATAAAGATCAACCATAAAAACGTCATACAACAGTATTAAAAAGGAGATGAACCTACAATGAAAAAAAATGTTCTCATTATTGGTGCTGGAGGTGTTGCACAAGTTGTTGCACACAAATGTGCTCAAAACAACGATATTCTTGGTGAAATTCATATTGCTTCACGAACACTCAAAAAATGTGAAGCCATCATTGCTTCTATTAAAGAAAAAAACACAATGAAAGAACAGGGTGTTCTCAAAAGCCATTCGCTCAATGCCATGAATGTAGAAGAAACTATAAAGCTCATCCAAAAGACCAAATGCGAAATTGTCATTAATGTTGGTTCTGCCTTTCTTAATATGTCTGTTCTTTCAGCTTGTATTGAAACCAAATGCGCTTATATCGATACAGCGATCCATGAAGACCCCTTGAAAATTTGTGAAACACCTCCTTGGTATGGCAATTATGAATGGCCTCGGCGTCAAGAATGTGAAAAAGCTGGTATAACCGCTATTTTAGGAGCAGGTTTTGACCCAGGTGTAGTGAATGCTTATGCAGCATTAGCGCGCGATGATTATTTTGATAAAATCACAGATATTGATATTATTGATATTAATGCCGGAAATCATGGGCGTTGGTTTGCTACAAATTTTGATCCAGAAATTAACTTCCGTGAATTTACAGGACAAGTATGGTCATGGCAAAATAAAAAATGGACTTCCAATAAAATGTTTGAAATCAGCCATGAATGGGATCTCCCCGTTGTTGGAAAACAAAAAGCCTATATGACAGGACATGATGAAATTCATTCATTATCGAAAAATCTCGATGTGGAGAATGTCCGTTTCTGGATGGGATTTGGTGAACGTTATATCACTGTTTTTACGGTTCTAAAAAACCTCGGACTCTTATCCGAACAACCGATTAAAACGGCGGAAGGTCAAGAAGTCGTGCCCTTGAAAGTCGTGAAAGCCGTCTTACCCGACCCTTCCTCTCTCGCCCCAGACTACACAGGAAAAACCTGTATCGGAGATCTTATTAAAGGCGAAAAAGATGGACACCTGCGAGAAATTTTTATCTATAATATAGCCGATCATAAACAAGCTTTTCATGAAACTGGAGCACAAGGCATTTCCTATACCGCTGGCGTACCAGCTGCTGCTACAGCCCTTCTCATTGCTACAGGCGAATGGGATGTTAAGACTATGGTCAATGTAGAGGAATTACCACCCCGCCCTTTCCTTAAATATCTTGATCGTATGGGGCTTCCCACTTTTATAAGAGAACAACAAGAGGATAAAAAATTAGAATTTTAAATTTATACCTATAGAAAGCATATGCTTAATTTTTTAAGTTATCAGAAAACTGCCCAATGAAAACAAACTTAATATTCTCATGTAATTATGGTTTTCAAAAAAATTTAGCTATTCGTTATATTTTGGCAACATTACGATTTCTTAACAACCTTAAAGAAGAAACATATCATCTTTCTAAGACATAGCAAGCAATGATCAAGAAAAACAGAGAAGCAAAAACTAATTTAATCACACTGTATAACTTGTCATTATCATCAAAAAGATAGCGTCATAAACAAAAGATATAAAAATACCGCTCTTTTAAAAAAGAGTGGTATTTTGTAGAATATTCAACCCCTCCCCTCTTCATCTTAAATGACAAATATCCTTAACCCACACCAATCATTAAACAATTCAATTTCTTTGAGCGAATTCCTCTTGGCTTCTCTCTTCATATGATTCATTATCATATATAACACATTGATTTATAACAATAAATATCACTTTCAACTTGATTCATAACGCTGAATATTATAAGATTCTCTTATCACAAACTCCCTCACATTGAATCAATTAATATCTTTTTCCTGCACATCACAAACAAAGCGGGCGTGTGAGTAAAAATTTCTCTTATAAAAACTCTCAAATAATAAAGAGCTTTAGTAATATTGAGAACTGAAAAAGTGCATTATAATGTCAGCGTATACTTTTACTAAACATAAAGATGATGATGCACAAATAGGTCTTATAACAATTTGAATGAATTTTATATATTTCAAGAGGAACTTTACAGCTATACCATTCACGAGCACCATCGTGAAATAGGTTTGCGCATTTTGAGAGATGTGTTCTTAAAACAAAGCACGCAAATAGGCTCAGAACCCTATCCTAAATATTTTATAATAGTATAAAAACCACCCCATATGTAAAACTTTACATAAACCAAACAAACACCACCGCTCTAAACAATAATACACAACAGGATAATCAATAAAAACTACACAACTGAATTTTAAAACAATAATTATAGAAAAGCATACAACAAACGGAATATTTCAATACAATTGGTTGTATTCCTTTTTAAAGTTTTAAAATGTTGTTGTATGCTTCACAAATATTTTCTGCCTCCTATGACTTTTAAAATGTACTTTTTAAAAGCTTTTTAAATATGAAGTGGTTTAGCAAATGTTGCCAAAGCTGCCTCACGCACGGCTTCTGATAAGGTAGGATGTGCATGGCAACAACGCCCCAGATCTTCTGATGAACCACCAAATTCCATTAAAACTGCAATTTCATGGATCATTTCACCAGCACCAAATCCAAGAATATGCCCCCCTAATACCCGATCTGTTTTTTTATCAGAAAGGATTTTAACGAACCCATCACTCTTTTGCATTGCACGAGCACGACCATTAGCCATAAAAGGAAATTTGCCAACATTATATTCAATACCAGCAGTTTTTAGCTCTTCTTCTGTCCTTCCTACACTAGCAATTTCCGGCTGTGTATAAACAACACTAGGAATAACATCAAAATTAACATGCCCTTTTTGACCTGCCAAAATTTCTGCCACAGCAACGCCTTCTTCCTCTGCTTTATGCGCTAACATTGGCCCTTTTACGACATCACCAATCGCATAAATTCCTGGAACATTCGTCTGCCAATGGGCATCAATTGCAATAAATCCGCGTTCATCTAACTGAACACCAGCCTCCCCTAAGCCAAGCCCCTCGGTATACGGAGAACGTCCAGTAGCAATAAGCACAACATCAGCCTCTAAAGTTTCAGCTGCACCACCTTTGACGGCTTCAAAAGTCACCTGAGCAGTTGAGCCAGATTGTGTAACAGCTGTCACCTTTGTTCCCGTCTTATATTCTATCCCCTGTTTTTCCATTAATTTCTGAAATTGCCGTGAAACTTCACCATCCATTGAGCCCAAAATTTTATTAAGATACTCAATAATGGTAACTTTAGCACCTAAACGGCTCCAAACTGATCCAAGTTCTGAACCAATAACACCAGCACCCACTACAATCATATGCTCTGGTACTTTTTCAAGTGAAAGGGCTCCCGTAGAAGAAACAATAGTCTTTTCATCAATTTCAACATTCACGCTTGGAATGCCTGAACTCTCTGAGCCCGTAGCAATAATAATATTTTTTGTTTCAATTGTTTGTTTATTACCATCTCTGGCAACAACTTCCACATGACCCGCACTCAAAATTTTAGCTGTTCCAAAAAAAGTATCAACTTTATTTTTTTTCATCAAAAAAGAAACGCCACTTGTATTGGCTGTCACCACAGCTTTCTTATGAACCATCATTTGTTCAAGATTAAGCTTAGATTTACCAATAGAAATACCAAGCGTTTCAAAACCATGCTGGGTTTCAGAAAACACTTCTGAAGCATGCAACAATGCTTTAGAAGGAATACAACCAACATTGAGACATGTTCCTCCTAATGTTGTACGCTTTTCAATAATCGCTACTTTAAGCCCCAGTTGTGCAGCCTTTATTGCTGCTACATAACCTCCTGGACCTGCTCCGATCACAGCCACATCATAAGACATCCGTTTCTCCTTTCATCCTGAAAACTGTATTTTACAAATCAAGAACAAGGCGTTCCGGATCTTCTAAGCTTTCCTTAACACGCACAAGGAAAGTTACAGCTTCTTGCCCATCCACAATACGGTGATCATAAGAAAGCGCTAAATACATCATGGGGCGGATCACAACTTGGCCCTCAACAACCATTGCTCGCTCTTTAATCGCATGCATTCCCAAAATACCAGACTGTGGTGCATTCAAAATCGGTGTTGACATCAACGATCCATACACACCACCATTGGTAATGGTAAAAGTTCCGCCTTGCATATCAGAAACGGCTAATTTTCCATCACGCGCAAGACGCCCCAAACGACCAATCTCTTTTTCAATCTCTGCCAATGACATTTGATCTGCATCTCGCACTACTGGAACAACAAGCCCTTTATCCGTTCCAACAGCAATTCCAACATTGACATAGTTTTTGTAAACAATATCTGTCCCATCAATCTCGGCATTAACAGCAGGAAGTTCTTTTAATGCATGACAAACAGCTTTGGTAAAAAAGCCCATAAAACCAAGTTTAACACCATGTTTCTTTTCAAAAAGGTCCTTATAACGCTTGCGCAAATCCATCACCGCTGACATATCAACCTCATTAAATGTGGTTAACATTGCTGCTACATTTTGTGCATCTTTAAGACGGCGAGCAATTGTTTGACGCAATTTCGTCATACGAACCCGCTCTTCACGTGTTTCTTGGACAGGAGCTGCCGAAGAACTCGTCGCAGAAGAAGAGGGTGTAGAGGCATTTGTACTTTGTTTTAATCCACCAAGAACATCTTCTTTAAGAATTTGTCCACGTTTTCCAGAACCTGAAATATCGCTTTTTGCAACATTATTTTCAGCCATCAATTTTGCTGCTGAAGGAGAAGGAGGCATTGTACTGCTCGAAGCAGGCTTCTCTGATTCAGATGAAGCCGCTGGAACAAGTGTAGCAGAAGGTGAAGATGATTGGGAGACACCAGCTTCTCTAGCTTCCACCACTCCTAAAAGAGCATTTACTTCAACCGTATCGCCTTCTTTTGCAATGATTTCAGATAATTTTCCCGCAACAGGAGAAGGAACTTCAACGGTCACCTTATCAGTTTCTAATTCAACCAAAGGCTCATCCATAGCGACAGCTTCGCCAAGTTTTTTAAACCATTTGCCAATCGTTGCTTCGGTAACCGATTCGCCCAAAGTAGGAACACGAATTTCAGTAGTCATAATATTTTTCCATACATCAGAGTAGTAATAAATTAAGAACCTAACGCGTCTTTAAGAAACGCAGCCAGTTGTTCAAGGTGTTTCACCATTAACCCAGAGGCCGGTGACGCACTCGCAGGACGTCCTGCATAACGAGCACGTGAATATTGCGCATTAATATGCGTCAAAACCCATTCCAAATAAGGCTCAATAAATGACCAAGCCCCCATGTTTTTTGGTTCTTCTTGGCACCAAAAAACTTCCGCCTGCAAAAAGCGCGACAACACATTCACCAAAACTTTAGCAGGGAAAGGATAAAGTTGTTCAACACGAAGGAGGTAAACATCATCAATACCCTTTTTTTCACGTTCTTCATAAAGGTCGTAATAAACCTTACCAGTACAAAGAACGACACGGCGAATTTTATTATCTTTCTGCAACTTAATGACAGAATCTTTGAGACATTCTGCATCATCAAGCAACACACGACAGAAACTTGTTTCTGGCCCCATTTCATTGAGAAGAGAAACAGCGCGCTTATGACGTAAAAGTGATTTCGGTGTCATCAAAATCAATGGCTTACGGAAGTCACGCTTAATTTGTCGACGCAAAATATGAAAATAATTTGCAGGGGTTGTACAATTAGCAACCTGCATATTATCTTCCGCACAAAGTTGAAGAAACCGTTCTAAACGTGCAGAAGAATGCTCCGGCCCTTGCCCTTCAAAACCATGAGGCAATAAACACACAAGACCAGACATACGAAGCCACTTACGCTCCGCGGATGAAATAAATTGATCAAAAATGACCTGTGCACCATTAGAGAAATCACCAAATTGTGCTTCCCAAAGTGTTAATCCTCGTGGTTCAGCAAGAGAATATCCATATTCAAAACCAAGAACAGCTTCTTCAGAAAGCATAGAATTAACAACTTCATAAAGCGCTTGCCCTTTTTGTAAATGATTCAAAGGAATATAACGCGCCTCATTTTCTTGGTCATAAAGAACTGAATGACGTTGTGAAAAAGTTCCCCGTTCAACATCCTCACCGGAAAGACGAACCGGTGCTCCTTCCAAACAAAGAGAACCAAAAGCTAGAGCTTCAGCGGTTGCCCAGTCAACACCCTCACCGGTTTCGAAAATTTTAGCACGATTATTTAAAAAACGTTGAATGGTTTTGTGAACGTGAAAATCTGCCGGAATTTCGACAATTTTCTGACCAATTTCCTTTAAAATTTTTAATTCAACACCGGTTGTTCTAGAATGTTGTTCATCAGAACTACTAAAAGCTTTGAGTCCCGTCCAGCTTCCATCAAGCCAATCAGCTTTATTAGGCTTATAAGAAGCACTTGCTTCAAATTCACCTTCAAGCTTATCGCGCCATAATTTTTTTTGTTGCTCAATCTCTTCTAAAGAAATCACCCCTTCTGCTACCAATTGGTCACTATAAAGTTGAAGTGTTGTTTTATGATTACGAATTGCTTTATACATAAGCGGTTGCGTAAAGGAAGGCTCATCACCTTCATTATGCCCATAACGGCGATAACAAAACATATCAATAACCACCGGTTTATGGAAAATTTGGCGAAACTCTGTTGCTATTTTGGCAACAAAAACAACTGCCTCAGGATCATCACCATTCACATGGAAAATTGGTGCATCAATCATTTTTGCAACATCTGATGGATAAGGCGAAGAACGTGAAAAACGTGGAGATGTTGTAAAACCAATCTGATTATTGATAATAACATGAAGTGAGCCTGCAACACGATAACCTTTAAGACCTGAAAGACCAAAAGTTTCTTGGATAACGCCTTGTCCCGCAAAAGCAGCATCACCATGAATAAGCAATGGCATCACTTTTGAACGCTCACTTAATGAGAGTAAATCAGTATGTGCAAGTCCCATAAGTTGATCTTGTTTAGCACGTGCTTTTCCCATAACAACCGGATCAACAATCTCAAGATGAGATGGATTGGCCAACAGCGATAAATGAACTTTTTTACCATCAAATTCAAGATCAGCTGAAGTTCCCAAATGATATTTGACATCACCGGATCCCTCCACATCATCAGGCTTATAAGATCCCCCTTTGAATTCATGAAAGATAGCCCTATGCGGCTTGGCAAGAACTTGTGAAAGAACATTTAAACGACCACGATGTGCCATTCCTAAAATAACTTCCTGTACCCCTAAAGCACTACCACATTTGATAATCTGTTCAAGAGCGGGAATCAGCGCCTCACCACCATCGAGTCCAAAACGCTTTGTACCTTTATATTTAGTGTCTAAAAACTGTTCGAATCCTTCTGCCTGAATAAGCTTTTTCAGGATAGCTTTCTTGTCTTGTTGTGTGAAAGAAATTTTTTCATCTCGCCCTTCAATGCGTTCTTGAAGCCATGCTTTCTGAACCGGATCAGAAACATGCATATATTCCACACCGATTGTTGAACAATATGTACGGTTGAGAATTTCAAGCATTTGTGGAATAGTTGCATATTCCAACCCTAAAACATTATCAATAAAAATGGGACGCTCGTAATCAGCTGGAGTAAAACCATAAGCTTCTGGAGAAAGTTCCTTATAATCTTCTTGTTTTTCGGCCAATTGAAGAGGGTCAAGCCGCGCACGAAGATGCCCCCGTGCTCGAAACGCACGAATCATCATAATTGCATGAACGGAATCACGTGTTGCACGAATAATATCTTGCTCACTGGAAGTTTTTCCCTTTTGTGCAGCACCTGTTATTGCTTTTTCCTTTAATTTATCACCAAGATATTTTTCAAGAGAAGACCAATCACCATCAAGAGCAGAAACCAATTCTCCATTTGCCTTTACTGGCCAATGATCACTTTGCCATGTTGCCCCTTCAGCATTTCTGAGAACATCTTCTTTATTATCATGAAGTCCTTCAAAAAAAGCACGCCACTGTGAATCAACACTGGTAGGATCTTTTTCATATTGAGCATAAAGTTGATCTATATAATCCGCATTGCCACCATAAAGAAATGATGTCTGTGCAAAAAGGCTATTTATTTCGTCCTGCCTTGCCATATACCTCTCCGGAACATCTATTCCGTCTCCTTATATCTCTTTTCGACCTTTAAATGCTTACAAAACAAGCAATGATTCAAACATTCAAAAAAGTTTTACCTTTTTATACTCAAGTTTTTTCACCTGAATCTAAGAACTTTTTCTTATTCAGGTGAAATTTTCTTTTAGCCCTTCAAAACTGACATCAAAGTCTTACCTATCTGTGATGGTGAAGGAGACACTCGAATCCCTGCTGATTCCATTGCCGCAATTTTATCTTCTGCTCCACCTTTACCACCAGAAATAACAGCACCAGCATGTCCCATTGTACGTCCTGGAGGAGCTGTACGGCCAGCAATAAAGCCAACAACTGGTTTTTTACGACCTTTTTTTGCTTCATCTTGCAGAAACTGTGCTGCTTCTTCTTCAGCAGAACCACCAATCTCCCCAATCATAACAATAGACTGAGTTTCATCATCCGCTAAAAACATTTCCAACACATCAATAAATTCAGTGCCCTTAACAGGGTCGCCACCAATCCCTATCGCAGTTGTTTGCCCGAGACCTTCCTGACTCGTTTGAAAAACGGCTTCATAAGTTAAAGTTCCCGACCTCGAAACAACCCCAACAGAACCTTTTCTAAAAATAGAACCAGGCATAATACCAATTTTACATTCATTTGGTGTAAGAATACCAGGACAATTAGGACCAATAAGACGAGACTTTGAGTTTTCTAATCGCGCCTTCACTTTAACCATATCCATAACGGGAATACCTTCCGTAATACAGATAATTAAACGAACTTCAGCTTCAATAGCCTCTATAATAGCTGCCGCAGCCCCTGCAGGAGGAACATAAATAACAGAAGCATCCGCGCCTGTTTTTTCCTTTGCTTCTGCAACATTAGCAAAGATAGGAAGAGTTTCGCCTTTTGAACCTTCCCATGTTTCTCCACCCTTTTTAGGATTAACACCCCCAACCATTTGCGTACCATGATAAGCAAGCGCCTGTTCTGTATGAAATGTTCCTGTTTTTCCTGTAAGCCCTTGAACTAGAACTTTTGTCTCTTTATTCACAAGAATCGACATAGCTTAAGCTCCCTTCACGGCTGCAACAATTTTTTGGGCAGCATCATCTAAATCATCAGCAGGAATAACATTCAAACCACTTTCATTAATAATTGCTTTACCCTGCTCAACATTAGTGCCTTCAAGACGAACAACTAAGGGAACCTTTAAACCAACCTCACGAACAGCAGCAACCACACCTTCAGCAATGACATCACAACGCATAATACCACCAAAAATGTTAACCAAAATGCCCTTAACATTTGGATCGGCCGTAATAATTTTAAAAGCAGCTGTCACCTTTTCTTTTGACGCTCCACCACCAACGTCAAGAAAATTTGCAGGCTCAGCTCCATAGAGTTTGATAATATCCATTGTTGCCATAGCAAGACCCGCACCATTAACCATGCAACCAATCGTACCCTCAAGAGCAACATAAGCAAGATCATGCTTTGATGCTTCAATTTCTTTTGGATCCTCTTCTGAAAGATCGCGTAATTCTAAAATATCTGGATGACGAAACAGAGCATTATTATCAAAAGAAACTTTTGCATCAAGAACACGTAAACGACCATCTTTCATCACAATAAGCGGATTGATTTCTAAAAGGCTCATATCTTTTTTACAAAATGCCTTATAGAGAATCGGAAAAAGCTTTTCACCATCTTCTCGCGCACTACTTTGTAGTTTCAATGCATCACAAAGTCTTGCACAATCAACCGAAGTAACACCCTCTACAGCATCAATGGGAAGCGTGAATATTTTTTCTGGTGTCTCTTCAGCAACCGTTTCAATATCCATTCCACCTTCTGTTGAAACAACAAAAGCAATTCGACCAACGCTACGATCAACCAAAAGTGAAAGATAAAGCTCCCTTTCAATATCAGCACCATCCTCAATGTAAAGACGATTGACCTGCTTACCCTCTGGACCCGTTTGTTTGGTTACCAAAGTTTTACCAAGCATTTCTTGAACATTTGCAACAACTTCTTCAACAGATTTTGCAAGCCGAACACCACCCTTTGCATCAGGACCAAGTTCTTTAAACTTACCCTTACCACGACCACCAGCGTGTATCTGACTTTTAACCACATAGAGAGGTCCGGGCAATTTTTCCGCCCATTTTTCAGCTTGCTCAACAGAATAAACAGCAACACCATTTGCAATTGGTGCTCCATATTCATGAAGCAGACGTTTGGCCTGATACTCATGGATATTCATGCATTTGTCCTTTTCTTTTATGGATCATTATTAATCCTAAAGTTTTAATATTCTAAATACTTAGTTTTAATGAATTAAATCTTGTTCAATTTACTTGAGACTAGGCACAAGAGCAATACAAGCTTCACAAAGCTTTTTAACTGCATTTACTGAATGATCAAAAGCACCTCTTTCTTCTTTATCAAGATCAATTTCAATGACTCGTTCAACACCACCTGCACCAATTACAACAGGAACACCAACGTAGGTATCATTAACCCCATATTCTCCTGAAAGATAAGCTGCAACAGGCACAACACGCTTAGTGTCCTTTAAATAGGCCTCAGCCATAGAAACAGCAGAAGCTGCTGGTGCATAATAAGCAGAACCTGTTTTTAACAAACCAACAATTTCTGCACCGCCATCACGGGTACGCTGGATAATTTGATCAATTCTTTCCTGTGTTGTCCAGCCCATCTTTATAAGATCAGGCAAAGAAATACCACCAACTGTTGAATAACGCACGAGAGGAACCATTGTATCACCGTGCCCCCCTAAAACAAACGCTGTCACATCTTTAATAGAGACCTTAAATTCCTCAGATAAGAAATGACGAAAACGCGCTGAATCAAGAACACCAGCCATACCAACCACTTTATGTGTAGGGAGACCTGAAAATTTCTGCAATGCCCACACCATTGCATCAAGGGGATTGGTAATACAAATAACAAATGCTGAAGAAGCGTATTTTTTAATTCCAGCTCCAACTTGTTCCATAACCTTTAAATTAATGCCCAAAAGTTCATCACGGCTCATACCAGGTTTTCGCGCAACGCCTGCTGTTACAATAACAACATCAGCACCTTCAATTGCTTCATAAGCATTAGCACCTTTTAGACTGATATCAAAACCATCAACGGGAGAAGATTCGGCGATATCTAGAGCCTTACCTTGTGGCACACCTTCTGCAATATCAAATAAGACCACATCAGCAAGCTCTTTAAGCCCAATAATATGTGCTAAAGTACCACCAATCATACCTGAACCAATGAGAGCTATTTTTTTCCGTGCCATTTTATTTTTTCCTAACTTTTAGATAATTCAGCGCACACCCATCAGCGTCCCTATACTGAATATTTTTGACTTCAACCATATTCAAACAATATCATAAAAAGGAGTAAAGAAATGAAATTTACAAATTTTTCTCCTTACAGAAACAACAACCCTCCGCTGAAACAACTATTAGAAAATTATCACGATGTATCGATAAAGTGAATTTTAAAAAAATACAACAGAATTATTACATTTCTTTAATTTCAAAGAGTTATTGTTTTTACAGTTTACGTAAAGGTAAAAGTATAATCAATGCTTCTTCTTCAAAAGAAAATGTTCTTCCCAAAGTTTTAAATAATCGTGGCTTTGCATTTCAAAAAGACGTGACTGTGTTCTTTGAAATTCAAATGTTTCCGTAATCTGCGCATGCCCTTTATACAAATCCCCCACCTCTGCCGCAGCCGACATAAATAACCGTATGTGGCGCTCATAAAGAATATCAATAAGCAAAATAAACCGTTTTGTTTCATTGCGACATGTATCATCCATGACCGGTACATTATCAATAAAAATCGTATGATAATTCTCCCCTAATACCAAATACTCAGCCGCTGCCAAAGGCTTTGCACATAAATCTCCATAATCAAAGCGTGCACATCCTGCACCAACCCGCGGAATAGGAATAAGGCGCCCTTTTATAGAAAGCTCATCAGATATCTCCTTATGTCCTTGCAATACAAGTGCCCATGCTTGATCCATGCATTCATCTGCTTTTTTCCCTAAAGGTGCTACATACACAGGCTGTAGATTTGATTTTTCAAGACGATAATCTGTTTTTGCATCAAGATTAACAACACGAACATATGCTTTCAAAACTTGAATAAAAGGCAAAAAGAGTTCACGATTTAAACCGTTATAATAAAGGTTATCCGGCGCCACATTTGAAGTCGCAATAAAGAAAATTCCGTTATCAAACAAAGCAGAAATAAGCCGCCCCAATACCATAGCATCAGCAATATCTGTTACACTAAACTCATCAAAACAAAGTACCTTTGCTTCTCGTGCAAGATCTTCAGCAACAGCTAAAATAGGATTATCTTGTTTAAACTTTTCACCCCCAGATGCTTGACGATAAAAATTAATACGCTCATGCACATCAGTCATAAAATCATTAAAATGAGCACGCTTTTTATGACCTTTAGGCAAACAAGAAAAGAACAAATCCATCAGCATGGTTTTGCCCCGTCCTACTTCACCAAAAACATACAACCCCTGAAAAGAACCTTTTTCATCCCCTTGTTTTACAACACAAGAGATATTTTGTTTTTTCCTCTTAAATATTCTATTAAAGAAAGAGCAAAATATCCAAGTCCAAGGACGAGAGATGTTTTGTTCCGCAATTTTTTTTAATAAATGGTCAAAATATTCTGTTATAGCTAATTGAGCGGGATCAAAACAAACCTCCCCTTTAGAGACAAGCTCTTTATAACGTGTTGAAACGAGAATCATCCAAATAACCTTTTTCAAACCGTTCTCAATGAAAAATACAAATACTTTTCACGAATCTGCCCGTCTAGCTTAGTTTTTCATAAACGATCAAAAATGATTTAACGACTTAAAACAACGGGATGATCATCAAGTGTACGGCCCTCAAAACGATCAACATTTGAAGAGTAGAGAGCAAGGATAACACGTCCAGAGTTATTATAAAAATATAATCTTTTTCCTTTAACAGCCCACGATCTCACTTGGGAAGCAATTCCTGGACAGTGTAAAGGACCAGCGCGGTACCCTTGTCCAAACTTTGTTTGCGGCGTTGCGATCCGACAAACTTTACCCCCCATAGAAAGATTCCATACACCAGCAACACTTGCAGGAAATAAATCAGTAGCATTACTTGGCAATTCGAGACTAGCCATTCGTCCATCACTCTGAGAATCTCCTTTTTCATACATCGAAGCGTTTGCTGCCTCAGATATCGACGAAGAAGTAGATGACAGATCAGACACTTCCAATGTTGTCATTTGTTGAGATGGATAAAAAACTTCTAATGCGTTACTACCGTCATTACTGTCAAACCGTGTTGTTGAACATCCCCCTAAAAGCATTACAGTTGATAGTGCAACGAAAAACGAAATTTTTGAAAACGACATATCTGTACTCTCTCCCACGACAATAAATAAGTTCACAAAAAAATTAAGTGAATATTTGTTATAGTTACAAAGATAAATTAACAAATTAAAAAAAACAGGTTAAAATCACTTATTTTTAAACGAAATAATTTATGTACCCAATTTTATCTTTATTAAAGACTAGAAATTTATAAGATTTTCAGTCATATATTTCTTTATAAGTAATCATTAGAAATAGAGAAGTTTCATGAAAACGCCATTTAGCAAAATGGACGGTCTTGGAAATCAAATTATTGTTATTGATATGCGTGAAAGCACTCATGCTCTTACACTACAAGCAATCCTTGCTTTGTCAGCAGATCCCGAAATGCATTTTGATCAAATCATGGCTATCCACACACCAACCCAGAAAAAAGCCGACTTCCGCATAGAAATATGGAATGCCGACGGATCAATGGCTAAAGCTTGTGGCAATGGTACCCGCTGTGTCGTTGCATGGCTTAAAGATCACAATTTTGGTGAAAAATTTCGTTTAGAAACTCCCACTGGAATTATTGAAGGGACATATCAAACCGATAATCTCATTTCTGTTGATATGGGATGCCCAAATTTCAATGCAAAAGAGATGCCTGTTTCACGTGAAATAGTTGATACCAATCACGTAGAAATTACGGCTGGTCCCCTAAAAGATGCTTGTCTCATATCCATTGGCAATCTCCATGCTATCTTTTTTGTTGAAAATGATATTCAACATATTCCATTAGAAAAATATGGGCCAAAACTTGAACATGATCCCCTATTTCCCGAACAGTGCAATATTTCCATTGCTTGCATAACGTCAAAGAAAAGTCTAAATTTACGGACATGGGAGCGAGGAGCAGGATTAACACAAGCATGTGGAAGTGCTGCCTGTGCAAGTGCAGTGGCTGCTTATCGTCGTGGTCTTACACAACGCCATATTGATGTAAACTTACCAAAGGGAACACTTAATATTTTTTACCGAGAAGATGATCACGTTATTATGACAGGACCAATAAAATATCAATTTAGTGGTTTTTTAAGCCCTTTAACAGGGTGCTACAAAAAGGATCACTCCTGATGGCAATAGAAATTGTAACTTTTGGTTGTCGGCTTAATAGCTACGAATCGGAAATCATTCGCAAAGAAAGTACTTCTTCAGGGCTAGATCAGCTTAAAGATGGTGCTATTATCTTTAATACCTGTGCTGTCACTACCGAAGCCGTACGACAAGCAAAACAAGCTATCCGCAAAGCACGACGTGAAAATCCTCATGCACGTATCATTGTAACAGGGTGTGCAGCCCAAACAGAAGCACAAAATTTTGCCTCAATGACAGAAGTGGATCTCGTTTTAGGAAACGAAGATAAACTTCACGCCCATTCTTATCGTCAACTTCCTGATTTTGGTATTAACCATTCCGAAAAGGTGCGTGTCAATGATATTATGGAAGTACAAAAAATTGCTCCACATATGGTCAGTGCAATGCAAGAGCGCACCCGCGCTTTTGTACAGGTACAAAATGGATGTGATCATCGCTGTACATTTTGCATTATTCCTTATGGACGAGGACCATCTCGCTCTGTTCCCATGGGTGCTGTCATAGAACAAATTAAAAAGCTGATCGGTGAGGGTATCCAAGAAGTGGTCCTTACAGGTGTTGACCTTACAAGTTATGGCCACGATCTTCCTGGAAAAGCTACTCTAGGAAAATTAACTTCAGCAATTTTGCATCATGTCCCTGACTTAGCGCGATTACGCCTCTCATCTATTGACTCTATTGAAGCAGACGAAGAACTCATTAATCTTTTAGCTTATGAAACAAGGATCATGCCCCATTTGCATTTATCTTTGCAAGCAGGTGATAATATGATTTTAAAACGGATGAAACGGCGACACTTACGCGAACATGCCATTCAATTTTGCCAAGAGTTGCGTGCCAAACGTCCTACAATGGTTTATGGTGCCGACTTAATTGCTGGTTTTCCTACAGAAACAGAAGAGATGTTTCAAAACAGTCTTGTTTTAATCAAAGATTGTAATTTAACCCATCTCCATGTCTTCCCCTTTAGTCCAAGAGAAGGAACACCTGCCGCACGTATGCCACAAATCAACCGTAAAATAGTTAAGATGCGTGCTGAAAAATTACGTAAAGCAGGTGAAGAGGCTTACCAAAAGCATCTTGCTCATTTGCAAAACAGTCTACAAACAGTTCTCATTGAAAAAGATGAAATCGGACGAACAGAAGATTATACTCTTGTACAAGTTAAAGGTGCAAAAGCAGGAACAATTGTTCAAGCCCTTATCGTTGATCATGATGGCGATAAATTGATTGCTGTCCTTCCAAAATTAAACGCTGCTTGAGCAGGAAAATTCTTATGACGAAATCTTTTATTAAAAAAATATTCTCTTTTAACAAATCTCAAGAGCAGGAAATGAAACAACAGATTTCTATTCCTGATAAAAGCGATATAATGGAAGAAAATAAAGACAAAAATGAAAGGACAAAAAATAACCAAATCTCTATAGACACAGAAAAAGAAGAGCAAACAAAAAATCGAGAGTTAACACTTACAAAATATGATAAAAAATCTCCATTTCTAGAATCCCATTCTGATAAAATTCCTCTTTCTGGTAAAATTATTGTCACAGACAACATCCGTGAAAAAAAGAATGAAGAAATTTTATCTGAACCTTCTGTTGAACAAAAAAAGATAGCGTGGTTTGGGCGCCTTAAAAAAAGTCTATCTCTTTCTTCACAACGCCTAAGCGGATCAATTGGCGACCTCTTTGTTAAAAGAAAACTTGATGAAGATACATTGCAAGAGCTCGAAGATATCCTTATCCAAGCTGATCTTGGAGTAGAAACGGCGACACGCATCACAAATACTTTAGCTTCCAGTCGTTACGGAAAAGATCTTTCCCCAGACGATATTCATACTATTGTAGCTGATGAGGTCAAAAAAGTTCTGGAACCTGTTGCAATTCCATTAGAGCTTGATCTCAGCTATAAACCTCATGTTATTTTGCTGGTAGGTGTAAATGGAACTGGAAAAACGACAACAATCGGAAAACTTGCAGCAAAATTAACAGCAGGGGGATTAAAAGTTATGCTTGCAGCTGGTGATACTTTCCGAGCCGCAGCTATTGAGCAATTGCATATTTGGGGTAAACGTACTGATTCTCCTGTTATTTCGACAAAATTGGGTGCAGATGCCGCCAGCTTAGCCTTTGATGCTTATGAAAAAGCAAAAAAAGCAAACAGCGATGTATTAATTATTGATACAGCAGGGCGTTTACAAAATAAATCTGAATTGATGGATGAGTTGGCAAAAATTATTCGTGTTTTAAAAAAACACACCCCCCAAGCACCCCATACAATCCTTCAAACGCTTGATGCAACTACCGGACAGAATGCACTCAACCAAGTGGAAATTTTCCGTGATATTGCTGGTGTTAATGGTTTAGTCATGACAAAGCTAGATGGAACCGCACGAGGAGGAATTCTTGTCGCTATAGCAGCAAAATATAAATTACCCGTTTATTTTATCGGTATAGGAGAAAATATTGAAGACCTTCAACCTTTTTCTGCTTCTGACTTTGCCGAAACTATCGCAGGAAAACATACATGAAACAGCCTTTATCTAACCCTAATTCACGCAATAATTCTGAAAAAAATATGAATAACAATAAGACCCCCCCTCTCTCACCAACCATAAAGTTTCTCTTAGAAATGGGTCCGTTGGTTGCCTTCTTTTTTGCCAATTATAAGGGAGAATGGTTAATAAAAAACATTGGATTTTTTCAAAATTTTAGTAAACCTATTTTCCCTGCAACAGCTATTTTTATGATAGCGATTATTATTTCTCTAAGCTTATCATGGATCCTTGCAAGACAAATTCCTATTATGCCTCTTCTTTCAGGAATCTTTGTTCTAGTCTTTGGATTTTTAACTCTTTGGCTTCACAACGATACTTTCATCAAAATGAAACCAACAATTATTAATAGCTTATTTGCGCTCATCCTTTTTGGTGGTATGTGTTTTAAAAAACCACTTTTACGTTATGCTCTTGATTCTACATTAAAACTTGATGATTTAGGCTGGCAAAAACTTACCTATCGTTGGGCATTCTTTTTCGTTTTTCTTGCCCTTTTGAATGAAATTATTTGGCGTAATTTTAGCGACAATTTTTGGACAAGTTTTAAAGTATTTGGCGTCATGCCCCTAACAGTCCTCTTTATGCTTACCCAAATGCCTATCATTATGAAACATTCAAAAGGACTTTTCACAGAAGAGGACAAATCTGATTCTTAAAAAAATTCACCACTATATATTATTCTATAGATTCATCACCAAACACTGTTCAGGAGAAAAACATGTTGATTGAACAGTTTATTTGTCGAAAAGATAACTTTGGTGTACTCATTCATGATGAAAAAAGTGGCTACACAGCTGCAATTGATGCTCCTGAAGGTGAAGCGATTCATGACGCCTTAAAACGCCGTAACTGGACACTTCAGGCTATTTTTGTAACTCATCATCATCACGACCATGTAGAAGCATTGGAAGAATTAAAACAAGTATACAACGCTATGGTTATCGGACCAGAAGCAGAAAAAGAAAAGATTCACCATCTTGATCAAACACTTCAACCTGATGAAAAACTTCTCTTTGGTTCTCACCCACTTTTGGCTCTTTCAACACCTGGTCACACTTCGGGCGCATTATCTTATTATTTTCCTGAAGAAGGTTTGCTCTTTGCTGGAGATACACTTTTCTCACTCGGTTGTGGACGCCTTTTCGAAGGAACACCTGCTCAAATGCTGAACTCTTTAAAAAAGCTTCGTCAACTTCCCGATAAGACACTTCTTTATTGCGGTCATGAATATACCAAAAACAATGCTCTTTTCGCGTTAACACTTGATCCACATAATCAGAAACTTCGTCAAAGAGTAGAAGAAGTTTTTTTGCTACATGCAAAAAATACTATGACTTTACCAGTAACCTTAGGGCAAGAAAAAGCTACCAATCCCTTTCTCCGCTGGGATGATAGTGTGTTGCGAAGGAACCTCGCAATGGAAGAAGAAACAGATGAAGAAATCTTTGCTGAAATTCGAAGAAGAAAGGATAACTTTTAAACATGCTTAAGTTCGTATTACGTTTGTTCCTCCTTTTTCTTTTCGTGATACATACTAAACTAACAATGGCAAAGGAAATAGACAATCAATTTAATTTCCAGCATTTCATTGAAAATTACACCCTAACTGAAGACTTTCTTTTAAAAATGGAACAAATTGGAAAGGAATATGAAAATTTACTGCCAGAGTTAAAAACATCTAATACCCCATATAACAGTAGTATTAAAGAATTTACCGCTTATATTTTTGATCAACCAAAATTAATGAGTATTTTAAAAAACAATAACATCACACCTAAAGATTTTGCTGTTGGTTGCAATATGTTTGAAGGAATATTGATGGCGCTTAGCTGGGGTTTTGAATTTGATGAAAAAAAAACTGTGTTTTTAAGCAATTTGGAATTTGGTAAAAAACATATGTATAGAATATTGGCTGTTGAAAGCAAAATTTGTAACCCAACAAAGAAAAAGGAAACAGCCAATAAATTCAATTTCCCGCATGTCATCGCAAATTACATCTTAACGGAAGATTTGCTTTTTAAAATGGAACAAATTAATAAAGAAGAGTGTGAAAACTCACCACCAGAATCAAAAGTATCCAATACTGAAAAAGCATCTGATATTGAAATTGAACACGATGACAGTATTGAAAGATTAGTAGCTTCTATTTCTAATCAACCAAAATTAATGAATATTTTAAGAAAAAATAATATCACACCTAAAGATTTTGTTATAGGTCGCCTCGCCATTCAAGCAACATTAACAATGCTGTTATTTCCTCTTGAAGTTCTCAAAAAAGATGAGATTTCTTTTGATAAAAAAAATGCTGTAGTTTCAGATAATTTGGAATTTGGTAAAAAATATATGTATAGAATGCTTGTTGCTTTAAGAGGGCGTTGTAAATAGAATTCATGCTACTTTGAACAAATGATTAACTTCGCAAACGGAAAAGTCTTCACTGAAATTTGGAAAAGAAAGGATAAATTTTGATCATGTTTAAATTGGCATTGTGTTTGTTTTTTCTTTTCTCTTTTTTAACATATATTCAAATAACAATGGCAAAGGGAACAAACAATCTATTTGTTCTCTCCCTAGCAGCCATCCAAATATCACTGTAAATTATCCTTTAACAGAATATTTCCTCTTAAAAATAGAATAACTAAAACAAAGAAATTGAGGATTTACCTCCAGAGCCAGAGGTATCCAATACCGGAAATGATAACAGCATTAAAAGACTCATTGCTTCTATTTTTTCTAGATCAAAACTAACAGATCTTTTAAGAAAACATAATCTCTCACCTAAAGATTACATTATTGATCTCATGACTCTTCAAGCAACTTTGCTGCAATAATAGCCTTTGAAGATAAAGAAATCCTCTTCAATGAAAAAATACTATATCTTCAGATGATTTAAATTTCGATCAAAAATATATCGATAGAATTCGTACTATTTTAGACAATTAACTAGTTTTGCAAACGCCGGCAAATATCATCTAATTGTTCTAGTGAAGAGTAGCGTATTTTTAAATCACCACCTTTTTTGCCATGCCGAATAGTCACTTTCATTCCGATAACATCTGCAAGTAATTTTTCTAAAGATTTTGTTTCTGTATCTTTCTCAACAGCAGTTCGTTTTTTGACTTTTGGATTTGCTTGTTCATACGCAAGTATTTCCGTTTGGCGCACAGAAAGCCCTTCGCGAATAATTTTTTCGGCTAAATCCTGTGGATTCTCAACAGTGATAAGACAGCGTGCATGACCAGCGGAAAGTTGTCCATCGGTTAAGAATTGTTGTACTTTTGGTGGAAGTTTTAACAAACGAAGCGTATTAGCAACATGACTGCGACTTTTTCCAATAACTTGCGCTAAATCTGCCTGCGTATATCCATGCTCATTCAGCAAAATTTCATATCCCATTGCTTCTTCGATAGGATTAAGATCGGCACGTTGAACATTTTCAATAATTGCCAATTCCAAAGCCGTTTTATCATCTACATCGCGAACAATAACAGGTAATTTATTTAAATTAGCTCGCTGTGCAGCACGCCAACGCCGTTCGCCAGCAATTAATTCAAAACGATGAGGATGATCACGTGATGGTCTTACAATAACAGGTTGAACAACACCGTGCTGGCGAATTGATTGTGCTAAATTATCAAGTTCTGAATCGGTAAAATGGCGTCGCGGATTATGTGGATTGCACGAAATAGATTCAAGTGGAACAAATCGTTCAGAAACAGGAGAAGCTGTATCGGACTCTGTAAATTTGTCAGTATTTGATGAACGTGTAAGATCGCTGTTTAAACTGATATCCCCAATTAATGCCGCTAATCCACGACCCAGCCTTTTTTTTGATTGATCATCATTCATAATTTTGCTCTTTAAATTTTTAGTTGATTTTTTTAAGCAGCAGCACGCGCTTGTTTTTCACGTTGAATCATTTCTGATGCTAGACGCAAATAAGCTTGGCTCCCAGCACATTTGAGATCATAAAGCAATACAGGTTTTCCAAAAGAGGGCGCTTCTGATACTCTTACATTTCGTGGAATAACAGTACGATAAACCTTATCTCCCATAAAAGAACGTACATCTTCAACAACTTGATTTGAAAGATTATTACGTCCATCATACATTGTTAGAACGATACCTTGGATTTCTAAAGATGGATTAAGTACGGATCGCACTTGTTTTACTGTTTCAAGTAATTGACTTAAACCTTCAAGTGCTAAAAATTCACACTGCATAGGCACTAAAACAGAATCCGCAGCCCCCATAGCATTAAGTGTTAAAAGATTAAGGGAGGGAGGACAATCAATTAAAATATAATTGAATTTTTTTTCCATTTCCGGATCATCATAGAAAGCTTTACGTAAGCGTTGTATGCGATCTTGTGATGAAGAAATTTCCATTTCCACACCTAAAAGATCAAGTGTAGAGGGAACTATATAAAGATTAGGTACTGCTGTTTTTAAAGCCGCTTGTGTAATTGAAACTCCCGAAACTAAAACATCATAAGAAGATAAAGGACGGTTATTACGATCAATCCCTAAACCTGTACTAGCATTACCTTGTGGATCAACATCCATAATAAGGACATTTTCACCAATAGCCGCTAAAGCTGTTGCAAGATTAATTGCTGTGGTTGTTTTTCCGACTCCACCCTTTTGGTTTGCAATAGCGATAATTCGTGTTTCGCTCATTTTGCTCTACCCTCTATATGATCGAATATGAGAAATTTCTAAAATAACAGAATTTTCATCAACTTTACTTTTATGTTTTAACAGATCAAAGTGCCAATTGGCAGAGGCATTTTTTATTTCTGTAGCGTAATCCCGACCTTTTTGCAAAAGAGCGATTGTTTTTTCTGTTAATAAAGGAAAAATAAGTTGTAAAAGACTATTGAGCGGCGCTAATCCCCGTGCCGTTATAATATCAGATACGGGAATTTTTTGATATACATCTTCAATTCTAGCGTGATAAACCGTTGCTGGAAGATTAAGTTGAGCAATAACTGTTCGCAAAAAAGAAACTTTTTTCCCATTACTTTCAACAAGATTAATATGTCCTACTTTTTTTTCTTTCAAAAAGATAGCAATCACAATTGCAGGAAAACCTCCTCCTGATCCTAAATCACACCAATGTAAAGAATGAGCATACAAAGGAAAAATTTGTGCTGAATCTAGAATATGCCGTGTCCATAGATCTGGTATCGTTGTAGCAGATATCAAATTAATATGCGCATTCCATTGAAGTATTAAAGACTCAAACTGAATTAAATTTTCCATCGTTTCACGTGAAACAGAAGGAACAATATTTAATAATTGTTGATATTTTTTTTCTGTATAAAAATCCATTAAGCTGTTTTAGCCTTTTCACGTCGTTGACGTTGAATATATGTAATAATAAGCGATAACGCGGCGGGTGTCATGCCATCAATTTTTTGTGCATCAGCAATTGAACGCGGCGACACTTCTTGAATTTTTGATTTAAGTTCATTTGAAAGACCTGAAATTGCCTGAATATCAAGAGAAGAAGGAATTTCTAAACGCTCATCTCTTTGAAGAGAGGCAATATCTTGTGCTTGTTTATCTAAATAAACCGCATATTGTGCTTCAATTTCTAAAGATTCTGCTGTTTTAGAATCAATCATTTGTAATTGTGGCCAAAAATCTGAAAGACGCTCTAAAGTCATATGAGGATAAGCAAGAAAATCATAAGCGGAACGCCGAATTCCATCATGATTAACGTGTAATCCATGAGCAGAAGCTTCATTGGGTGTTAAAAAAAGATTTTGACATATTGATCGTGCTTGATCAAGGCGTTCTTGTTTTTTCTGATAACATTCCCAACGTATTTCACTCACAATACCACATTTTTGTGCCAAAGGTGTTAAACGCGTATCAGCATTATCAGATCGTAAAGATAAACGAAATTCAGCACGTGATGTAAACATCCTATAAGGTTCACAAACACCACGTGAAACCAAATCATCAACCATAACACCAATATAAGCGGTAGAACGACTTATAAGTATTTCATCTAATTTACCTACTTTACGTGCCGCATTTAATCCAGCTAAAAGTCCTTGTGCTGCTGCTTCCTCATATCCTGTTGTACCATTAATTTGGCCTGCTAAGAACAAACCCGGTAAAGAACATAATTCTAAGCTTCTCGTTAATTGTTGTGGATTAACAAAATCATATTCAATAGCATAACCAGGTTGCAAAATTATAGCATTTTCCAACCCTTCAATGGTTTTCAATAGAGAAATTTGTACATCTTCAGGAAGAGAAGTAGAAAGACCATTTGGATAAACAGTATCATCATTTAATCCTTCTGGTTCTAGAAAGATCTGATGTCCATCACGTTCTCCAAATTTCACAATTTTATCTTCAACAGAAGGACAATAACGTGGTCCTAACCCTTCAATATTTCCAGAATATAAAGCAGAACGATAAATATTCTCGCGAATAATTTGATGTGTTCTCTCATTTGTACGTGTTATTGCACATTCAATTTGTGGTTGTTCAATTTTCTCTGTTAAAAGAGAAAAGGGAATGGGATTTTCATCTGCTTGTTGTTTTGGAAGATGATCCCAAGCAATTGTTTTTTTACTCAAACGAGCAGGGGTTCCTGTTTTTAATCGACCAAGTTTTATATGATAATTTTTTAAACGTTTAGCAAGTTGCACACTTGACTGATCTCCCATACGTCCAGCAGCCCATGTTTTATCACCAATATGAATAAAGCCATTTAAAAATGTTCCTGTTGTTAAAACAACAGCACCAGATAAAATTGTTCCTTGTTTTTTTAAAATAACACCTGATACACAATTATCTTTAACAACCAGATCAATAACTTCATCCTCAATAAGAGTAAGATTTTCTTGTTCTTTTAATAATTTTTGAATTGCTTTTTTATAAAGTTGTCGATCCGCCTGTGTCCGTGGTCCTCTTACTGCCGGTCCTTTACGTCTATTAAGTAGTCTAAACTGAATTCCAGCAGCATCTGCTGCTCTTCCCATGAGACCATCTAACGCATCTATTTCACGAACTAGATGCCCTTTTCCAAGTCCACCAATAGCAGGATTACACGACATTGTTCCCAGTGCTGATATTTTATGTGTAACAAGCGCTGTTTTGGCTCCTACACGCGCTGAAGCTGAAGCCGCTTCACAGCCAGCATGACCACCACCAACAATAACAACATCATATGATTGCATTTTATTCATTCCGTAGAAAATATTCTAAGGTTTCACGTGAAACAGAATATAAATTACATAATCTTTATAATCTGTCTATGAAATAATCAATGTTTCACGTGAATCATTATTTACCAACACAAAACTCTGAAAAAATAATATCAAGCAAATCTTCAACATCAATATCTCCTGTAATTTTTCCAAGAAAATCACTTGCACAACGGAGATGTTCTGCACGTAAACTGAGATCAAGAGAATGATAATTAAGAGAATATTCAATCTCTTTAACAGCCTCCTTTAATAATTGAAGTTGTCTTTTACGCGCCGGAACAATATTTCCAATTTCAGAAGCACGATGATGACAAAATGATTCAAGTTCTTTGATAAAATAATCAAAATTTAAACCAGTTAATGCGGAAAATTGTATAGACCAATACTGATCATTTTTTTCATAAAGATCAAGCTTATTGCCAACACACCATATTTCAGCCGATGTTTCTGGTAAATCAACTTGCTCAGGATTTCCTATATCATAAACCAAAATAACTAAATCAGCTTCCCTAACATGCTGTTTAGCAACTTCTATTCCCATTTGTTCTATTTTATTTTCTGTTTTTCTAAAACCAGCAGTATCCGTTAAAAAAATAGGTAAACCACCAAGAATAATTCTCATTTCTAAAGCATCACGGGTTGTTCCTGCTTCTTCCGTTACAATAGCAACAGATCTTCCTGAAAGACGATTCATAATGCTTGATTTTCCAGAATTTGGAGCACCAGCAATAACAATTTTTAATCCATCACGTAAAATACTAGCACGCTCTCCTTCAGTAATATATTCACGAATAGAAGTACAAAGATCCTCAACATCTTTCCAAACTTTATCAGATATTGCGTTAGGAATATCTGCTTCATCAACAAAATCGAGTTCTGCCTCAATAAAAGCACGCGCCTTCATAAGCTTATGACGCCAATCACGATAAAGTGTCGTTAAATGTCCACTTGTACCCATAACAGCTAAACGCCGTTGGCTTTCCGTTTCTGCTTCTATTAAATCAGCAAGACCTTCTGCTTGAACAAGATCTAATTTTCCTTCCATAAAAGCACGACGTGAAAATTCACCTGCTTCTGCAATACGGCATCCAGAAAATGTCGACAATTCATCGAGAAAACGACTAACAACGGCTTTTCCTCCATGTAAATGGAATTCTGCACAATCTTCCCCCGTAAAACTATGAGGAGCGGGAAAAAAAACAGTTAAACCAGAATCTAAAAAGCTCCCATCACGAGCAGTAAGATTTCCATAATGCATAAAACGTGCTTTAGGTAAACGACCACAAAGCGTTTTAACTATATCCACAACATGAGGACCAGAAAGCCGAATGACTGCAACCCCTGAAGGTAACAATCCACTCGAAACAGCAAAGATTGTATCCACAGGTTTTATCCTAATAAAAACTTTAATGACTCTACGTATTCATTGAATCAAAAAATTCACTATTGTTTTTTGTTTGCTTTAATTTATCAATCAAAAATTCAATTGCATCTGTTACATTCATAGATGCTAAAATACGACGAAGAACAAAAATTTTGTGCAAATCTTGTCGTTCTACCAGAAGTTCTTCCTTACGCGTTCCTGACTTTAAAATATCCATAGCAGGGAAAATACGCTTATCAGCAACTTTTCGATCAAGAACAATTTCAGAATTACCTGTTCCTTTAAATTCTTCAAAAATAACCTCATCCATACGACTTCCTGTATCAATCAAAGCCGTTGCAATAATGGTTAAAGATCCACCTTCTTCAATATTACGTGCTGCACCAAAAAAACGTTTTGGACGCTGGAGAGCATTTGCATCCACACCACCTGTTAAAACTTTACCCGAAGAAGGAACAACTGTATTATATGCACGCCCAAGACGTGTAATAGAATCAAGAAGAATAACAACATCGCGTCCATATTCAACGAGGCGTTTGGCTTTTTCAATGACCATTTCTGCTACTTGTACGTGACGTATTGCAGGTTCATCAAAAGTAGAAGAAACCACTTCTCCTTTTACTGAACGCTGCATATCTGTAACTTCTTCTGGTCGTTCATCAATTAAAAGAACAATGAGATAACATTCAGGATGATTAGTGGTAATGGAATGAGCAATATTTTGAAGTAAAACTGTTTTTCCTGTCCGAGGAGGAGCAACAATTAACCCTCTTTGTCCTTTTCCCAATGGAGATATCAAATCAATCACGCGTGATGACATATCTTTCTCTGTAGGATCTTGTATTTCCATTTGGAAACGCTCATTTGAATAAAGAGGAGTAAGATTATCAAAGTGAATTTTATAACGAATCTTTTCAGGTTTTTCGAAATTAATTGTATTAATTTTAAGGAGAGCAAAATAACGTTCTCCCTCTTTTGGACTGCGTATAGGGCCTTCAATGGTATCGCCTGTTTTTAAAGAAAATGACTGTATTTGTGCTGGTGAAAGATAAATATCATCAGGACCAGGAAGATAATTAGCGTCAGCAGATCTCAAAAAACCAAAACCGTCTTGTAAAACTTCAACAACACCCTCTCCTATAATTTCTACATCTTGTAGAGCAAGTTTTTTCAAGATAGCAAACATTAATTCTTGTTTGCGCATAAGAGAGGCATTTTCAACTTCTAATGTTTCAGCAAAAGAAACAAGTTCAACGGGATTTTTGCTTTTAAGTTCTTGTAGTTTCATTTTTTGCATGAAATATGCTCTTTGTAATTAAGGAGAAGATTATCTTAAATAATTTACGGAAATTTATGAATGAAATATTCTTAAGAAGAGAAATATTTTACACTCAATTTTTTTAATCTGCAAGTACCATTTATATGAAATTTATCCCTATAATATTAAGTAATTATATGAAAAACTTGAAAAAATATAAAACACAAATAGTATTAAATTTAATTTATAACAAAAATATGAGTTAGAGTTATAGCATTAATTAAATGCTATTCAAAAGTATTTTTTACAGAAATTTATATTAATAAATTTATATTAAAGAAAGGATTCTTCTTATTTATAACTGTGTTTAGTGTGGATTATTATTTATCCTCAATTTTATCCACAAAAGGAACTAAAAAAAAGAATAAAAATAACACTATCTTAAAGATATTATCCCCTCTTTTTTTATAAGAGGTATAAAATTATCACGAGCATTTAATTTGTGCATAAAAACGAAGAATTTTTCCTAAATTTTAGTTTTATAAGAAACGGTAAAGGTATATACACATATCTTAACAAGGAGTTAAAATTTCTGTGACAAAAGAAAAAAAATTCTTTCATTTACACATGCTTTCTGATGCAACGGGAGAAACATTAATCTCTGTGGGAAGAGCTGTAGCATCGCAGTATACAATGAGTCAGGCAACAGAGCATATCTATCCTATGATTCGTAATAAAATACAGTTACAAAAAGCTCTTGATGAAATACAACAAGAGCCAGGTATTGTTCTTTACACAATGATCGATGAAGAATTTAAACTTCTCCTTCAAAAAAAGTGTAAAAAAGTAAAAGTTCCTTGTATTGATATATTGCATCCTGTTTTAAATGCTTTTCAGTCTTACCTTGGAATGCCAACACATTTACGTGCAAGCGCACAACATGATCTTAATGCAGATTATTTTCGCCGTATTGAGGCACTGGATTTTACAATAGAGCATGATGATGGACAGTCTTCCAATAGCTTATCCGAAGCAGATGTGATCCTTGTGGGAATTTCAAGAACCTCTAAAACGCCAACAAGTATCTATTTAGCAAATCGCGGAATAAAAACGGCTAATGTTCCTCTTATTCCTAATATTGATTTGCCAGAATCCCTTTTAGAGGCAAAAAATTCTTTAATTATTGGTTTAATTGCTTCAGCTGAAAGAATCTCACATATTCGCCAAAATCGAGATTTGGGAGAAGGTTTTGCTCTTGATAGTTATACAAATCGTATCAACATAGCTGAAGAATTAATCTATGCAAAACGCATTTGCGAACGTTTTGGTTGGCCTATTATTGATGTCACAAGACGCTCTATTGAAGAAACTGCTGCTGCAATATTTGAACTTTTATCACGATTTCGTGAAGGAAAATGAGAGAAAATTCTCATGAACGCAGATACGTTAATATTAGCATCTCTTAGTTTTTATCGTGCAAAATTATTAAAAAAAGCAGGTTTAAATTTTTTCATTGAAGGAGCTTCTTTTGATGAAAGAGAAGTAGAAAAAAAAGCAAAAGAAAAAACACCTAAAGAACTCAGCTGTTTTCTTGCGGGTGCAAAAGCAAAAAATGTTTCAGATCGTTTTCCTGATGCTTTCGTTATTGGTTGTGATCAAGTGCTTGATTTGGAAGGTAAAGTTTTTCACAAAGCAACAAATATTAAGGAAGCACATCAACGTTTATGTGAGTTATCAGGAAAAACCCATTCTCTTCATAGTGCGGTAGCTTTATTTAAAAATGGTCAAAAAATTTGGGTTGAAGCTTTTAGTGCACATATGTCCGTCCGTTTGCTCTCGTCAGAATTTATTGAACATTATTTAGCACGCGTAGGAAAAGATGTTCTAAACAGCGTGGGAGTATATCAAATTGAAGGGGAAGGGATTCATCTCTTTGAAAAAATTGAAGGAGATTTTTTTACCATTGTTGGTTTACCTTTGCTGCCTCTACTCATAAAACTGCGTCATTTAGGAATTATTGATGGTTGACTTAACAATAAAAAAAATAAATTATCCGCGTGCTTTTGTTGTTGGTTCTCCAATTCATCATTCAAAATCACCTAAAATTCACAATTTTTGGCTTAAACAATATGGTTTACAAGGAGAATATCTTGCACAAGAAGTAACATCTGAAGAATTCAGTCATTTTATTGCGTCTTTACAAAAAATAGGCTTTTGTGGAGGAAATGTTACTTTGCCTTATAAACAGGAAGCTTTTCGTTTAGCAGATTATAAAGATGAGAGAGCAATAATGATTGGTGCTGTTAATACACTTTGGTATGAAGGAAATAAGCTTTGTGCCACGAATAGCGATGCCTATGGTTTTAGCGCTAATCTTGATGATTTTGCATCTGATTGGGGAGGGGAAACAGCTCTTGTTTTTGGAGCAGGTGGTGCCGCACGCGCTATCATATATGCCTTAAAAAAACGCGGATTTGAACAGATTTATTTGGTTAACCGTACAAAACAACGCGCCGATAATTTAGCTCAGCATTTTGGAAAAACCATTAAAGTTTACGATTGGCATAAAATCCATGAAATACTCCATCAAGCTGATTTGATTGTTAATACAACCTCTATTGGCATAAAAAATCCAGAAGAAAAAAGTGATTCTTTTTTTTGCGATTTTCATAAAGCAAAAAAAACGGCGTTAGTAACAGATATTATTTATACACCATTGATAACTCCTTTTTTACAACAGGCAAAAGCTTGTGATCTCAAGACGGTTGATGGGCTTGGGATGCTTCTACATCAGGCTGTTATAGGGTTTGAACAGTGGTTTGGAATAAGACCACAGGTAACAAAAGCGTTACGGACAGCCATTTTAGAGGATATGAGTGAAAAAAGAGAATGAAGATCATAGGATTAACAGGATCAATTGCTATGGGAAAATCAACAGTTGCTGATTTTTTCAAGCAGGCGGGTATTTCTGTTTTTAGTGCTGATGAAGCAGTACAACAGCTTTATAAAAGTGAGCCAGCTTTGTCATTCATAGAGCGTATTTTTCCAGGTGTTGTTGAAAACGGTGAAGTTAACCGTTTGAAACTTTCTGAAATTTTGATTGATGATAAGGAAAAATTACAAACATTAGAAAAAATAATTCATCCTTTGGTGCAAGAAAAAGAAAGGGAATTTATTAATATAGCGCGTGAACAGGGGAAAAAATTAGTTATTCTTGATATTCCACTTCTATTTGAAAAAAATGGTGAAAGTCGTGTGGATAGCGTTATTGTTGTTTCTGCCCCACCAGAAATACAAAAAGAACGTGTAATGATTCGCAAAGGTATGAATGAGAAAAAATTTGCCTTTATCAATGCTCAACAAATGCCGGATGAAAAAAAACGAGAACGTGCTGATTTTATTATTTATACAGGGAAAGATTTAGAGAATACACGTCAACAGGTTTTTGATGTGATAAAAAAACTAAAGAATTGAAGTCATGCGGGAAATTATTTTTGATACAGAAACAACAGGTTTAGATAAAGAAAAAGATCGCGTAATCGAAATTGGTTGTGTAGAAATGGTTGATCGTTATCTTACGGGGCGCCAATTTCATGTTTATTTAAACCCTGAAGGCGTTATTATTCCTGATGAAGTTGTAGCAATTCACGGATTAACCAATGAACGCCTAAAAAACGAGAAAAGTTTTAGTGATATTGTTGATGAATTTTTGGAATTTATTAAAGGCGCGACAATGATTGCGCATAATGCGAGTTTTGATATTGGTTTTATTAATGCAGAATTAAAACGCGTCAACAAACCGCTCATCAGTGTTGATAATATTCTTGATACACTGGCTATGGCACGGCGTAAATTCCCTATGGGGCCTAATTCTCTTGATATTTTATGCAAACGTTTTGGAATTGATAACAGCCATCGTGTTCTTCATGGTGCTTTGCTTGATGCAGAGATCCTAGCCGATGTTTATATTGAACTGATCGGTGGAAAACAAGGTGTATTGGGTTTTGGTAATAGAAGGGGTGTTGATGAACATATCCAGAATGATAAAGATACATCTTATGCAGTTAAAATTCGCCCACAGGCTTTACCTTCAAGATTGAGTACGCAAGAAAAAAGGTTTCATGCCGATTTTATCAACACGATGGGTGAAAAAGCTCTGTGGAATAACTTCAAAATTCATGAATAACATCATCTTTTCTCTAAAAAAGTCACCATTTAAATTAAAGAATATGGATGTCAAAAAAAACGGTCGTTGTGGGGAGGGGAACACCACAACGACCCTGTCGCTACATCGTACCTCAGCTATCATAGGAGGAGCAAAATGAAAGCTATTAATCCTGTAACAGCAAAGAAAAGCTCTAGGTACTTAATATAAAGTGCAACGACTTCATGTCTTATGAAAAGAAAAAATGGCTTTTTAGAGGCAAAGTGAAAAAAATAAAATAAAAGTGAAAAAAATATATAAGGGTAATTTACGTTTTTAGCTAAAATGGAGAAATAAAATTGTCATGAAAGCAACAGATCATCTTTTTTTGGTTGACGGATCAGGCTATGTTTTTCGTGCTTATTATGCTTTGCCGCCTTTAAAACGTAAAAAGGATGGACTTCCTGTAGGAGCAGTAGCTGGTTTTTGCAATATGTTATGGAAATTACTTTGTGATGCTCGTAATACAGCGACTGGTATTGTTCCAACACATTTTGCTGTTATTTTTGATTATTCATCTGATACTTTTCGGAAACAAATTTATCCTGAATATAAAGCGAATCGCGCTGAACCTCCTGAAGATCTAATTCCTCAATTCGCGCTGATACGTCAAGCAACGAAGGCTTTTAATTTGCCTTGTATTGAAAAGGAAGGCTTTGAAGCGGATGATTTGATTGCTACCTATGCAAAATTGGCAACAAAGGTTGGGGCAAAAACAACCATTATTTCTTCTGATAAGGATCTTATGCAACTCGTAAATACGCATGTATCTTTATATGATGGAATGAAAGACAAGCATATAGGTATCTCAGAAGTTGTAGAAAAATGGGGTGTTGCACCTGAAAAAATGATTGATTTACAAGCATTAATTGGAGATTCAACGGATAATGTACCGGGTATTCCAGGCATTGGTCCCAAAACTGCAGCTCAGTTGTTAGATCAGTTTGATTCTCTTGATATTTTATTGCAAAACGTAACAGAAATTAAACAAACAAAACGACGTGAAAACATTCAAGCTTATAGAGAACAAGTTAAAATTTCTCGTGAACTTGTTAGGCTTAAAACAGATGTTCCTATAGATAATGATTTAGATGATTTTATTTTGGAGCCACAAGATGGTCCACGTTTAATTGCTTTTTTGAAAGCGATGGAATTTTCAACATTAACGCGTCGTGTGGCAGAGGCAACGACATGCGATGCAGCTGTTATTGATGCACTTGATATAGATGTTGAATGGGAAAAACTGAGCCACGGGCATGATTCTGATATCAAAAATACTGAGCGCGCATCTCTTCATAATTTTTCTGAAAATTCTCCACAAGTTTTTGCACAAAAACGTAAAGATCAAGCGCTGACTCAAAAAATTACAAGAGATGCTTATACAACAATTCTTGATGAGGAAATTTTAAAAGATTGGTTATCACAAGCACAAGAGCAGGGTTTTTTCGCTTTTAATACTGAAACAACATCTCTTGATCCGATGCAAGCAAAGCTTGTTGGTTTTTCACTCGCATTACAGCCAGAAAAAGCAGCTTATATACCTCTTGAACATTTTGATGAAGGAGAAGAGGATCTTTTGAGGGGCGGGCACATTGCTTCGCAGATTGAGACCCGAAAAGCTTTAGCACTTTTAAAACCAATATTAGAAGATTCATCGGTGTTAAAAATTGGTCAGAATATAAAATATGATTGGTTGGTGATGAAGCAATACGACATTATTATAAGCTCTTTTGATGATACCATGCTTTTATCATATGCTTTTGATGCTGGAATATTAACCCATAATATGGATGATTTGTCTGAACGTTGGCTTGAGCATAAACCAATTTCCTATAAAGACTTAACGTATAACGGAAAAAAAATTACTTCTTTTGCACAAGTAGATTTAAAACAAGCAACCCTTTATGCGGCGGAACGTGCTGATATAACGCTACGCCTTTGGCAAGTATTAAAACCGCAACTTGTTGCTCGTGGAATGACAAAAATTTATGAACGTCTTGATCGACCCCTTGTAGAAGTTCTTGCAAGAATGGAAGAACGTGGGATTCTTATTGATCGGCAGATTTTATTGCGTCTTTCAGGAGAATTGGCACAAGCTGCTTTGATTCTAGAAGAGGAAATTTACAAACAAGCTGATGAAAAGTTTAATCTTGCTTCGCCAAAGCAATTAGGGGATATCCTTTTTGGAAAAATGGGATTACCTGGAGGCGCTAAAACTAAGGGTGGACAATGGTCAACTTCTGCACAGACCTTAGAAGAGTTGGCTGCTGAAGGTCATGTTTTACCGCGTAAAATTATTGAGTGGCGTCAACTTGCAAAGCTAAAATCTACCTATACAGATGCCTTGCCTTCTTATATTTTTTCAAAAACAGGGCGAGTTCACACGAATTATTCTTTGGCAATAACATCAACAGGGCGGTTATCATCATCAGAGCCAAATTTGCAAAATATTCCAGTGCGGACTGCTGAAGGACGTAAAATTCGAACAGCTTTTATTGCTCCAAAAGGACATGTGTTACTTTCTGCTGATTATAGTCAGATTGAATTGCGTATTCTTGCACATATTGCGGATATAAAAGCATTAAAAGAAGCTTTTGCTAAAGGGCATGATATTCACGCTATAACGGCATCACAAATGTTTGGTGTTGCGATAGAAGGAATGCATTCAGATATACGACGGCGTGCAAAAGCGATTAATTTTGGTATTATTTATGGTATTTCAGCTTTTGGATTAGCCAATCAATTGGGAATTTCACGCCAAGAAGCGGGTCGTTATATTCAACTGTATTTTGAAAGATTTCCAGGAATTAAAGATTATATGGAGAAGACCAAAATCTTTGCACGTGAAAATGGTTACGTAGAAACAATTTTTGGACGTCGTATCCATTATCCAGAAATAAAAGCAAAGAATGTAAAAATTCGTTCTCTTAATGAGCGAGCAGCTATCAATGCTCCAATTCAAGGTTCCGCGGCTGATATTATTCGCCGCGCTATGATACAGATGGAAAATGCTTTAAAAGAAGAAAAACTATCAGCAAAAATGTTGCTGCAAGTGCATGATGAACTGATTTTTGAAGTACCAGAAGAAGAGAGTAAAAAAACCATGGCTGTTGTTAAAAATGTTATGGAAAATGCTACAATGCCGATTTTATCTTTATCTGTACCGCTTGAAGTAAAAGTCATGACGGCTCAAAATTGGGATGAGGCACATTAATTTTTTTATTTATTTTTAAGAATGTTGATTGCGTTGGAAAGATTAAGATAGGCTTTGATAGGCAAATGATCTGAAGCAATGCGTGCAAGCGATGAATGATGATTTTCAATACTTGTTACCAATTGGTGGGGAAAAGAAAAAACTCTATCAAGGGCTAAAAAAGGAAAGCGAGAGGGAAAACTTGGTACAACTTCAAAAGTGCTATCAAAATAGGGAAAAAAATGATTTAAAGATGAGCCTTTTCCCATCCGCCATTCATTAAAATCTCCTATGAGGAGTGTAGGCATAAGGGAGCGTTTTTGGAAAATTTCAAGGAGCATTTTTGTTTGTTGTTTACGAGAGTAACGTAATAAGCCAAAATGAGCCGCAATAATACGAATAGGGCCTGCTGCCATTTCCAACTCTACAATTACAGCCCCACGTGGTTCAATACTAGGCAGAGTGACTTGTAAAGTATCACGTACATATCCCTTTCGCAAAAAAAGAGCATTCCCATGCCAACCGTGTCCATGAGGTGACATAGTATTAAGAGGTACAGGAATCAAACCGGTTTCAGCTTTTAATAGCTGAAGATTAATCAAACCGACGCGTTCTCCAAAACGTCTATCTGCTTCTTGAAGAGCAAGGATATCAACTTGTAATTCAGTAATAACACGGACAATTCTTGTAGGATTAAAAATTTTATCAACACCTACACATTTATGCACATTATAGGAAGCAACAGTCAGATCATAATTACTATTTTGATTGATGATGTTTGATTGATGATGAGAGCGGCTGTGAATTGCATTTAAAAGGGAGCTATGGAGTTTTTGTTGGATAAAACCGGTAAACCAAGGGAATTTTTGCTTATAAGGTATTTTTGTCATTTTGCGAAAAGAATAGTCCCTAAGAGGCAAAGGGTAAAGACTTACACTAAAAACAAAAGAACCTTGTCTCTTTTAGAAACAAGGTTCTTTAATTAAGTTATGATTTCTGCAATCAATCACGGTTTGAGCCAAGAAATTGTAGCAAGAAGACAAACATATTGATGAAATCAAGATAAAGATTCAACGCGCCCATAATAACTTTACGTCCTCTGGTGTCGCTTTCATCTCCTTCATAATACATCAACTTAATGCTTTGGGTATCGTAGGCTGTTAAACCAGCAAAGATCAACACGCCAATCACAGAGATAGCAAATTGCAAAGCGCTTGATCCAAGAAAAATGTTCACAATCATGGAAAGAAACAAGCCGATCAATCCGATGAATAGGAATGAACCGATTGCCGTGAGATCACGCTTTGTCGTATAACCATAAAGTGAAAGAGCTCCAAAAGCTGCAGCGGAAATGACAAAGGTTTGCACAACACTTTCTGTCGTATAGCGCAAAACGATTGAAGACAGTGAAAGACCAACCAGAGCAGCATAACCAAAAAAGAGGCTACGAGCAGCATTTGTGCTCAATGTATTAATTTTAAAACTGAGGAATAAAACTGCTATGAGTGGTGCAAACATAACAATGTAAGAGAATGGCGATGTATAAAATGTTACTCCAAATGATGTTAAATAAACACTGCTATTGATTTGAGCTGCTGCTTGGCTCATATCTGTTGTCGTTGCTAATGATACAATTACATAAGCGGCAGCAGCTGTAATAAGCAAACCAATGGCCATTGTATTGTAGACACCCAACATATAATCGCGCAATCCCTGATCAATTGATGCATCGGCGTGAGAAGTAGGCGCCGAACGTAAATTTTTAAAATTAGCCATAATATAAAATCCTTTAGCATATGTCCCGTCAGGTATAGGGCTTTAAAAGTGTCTCTGTCATTACACAGATAAGCTTGGCATAAGCCTTAATTGGGCAAATACAAAAACCCTTAAGAATCACTGACAGAATTCCAGCATATTTACTCTTATTATGGAGATTTATTTAAAAATTACAAGAGATTTATATGAAGAAGGAACCTTACAAATTGGTAAGGAAACGGTTCATTTTAATAAAAAATATTTCCATTTTTTGCCATATTTTTACAAGATAAAAAGACTACACTCAAAAAATTTTTATTATTCACAGAAACTATGTAATACAATCCTTTATAAAATATCCACTATTTTTGCATTTGTAAGAAGAGCGGCAAGTATCTATAATACTATTTTTCAACCTTCAATATTGCACCTGTTTTGCACGGTTAGAAGAGCTATTGAATTGGATTTATATAACATATTGATATATAGTGATAAACTGTCTTTTTGTATGCTAAATGATATTTCAAATAAAAGAGATTTAGGCTATTAAGGGCTTTTATCCAATATAAAAAACGATGATTTATATTTATAATCAATAGGTTGCTTTAACAATACACCATTGAAAATAGTTGAAAAAATGTTTTTTATTAAACAATATATAAAATAAAAAAGGAGAGTTTTTTAACGAAGCACTTAAGAAAGGCTCTGTAAAAAACAATATCTGTAAAAACTAAAAAACATATGAAAAGCAAATGTTCTAAGCAAATAATAGAACTTTAAATGCTGTAAAATATTTTCTCTCTGAATTTGATAGAGGACATATGGATAAAAAATATTGATTTCTATTTGAGTTCATTTCTTTTGCATTGACCAAGTGTAGAAGTGTAAAGTTGAAAAATAAGATTTTATAATTTTATGAAAAGAAACACGAAAAACAATTAGCTGCAAGAATTATCCAAGAAAAATCAATTTACAATCAGGCTTATGATGGTCAATAAGCTCTGTTTTCTAAGACAATGAGCATATCAATGAGAAGATGTACTGTTAGAATGACGTTTTTCTTTCATCCAAGTGCGCAATTCTTCAATAAGAATGGCAATAACACCGAGAGTTATAAAACTATCTGCAAGGTTGAAAATAGCAAAATAAAAAATATCATCAATATGAAAGAGTATATAATCAGTGACATGATGAAAGCGAATACGATCAACGAGATTGCCAATTGCTCCCCCAATAATAAGAATAAGGCCAAAGCGCATTAAAGACTTATTATGTTCAGTATTTTTCCATAGCCATAGAAGGAAGATAATCACAATGATTGTGATGGCGATGATTCCCCAGTGAGAAAAGGAAGAAAAAAACGAAAATGCAATGCCAGAATTACGCACATGATAAAGGGAAAGAAAAGGTATAAGCGAAATTTCTGTTCCTAAAGGCATATTGTGCATAACCCAGTATTTGACAACTTGATCAAGTACTACTGTAAAAGCCAAGCCCAAGAGAAGAAAAGGGAGTGATTTACGCATCATATTTTTCCTCACATGGTTCCAGTATTAAATAGGGGCGACGGATTTCATAAAGCATAACAGCTGTTGCTACAGCTAGATTAAGCGAGTCTGCACGTCCGCTTTGTGGAATACGCGCAAGTTTATCACACCGATTTGTAAGAAGATCTGATAATCCCTGTTTTTCATTTCCCATTAAAAGGATAATAGGGCCATTTTTGAAATCAAGTGTGCGATAATCCAGAGATCCTTTGAGATGTGTTCCAACGATCATACCTTTAAAGTGAGCAGACCAGTTTAAAAAGGCGCTTTCATCAAGACGATAAAGTGGTACAGAGAAAATAGATCCCATGGTTGCACGGACCGTTTCAGGCGAGAAAGGGTCTGTTGTTTCGCCAATTAAAATAACACCTTTAGCACCTACAGCATCAGCAGTTCGAATAATGGTACCAAGATTTCCAGGGTCACGTACACGATCTAGCGCGATGTAAACATCTTTAATCTGTCCTTTTATCATTTCAAGAGAGTGCCATTTTTGCTTGAAAATACCAATAACTGTTTGTGGATTATCGCGTCGTGTAAGTGATTCCATAACCTTTTGTGAGGCTTTAATAACAAAACCACCGTTGGCTACAGCACGTGCGGCAGTATTTTCGATAGCAGCATTACCGATTTTACTTTTAGAAAAAATAAGCGTCTGTATTGTCCAGCCGAGATTGAGAGCATCAATGACCAATTTCAATCCTTCTGCCATGAAAAGACCTTCTCTATTACGGTTTTTCTTTTGGCTAAGTGCTTTAAGGTCTTTTATGATGGGGTTGCTAAGAGAGGTAATTTCTTTCACTCTACCAGTTTTGGGTCTACACATATTCAAGCAATCCAACGGCTAAAAAGAGAAGTAGAAAGAGCACGTCCTGCAACTTCTTCACGCAAAATGAGTTCTCCTGATTCGACCGTACCACCAAGATTTACAAATGCATCACGCATTAAAGCATGAAGTGCAAAAAAGGAAGCACGAATAGAATAAGCTGTAAGGACAACAGAGAGCGGTTTATCAGAGAGAAGTTTACGACAATTTGAGATCATAGCGGGTAAATGATCAAACAGTTGCCAAATTTCACCATGGGGTCCACGCCCATAAGCAGGGGGATCAAGAAGAATCATATCATAGCTTTTCTTACGACGCAGTTCACGCTCGACAAATTTCATAGCATCATCGCAAATCCAGCGAATAGAATGATCTGGTAATCCTGCTTTTTCTTGATTAGCTTTTGCCCACGCAATGGCTTTTTTAGAAGCATCAACATGGGTAACATTCGCACCCGCTCGTGCCCCAATCAAAGAGGCAATACCTGTATAGCCAAAAAGATTCAACAATTTTATAGGACGTTCGGCTTTAACAATTTGCTCTTCCATAGAGCGCCAATGAGCATCTTGTTCAGGAAAAACCCCCACATGACGAAAGGAAGTAAAACGGCCTAGAAAAAACAATCCATTCCAAGAAAGAGTCCATGTTTCATCAAGTGGCTTTTTAGGAAAATGCCAACGACCAACCCCTTCTTCATCACGGTTTCCTGTGAAAATAGCATCAACATCAGCCCATTGTTTTCGTGGTAAAGCGGGTTTCCATAGTGCTTGACCTTCTGGTCGAATAATGCGGTAAGCTCCATAACGTTCTAATTTTTGTCCATGACCAGAATCAATGAGAGCATAGTTTTCACTTACACCTGTTTCTAAAATAAGGGGCAACTTTTCCTGCGGATATCTATTGTTATGGGAGGAGGATTGAAAGCATTGTGCGGGCATGTTTTGTATCACGGTATATGAGGTATGAAAATATATTATAAAGCTCTTAAGTGTTTCGTAAAAGTGCAAAAGAGCTAAAGCCAATTAAAATATGTATAAAAAAAGAAAAGAGCACTTTTAACTCTGTACTGAATATAAAATACAGAGAGAAAAGATTTTATTAAAATACCATTACACCAGATTTGTGATAGACGTTTTCAATTTCTCGATCTCTGCTTTACTTTTTTTGAGAGCTTTTTTGTATTTGTGATAGGAAAACCAACTGATCAGATTTCCTAATAAAATACCAAAACCAAAGAAAATAAAGAGCCATATAAAAAGGGGAGCATGATAAGTAAAACTTTCAGAATCTGCTCTAAAAGGATCAAGGGTTAACGGAACCATCTGACGATTAGCCACGATAAAAATAATCAAGAACGCTGTGAGAATCACACCGATACTTGTTAGAAGAATACGTTTAATTATCATAAGTTTCTCACTGATTAAGACGGTCGCGTAAATCCTTGCCAGTTTTAAAAAAAGGAATCCACTTTTCTTCAACAGAAACGGCTTCACCTGTTCGTGGATTACGTCCATTACGGGCTGAACGGCTTTTTACAGAAAAAGCTCCAAATCCACGAAGTTCAACGCGATTGCCATTTGCAAGTGCTGTTGAAATTTCCTCAAAAATAGCGTTTACAATATTCTCTACATCCCGTTGAAAAAGATGCGGGTTATGACGAGCGATAATTTGCACAAGCTCTGATTTTACCACAATAGCCTCACTTTCACACAAAAATTTTTTTGTAATTGTGCACTTCATGCATATTACAATATATAAACGGATAAAAGCAAAATAAAACCAAGAAAAAACAAATTGCAAGAAACAAAATTTGAAAATACCTTCTATAAAGGTTATACAGATTAAAAATGCGGAGTATTTAAGAGATTAGGAGAGTATGTCCGTACACAATAATTATGAAGCCTTTTCAACGCAATCATCTTTTGGAGATGTTTTTAAAAAAGCATCCCTTCATTCGCGTCGCATTAGCATATTAAAAATTTTTTTACCTCTCTTAGCGTTGATTTCAGCGCTGGTTTTTTGCTGGTTTACGTTTTTCTTGGTTCCCGTTACTTCTGATTCTATGCCTTTGAATAATGAAGAAAGTGGCGTGGTGAATTTGACAATGCTCAATCCAAAGTTAGAAGGGTATACGCGTGCTCATGAACCTTATTGGCTTAAAGCAGAAAAGGCATTTCAAGACCATACACACTCTGGAATGATTGGGTTGCAAAACATTACAGCTAAAGCATTTATGGGCCAACAAAAACAGGTTTTTCTCGCAGCACAAGGGGGGGTTTACGATAACATTAATGGTTTTTTACAGTTGGACAAGCCATTCACCATTACGACGAATGATGGGATGATGGCACAATTTATGTCAGCGAGTATTAACTTATCTGAGGGACAGTTAAAAACAGATCAACGTGTTAATATTCAGCAAGCCGGTTTGCATCTTGCCGCAAATGCCTTACAAATTCGAGAAAAAGGAAAAAACATGTATTTCCATGGTGGTGTGCATTTAGTGCTTCAAAAGCAATGACGCAAGATCAATACGAATCTTCAAAGGATATTTATAAAGAGAAGTATGTGTATATACAAACAGAAGAATTGAAATAATGAAATCGTACAAAAGATGGATAGGTGTGACCTTGGCTTTTAGCATGGGAATGTTAGGAGGAGGAGCGGTTTTAGGATATGCTGAAGTGGCCCATTTTGGAATAAGTTTATCAAGCGACAAAGAACCGGTAGAACTTCATGCAGATTCTTTGGAAATACGTGATAAAGAAGGGATAGCGCTTTTTAAAGGTGATGTTTCAGTGGTGCAAGGTGAACGTCTTTTAAGAACGGCAAAATTAGTTGTTTACTACGATAAAGCATATAAAGAAATTGATAAAAACAAGGAAGGTACAAAGGCATCATCTGTTTCTTTATTTGGTTCGTCGGGTATACAAAAAATGGAAGCTTTAGGAAAAGTTTATATAAAAATTGCTACGCAAATTGCTACGGGTGATAAAGGCGTTTTTGATGGAAAGTCAAAAATGATGAGTTTGACAGGGAGTCATGTTGTGTTAACTGACGGTGACAATGTGGCCACGGGGTGCAAACTAACGGCAAATATGGAAAGCGGAAAGGCTTTTTTAGAAGGTTGTGAGACGCCTAAGAAAAAAGGTCGTGTTTCTATTATTTTAAAACAAAATCAAAAGAATGGCCATTAAGATTTCATGTTTGGAATCAAAAGAAAAAAACAGACCGATAAATATAATCTTGAAAGTGAAGCTTCAAAAAATCCCTTAAAAGGGACCTTGATTGCCAGTAACTTGATTAAAGTTTATCGAGGAAGACGAACTGTTAATGGTGTTTCTTTTGGCATTCGTACGGGAGAAGCCGTTGGCATTTTAGGGCCCAATGGGGCAGGTAAAACAACTTGTTTTTATATGGTTACGGGGCTCATAAAATCTGATGGAGGATCCATTAAAATTGATGGATTTGATATTACGCATCTTCCGATGTATCGACGTGCGCGTTTAGGTATTGGATATCTTCCACAGGAGGCTTCTATTTTTCGTGGTCTTTCAGTAGAAAATAACATTAAAGCTGTTTTAGAGGTCGTTGAAAAAGATCGCCTTAAACAACGTGAAGAGTTAGATAGCCTTTTACATGAATTTAAAATTGATCATTTACGTAAAATGTCTGCACTTTCGTTATCTGGAGGTGAACGTCGGCGACTTGAAATTGCGCGCGCTTTAGCTTCTCGTCCCCATTTTATGTTACTTGATGAACCATTTGCAGGAATTGATCCTATCGCTATTTTCGATATTCAACAACTTATTCGTCATTTAACTAGGCGTGGCATTGGTGTTCTAATAACGGATCATAATGTGCGTGAGACATTAGGGCTTGTCGATCGCGCTTATATTATTCATACAGGGCGGGTGTTAGTTCACGGTTGTCCTAATGATATTATCAACAACGTTGATGTACGCAGAATTTATTTGGGAAATCAGTTTTCTCTTTGATTTTACAGCTTTCACGAGTTTCCATTTAAGTTTAACCAAACATTATTACTGAAAATCTCCTTATTTATGCCAAAACTTCTTTTATGACTATAACCTTAATGTTGTTATTGAGTGGTGAAAAAGACTTCATCATTAGAGGGTTAGTTTGTTGTTTTATAAGTTTAGCTTGCTCATGATTGTATCATAGAAAAGATATCACTAGATTAACTTGATAATGAGTGATAAACGAAGCTCTCAATAAATGCGTGCGTTATTGAAAGGTAAGAGATATTTATCATATTTTTCTCTGTCGAATCAAATAATATATCGATGATGCTGTTTTAGGTATTTTGATGGGAGCACCGGTTATATATTGCGGTTATTCAATAGGAGTTGTCGTATTTTATTGGTTTATATGGCCTATTTGAAAATAGGAGCTCGGCTAAAGATATCAGGATAAATCTATAAACCTTTCAAAATAATCATTAAATCTCTAAAAACCTTTATATTCTTGTTATAAGGCGATGTTCAAGCTATACAGTAATTTTCAAAGTAAAGGTCCATTTTGCTCAGTATGCTTTTCATCTTAATTTAAGGGCTCATTTTTAAAGAAAGAAAAACTCTGATGGCGAATTATACATCAACTCTTATGACAAGTTTAATAAATTTATGAATAATGACCTTTTCTAGAGTCGTGAGGAAATTAACTTTATGAACAACTTCATTTCTTTGGTTTCTCATGCCGTTAATGATGATCCGAATACTATTTATTGTTGTGTTAGAAGTGATATGAGATGTATTGAGCCATCACCCATTATAAATTGAAAAGTAAAAACACATGCGATGTTGCGAAAAGTGAAAGAACATTAAGTATCTATACCGTTTATAGGTTTATTGATGAGCATTTTAGCGTGTAAGAGGAAAATTAAAGTATGAATTTGAGTGAGTTAATAGCACCGGAAGCGATCATTCCGGCTCTTAAGGCTAATTCGAAAAAACAGGTTCTGCAAATTTTAGCCGAAAAAGCTTCCAAGCTAACAGGTCTTAGTGAGCATGTGATTTTTGATGTTGTTTTACAACGCGAGAAGCTTGGTTCAACGGGTTTGGGTGGAGGTATTGCGATTCCTCATGGAAAATTACCTGATATTAATCGGATCATTGGTATATTTGCACGTCTTGAAAGTCCTGTTGATTTTGAAGCTCTTGATGACGAACCTATAGATCTCGTTTTTCTCCTTTTAGCACCTGAAAATGCTGGTGCAGATCACTTAAAAGCTTTATCACAGATCGCACGTGTTTTGCGCCACACTGATGTTGTGCAAAAATTGCGCAATACGCATAATGCTAATGCGCTTTATGCTTTACTGATTCAAACTTCAGAATCAAATGCAGCTTAGAAGATATTATGAGTGTATAAGTTGCAAGGTATACACCACGGAACGTAGAAAATAATATAATTTTTATCTTAAAAGACTGATAACAAAAGGTTATGTCATGCAATTTTGAGAAATCGTTTCTAAGCGAACCTTCTTTTTAAAGAGCAAGTAACAAAAACGAAGTACTTGTTTTTGTTACTTGCTCTTGTATATTAAAGCATCTAATCATTATGCTTCGTGGGTTCATTTATCCTGTTGTACTGTAAAAAGCCATCATTTGAGGTGTGGAGAGATAAGGCATGTAAGTCTTCTTAATACATTAAATGCTTTTAGAATGTGTGGTAAATATTCTTAAGCAGGACTTGTTTGTAGAGCTTTTGGTTAGGTAAATCACATAAGTGGGAAGACAAGAGGAGACCGCTCGACAAGAATCCAAACTTTTTCAGTCCAGATTGGATTAAGAATCTTTGTCCTTTGAAAGCGGGAAAGAAATCAACAGAAAAATTTATTTGTGCATCGAATTTTTTCGTAAATTGAGTTTGAGTGTTTAGGGATAATATTTTAATGCTCAAGAAGAAATAAGAGTGTATCCTCAGTATAGCAAGATATTGATTTATAAATATAATTCACTATTTTGCATGTTGTAAATGGAATTAGCGTGTGGATAAAAACTGTACAAGAAAGGGTAAAAATGCTTCCTATGAATCGTCTCAAGTATCGAGGGTTGTAGCAAAACATTGGGAGCTGGAAAATAGTGTTATGGTGCCGGTTTGCTTCTTCACAAGTGGGGAGGTCAACTATTTTATAGATATGATTTAGATGTCAGCTGTTTTATAGAGCCCATGCTAAAAAACAATTTTGTACGGTAAAAATGAAAGTTATAGCTTTAGGTTGGGTGAAACAGCTTTGTGCATGGGAAGATTTATTCAGATCCACTTTAATTGATTAAAATGTTGTTAAAAAACGATAAGGTTAAAATTGCTGTAGAAAAAGATTTTATATTTTTGTTGATAAATTACTTAGAAATAAGAGAAGGAAACTTTTCAAAAGAATTCTTAGGAAGTTTTTTATAACAGAAAGGAAAATGTCGTCTAACATATTAAAATAATATGATTAAGCTATTATAAGCTACTAAAATCATTTTAGAAATTAATAATTGGAGATAAAATATATAGGGAAATAAGATCAAAAGAAACAAAGTGGTATGTGATTATTGAGATAGAATCTGAATTCTTTATGTTTTATTATTAATATCTTGATAATATTTTATTATTTTTACAAGATATTTTGAAGATTGAGAAAAAGTGTTATCGGGACGATATTGAATACGAAGTATGAATGCACTATAATGGGTGAAAGATGGAGTATTTTGCGAACATAAATGTATTGAATGCATAAAGTCGAGAATTGATATTCGTAAGGCGATTAAGCTTTTTTGCGGGGGAGTACGGGGTGTATTTTCAAAATTTTGCATCAGATTGCTTGTGATATAAGATGAGAAGAGTACAGTTTATTTCTTAACAGAGTGATGGTATATTTTCATCTCGTTTTGAAGTTCTATAGCTTAAAGAAATCGTTTTTTATACAAAAACGAAATGAGTAGCGTAAAATGAAGATGTTATTTTTTATGTGGTTATTGAATAAGAAGTTTATGTTTTGGTAACGATTAAAAGGTCACAATGAAACGTGGAAATCTATTCTGGTTAGTGTGAAAATATTTCGCTTATTGAAGGAATTAAGACAATAACACATGAATATCGAGGAGTTTTTGTTGAATTTTTCCAATGAAGAGAATCTTGTTAGAGACTAAAGAAGTGAGCTAAATGAAGATGTTTGAAAAGACTGTTATTGCTGCATCTGTAATGGTTCTTGTTACAGCGGGCGTGGCATATGCACAAACGCCAAGCCGTTTAAATCAATTTGAAGCGTGGGGAGCCTATTCTTATAAATCGCCCAAAAATACGATTTGCTATGTGTTATCGGTACCTTTGAAGGCTCTTCCAACGACAGTTAATCATGGTGATAACTTTTTCTTGGTTACCAAGCGTTCTCATTCACCTATTTCGTTTGAACCGCAGTTTATGGCTGGTTATACCCTTCAAGAAGGGTCGAGAGTGACAGTGACCATTGGAGGTAAGGACTTTGATTTTTTCACGAAAGATTCCTCAGCTTGGTTGGCTTCATCAGAGCTAGAAAAGCAGCTTGTTTCTGCTATGCGTGCTGGAAGCAATATGACAGTGAAAGCGATATCAAAACGAGGAACGCATACCACTTATACTTATTCCTTAAAAGGGGTCACTGCTGCATTAAATGCAGCTCAAAAATGCCATTAAGGTTTCGATAATTTCTAGAATAGTGATGTGAATTGGAAAGCAATGGCCATTTCCTATGACCTTAGACCAGTTGGTTCATGTTTTGCGCGAGAAACAGATAATGTGGTCGTGAAGGAGAGTTCTAAGCTCTCTTTAATTGGTTTGTCACAAGATGAGATGGTGCAAGCTTTAAAGACGGTTGGTGTACCAGAGCATCAAACGCGTATGCGTGTGCGTCAGCTTTGGCATTGGCTTTATGTGCGTGGTGTTTCAAATTTTGATGAGATGCTGAATATTTCTAAAGCAATGCAAGAAACACTTAAGTGTCATTTCTCCATTGCGCGCCCAGAAATTGTTGGAGAACAAATATCAAAAGATGGTACGCGTAAATGGCTCTTACGTTTTTCTGCACGTGGAGCTGGAAGGCCTGTTGAAATTGAAACGGTTTATATCCCTGAAGAAGGACGTGGTACTTTATGTCTTTCATCGCAAGTAGGGTGTACGTTAACTTGCTCTTTTTGCCATACGGGAACGCAGATGCTTGTTCGCAATCTGACTGCGGAAGAAATTTTGGCACAATTATTGGTTGCACGTGATTGTTTGGGTGATTTTCCTGATAAAAATACCCCTGATGGGGCAATAGTTCCCATTGAAGGTCGCAAAATTACCAATATTGTTATGATGGGGATGGGAGAACCTCTTTATAATTTTGAAGCTGTTAAAAAAGCTTTATTGATTGCTTCTGATGGCGACGGGCTTTCTTTATCAAAACGTCGGATTACGCTTTCAACCAGTGGGGTTGTTCCTGGAATTATCCGAACCGGAGAAGAAATTGGTGTTATGTTGGCGATTTCACTCCATGCAGTACACGATACATTAAGGGATATGCTTGTTCCCATTAATAAAAAATATCCGCTTGCTTTACTAATGGAGGCTTGCCGTAATTATCCTGGTCTTTCCAATGCGAAACGAATCACTTTTGAATATGTTATGCTGAAAGATATCAATGATAGTTTAGATGATGCTAAGCGATTGATTAAGTTATTGAAAGGGATTCCTGCTAAGATCAATTTAATCCCTTTTAATCCGTGGCCAGGGAGCAATTATCAGTGTTCTGATTGGGAGCAAATCGAGCGTTTTGCTGATGTCGTTAATCAAGCGGGCTATGCTTCTCCTATTCGGATACCGCGTGGACGCGATATTTTAGCGGCATGTGGACAACTTAAATCAGCTTCAGAGCGTTTACGGAAATCTGAACGTTTGCGACTTGAAAATGCCATTGGTCATTAGTTAATGCAACTTTCTGCGATATTAAAGCCTATGCTTTTTTTCAGTAAATCAGCATATAATAGCATGTGTGAGACAGAGATTAAGATGGATAAGTGTTAGACGAACAGTTTCAGCTTTTATATGCTCAATGGGGAGAAATATTGTATATAGCAGTCTGTTTGCGTAATTTCTAAAATAAGGAGGAAACCTCATTTAGAGGCAATATGAAGTCTTAAGGGTCTTAACTAATTTCCATATTATTATCGTACATTTTAATTCTATTTTATGACTTTTAAAAGCATCTACGGTAATATCTTTTAAAAAGTGGAGATTGTGTATTGCCTCACTCTTTTGTTTATTACGTTCTTTAAAAAGATTTCGCTTCACACACGAAAACTCCCGATTCGCTTATAACGTACAAGGGAAAGATATTGTTTGATTCAAAATAAACAGGTTTGAAATGAGAGAATCCTACAATATTTTGGTTCTCATTTAAATTAAAAACGATAAATTACATTTATAAATCAATTTTTGTAACTATAAGGAGATGGAGGGCAAAGATAGTAAAAGTACCAGCAATAAGCCAGTCGAGAAAGCGAATATAAAGAGGTTTTTTCTTGAGAATTTTGGTAAGTTTATGCGCTGTAAAAACGATAGAAATTGTAATGGGAAAAGAAATAGGGATATAAGAGAGTCCTAAAAAGAGTAGCTTTTGTGTTGCCATAGGATCATCCGCATTGATAAATTGTGGTAAGAATGTCGCGTTAAAGAGTATAACTTTAGGATTTAAAAGATTGATTCCAATACCAGCAAGATAGTTACGTTTAGCGCTTTGAGATTTAGAAGATGTCTGTTCGAAGGAAAAAGTTGGATTTCTCCGTAACGCTTGAAAAGAAAACCATAAAAGATAAAAGGCGCCAGCAATTTTTAGAAGAATAAAAGTGTGTGGCGCAGCAAAAATAAGCGCTGATAAGCCAAGTGCTACAGCGGTAACCTGAATGGCAAACCCTGTTGCACTACCCAAGGCGCACATAATTCCAGCTTTTTTGCTTTGTGTAATGGTTCGTCCTACAGAAAGCATCATATCAGGTCCTGGAATAAGTGCTAAAATCAACGATGCTAAAGCAAATTGTACAACAATAGACCACTCCGGTAGAAATGACACGTAAATCTCCTTTTATTTTTAAGCAGTATTCATTATTTACACTCTAAAGCGTTTTTATTTACGTTTTTTGCGTCTTTTTAATGTTGCTTAAAGAGAATTTATTTTTATATTTGTTGCATTGTTTTGATTTCTAGGTAGAGATAAAAGAGCAGCTCATATAGAATTTTGAAATGAAGAAGTGGCAAAATATTAGAAAAGTTGTTTTGGCTTATTCAGGGGGATTGGATACGTCAATTATTCTCAAATGGTTGCAAAGTACGCTAGGCGTTGAAGTTGTAACTTTTACAGCGGATTTGGGGCAGGGGGAAGAGCTAGAATTTGCTCGTCGTAAAGCTGAAATGTTAGGTGTTAAAGAAATCTATATTGAAGATTTGCGCGAAGAATTTGTGCGTGATTTTGTTTTTCCGATGTTTCGAGCCAATACCGTTTATGAGGGAACTTATCTTTTAGGAACATCAATTGCACGCCCACTTATTTCAAAACGCCTTATTGAAATTGCTAAGGAAACAGGAGCAGATGCAATTGCTCATGGGGCAACGGGCAAAGGCAATGATCAGGTACGCTTTGAGCTTTCCGCTTATGCTCTTAACCCTGATATAAAGATTATTGCTCCATGGCGTGATTGGGATTTTAAGAGTCGGACAGATCTGTTTGAATTTGCTCGTATACATCAAATTCCTGTAGAAAAGGATAAGCAAGGCGAAGCACCTTTTTCAGTGGATGCAAATTTATTGCATTCTTCATCAGAAGGAAAGATTTTAGAAGATCCAGCACTTCCTGCTCCTGAATATGTCCATATGCGTACTCTTTCGGTGGAAGATGCTCCAGATCAAGCAACCAGAATCACTCTTGGCTTTAAAAAAGGTGATGCTGTTTCAATCAATGGAAAAAATTTATCTCCTGCAACTTTACTTGCAGAATTAAATCATTATGGGCGCGATAATGGTATTGGTCGGTTAGATTTGGTAGAAAATCGCTTTGTGGGTATGAAATCGCGGGGTATTTATGAAACACCAGGGGGGACCATTCTTTTAACGGCTCACAGAGCTATAGAATCTTTAACGCTAGATCGTGGTGCAGCTCATTTGAAAGATGAATTGATGCCACGTTATGCAGAACTCATTTATTATGGATTTTGGTTTTCGCCGGAACGTAAGATGCTGCAGGCAGCTATTGATTTATCTCAAGAACATGTTGAAGGTGAAGTCACGTTAAAACTCTATAAAGGAAACGTGATTGTTGAAGGGCGACAAAGTAAAAAATCACTTTATTCGAGTGAGTTGGTAACTTTCGAGGATGATCAAGGTACTTATGATCAAAGAGATGCAACTGGTTTTATTAAATTAAATGCTTTACGTTTGCGTACATTAGCAATGCGTCATCAAGGTGACAAAAAAAGAAATAGAAAATTACAGTGACAAGTGTAAAGTAGGGGAAGTACTTTTGTATGGAATGCCTAACTTAAGCATTTTTATCTGTTGGTTTTTGCAGTCCTTTCATTCAATGTTAGAGGCTTCGCTTTTGTACTAAATCAGTATAATAAGCAAAATTCATGATAATAATAGCAATGAAGGCTTTGATAATCAAAACAAGTCAATTTTGCTTTATAATATTGAATGTTTTTGATTTTTATCAGAACAAAATATGTTTATAGCGAGGGCGATTTTTGTATTGTGACTTAAGAGTATAAAGAAATTTTCATCTTTTTGCTTGCTATTATTGACGAATAAATTCAAGAACCATACACCCTATTTTGAAAGAGTGTAATTTTTAGGACAAATAATGATGCGTGATCAGTGTGATACCCTTAACCTTGCGCCTGAATTAAAAGATGCGGCTTTTCAATCGAGAACTTGGCCATTTGAAGAAGCACGTAAGATTATCAAACGGTATGAAAAGACGGGTTATCCAGACAGTGTGATATTTGAAACAGGTTATGGACCTTCTGGTTTACCGCATATTGGTACTTTTGGGGAAGTTGCACGTACAACCATGGTGCGTCATGCATTTCATATTCTTACGGAGAATAAAGTAAAAACAAAATTGCTTTGTTTTTCTGATGATATGGATGGTTTGCGCAAGGTTCCTGAGAATGTGCCTGATCGCGAGAGGATGGAACATTATCTTGGTCAACCGTTGAGCCGTGTACCCGACCCTTTTGGAGATGACTATCCTTCTTTTGGGGCAGCAAATAATGCGCGGCTACGGGCTTTCCTTGATCGTTTTGGTTTTGATTATGAATTTGCAAGTGCTACGGATTATTACCATTCTGGTCGTTTTGATGAAACACTTTTGAAAATCCTTGCCTGTTATGACAAGGTTATGGCAATTATTTTACCAACATTGGGTGCAGAGCGGCAAGCGACCTATTCGCTCTTTTTACCAATTTCTCCCTTTTCTGGAAAAGTATTACAGGTACCGATGATTGCACGTAATGTTGAAAAAGGTACAGTTACTTATATTGAGCCAGAAACAGGAGAAACCATAGAAACAGAGGTTACGGGGGGCAAGGTTAAGTGTCAGTGGAAGGTGGATTGGGCAATGCGTTGGACAGCACTTGGCATTGATTATGAAATGGCAGGAAAAGACCTTATCGATTCCACAAATCTTTCTTCTAAAATTTGTAAAGTATTAGGTGGGAAGTCCCCAGAAGGATTCAACTATGAGCTCTTTTTAGATGAGAAAGGGCAGAAAATTTCCAAATCCAAGGGAAATGGCTTAACCATTGATGAATGGCTTACTTATGCCCCAACAGAGAGTTTAGGGCTTTATATGTTTTCAAAGCCTAAAACAGCAAAAAGGCTTTATTTTGATGTCATTCCTAAAGCGGTTGATGAATATTATGCGCATCTTTCAGCCTATGGTCGCCAAGAATGGAAAGAGCGGCTGAATAATCCTGTATGGCATATTCATAATGGTTGCCCTCCGCAAGTTGATTTGCCTGTTTCCTTTGCGATGCTCCTAAATTTGGTAAGTGCTTCAAATGCGGAGAATGCAGAAGTTCTTTGGGGTTTTATTTCTCGTTACGCTAAAGGAGCAAATGCACAAACTTATCCAGAACTTGATCAATTGGTGAAGTTTGCCATTAAATATTTTGATGTTTTTGTTAAACCAAACAAAAAATTCCGGCTCCCTGATGATAGCGAACGAGCAACCTTAGCACAAATTGATGAAAAATTAGCTAATTTACCTGAAACTGTTGATGGCAACATGCTACAAAATATGCTTCTTGATGTTGCACGGTTAACGGAACGCTATCAAGATCATAGCAAAAAAAGCCCTGAAGGTGGGCCTGGTGTTTCCAATGTTTTTTTTCAAATGTTGTATGAAGTCCTTCTGGGACAAGAGCGAGGTCCACGATGGGGATCATTTATAGCGCTTTATGGGATTAATGAAATGCGTGCACTGATTGCTGAAGCGCTTGCACGGCCGATGGAGGAATAATGGAAAAGAGAGTGCAGGAAGTAAAGCGACGCCGTACATTTGCAATTATTGCTCACCCAGATGCTGGGAAAACAACATTGACAGAAAAGCTTTTATTGTTTGGTGGTGCTATTCAACTTGCAGGAGAAGTAAAAGCCAAAAAAGATCGTATTCAAACCCGTTCTGATTGGATGAATATTGAGCGTGATCGTGGTATTTCCGTTGTAACTTCGGTGATGACGTTTGAATATGAAAATCATATTTTTAATCTCCTAGATACTCCAGGACATGAGGACTTTGCGGACGATACCTATCGCACACTCACAGCTGTTGATAGTGCTGTCATGGTTTTGGATGCGGCACGGGGAATTGAGCCTAGAACATTAAAATTGTTTGAAGTGTGTCGGATGCGGGATATTCCTATTGTTACGTTTATCAATAAAATGGATCGTGAGGCACGTGATCCTATAGAGCTTTTAGATGAAATTGAAGAAAAGCTTGCTCTTGATACTGCGCCTATAACATGGCCAATTGGTACGGGTAAAGATTTTGTTGGTACCTATGACCTTTATCATAATCGTTTTCGTCAAAAAGATGATGAGATAACACAGCAGATAGTTTCAAATCCCAGAGAGGTTGTCCATTTACTTCCTGAATATCAACATTCAACTTTTATTGAAGGGGTAGAACTCGCTCAAAGTGTTTGCAAGAATTTTGATCTTCAAGCTTTCCGTGAAGGTCATATGACTCCGGTTTATTTTGGTTCAGCTTTGCGAAATTTTGGTGTTCGTGATTTGATCAATGCGCTTATTGATTTTGGTCAAAGTCCTCGTGACCAAAGTGCAGATCAGCGCAATGTCATAGCCATGGAACCTAAAATGACGGGATTTGTTTTTAAAATTCAAGCAAATATGGATCCTAATCATCGTGATCGTATTGCATTTTTTCGGGTATGTTCGGGAACACTTGAACGTGGTATGAAGACAAAGTTGGTTCGAACAGGAAAACCAATGACACTTTCGGCTCCACAATTTTTCTTTGCGCGTTCACGCCAAATTGCTGATCAAGCCTATGCCGGTGATATCGTAGGGCTTCCTAATCATGGAACATTGCGTATTGGCGATACTTTGACTGAAGGAGAAGATATCCTCTTTAAGGGAGTACCAAATTTTGCACCAGAGATTTTGCGTCGTGTTTGTTTGGGCGATCCAATGAAAGCAAAAAAGCTCAAAGAAGCTTTGCAACAAATGGCTGAAGAAGGGGTTGTACAATTGTTTATTCCTGATGATGGGTCGCCTTCTCTCATTGGTGTTATTGGTGCTTTGCAAATTGATGTTTTAAAAGAACGATTAAAAATAGAATATTCTTTGCCAGTGAATTTTGAGTCTGCGCGTTTTAATTTATGTCGTTGGATTTCAGCGCAGAGCAAAGATGAGTTGCAAAAGTTTCTCAGCAATCACCGCTCTGCTATTGCGTATGATTTAGAAGGTGATCCAGTCTTTTTAGCGGAGAATCATTTTTCATTGAATTATGAGGCAGAAAGAGCTCCTAAAATAAAATTTTCTGCTTTTAAAGATTACCAAGTACGCTCTTAAAATAAAGAAAAATATTTTCTACAATAATTTGATTTATAATGATAATTTATCATTTTTTATATTGGGTTAAAAATCTGAATATTATAAGTTTCTTATATTGAAACAATCAAAATCGTTTGTTTGCATGTCATAAGTAGGATTGATGTGTGCGTAAAACACTGGAAGCAAGAAATACAAAGCCTCTTGTAAATCTTCTCCATAGCCAAGAGCTTTCAAAATATTGGGTGAGGGTAAAAAAGTGATGATGGTGGTTTGTAGCGTTATGATGTAACGATGGTGGTGTGTGGTGTATCTTATCCCATTCACGGAAGTTTAAGTTATACTATTCATTTATATTATTTACGGGACGACATTACGAGGTAAGCTCAAGTACAATGAAAGATGTCTCTTTAAAAACAAACATATAAAATTGCAACATAATGATATTTTTGGGCATTCTATTTTGCATAAGGGATGTAATCCTAGCAAAATAGAGGCTTGCACGATAAACTTTTGCAAAACTCTCTCCATCAAAGTAATCTATTTTCGCTGTGAAGGGTGGAAATATTATTTTTTTTCCCAAGCTTTTTATGGGAAAATATTATTTATGAAACTGATTTTTTAAATCTAAAATAAAAAATCTGCTGTATAAATATAGCTTTTCAGTTTTTCCTTGTATAAATATTGTATACAGTCAAAATAATACAAATAATCAATAAGCTGAAATTTGTTATCCCAAATATGAGATCATATGACCTATAAACCGCGTGTCTTTTCTATTTCTCCGGGAACTGCTTTTTTGCCTCACTTTGTTGATGCACTACTCTCTGGTAGCCTTATTGATAATTTCGCTTCCAGTGGAGATATTCAAACTGCCCTTGCCGATAGCCTTATTTATGTTCCGACACGTCGTGCTGCTCGCGCTTTGCGTTTAGCCTTTGTTGAAAGAAGTGATACACAATCAACATTCTTGCCAACCATTCGTGCTCTAGGAGATGTAGATGAAGACAGTTTCCTTTTTGTTGAAAATCATACCAGCACTCTCGATCCGCCTATTGGAGAAAGCGAACGTCTTTTACTTTTAGCACGCCTTATTCGTCCATGGCGTGAAAATTTACCTGCGCATCTGCGTGCCATGTTTGGCACAGAAGATGTGCTTATTCCGGCTCATAGTGCTGATGCGATTTGGCTTGCGCAAGATTTAGCACACTTGATGGACGAAATTGAAACAGAAGGAGCAGACTGGTCAAAACTTAAAAATATTGCACCTGATATGGTCGCTGAATGGTGGCAAATAACGCTCGATTTCTTGACTATTGTTACGCAAAATTGGCCAAAAATCTTGACAGAAAGACAACGAAGTAATCCCGCTGAATGGCGTAATCAAGCACTCACAATGCACGCAGAGACTTTACGACGTATGCCGCCTGATAAACCGGTCATTGCAGCTGGTGTGTCAGGTTCTATGCCCGCAGTTTCTCATCTTTTAAAGGTTATAGCTTCTCTGCCAAAAGGGGCTGTTGTTCTTCCTGGCCTTGATCTTCATATGGATGAAGAACAATGGAATGCACTATGCACAAGCCATAAAGAAAAAACAGCTTGTGATTTTTTTGATCCTGCAGAAAATGTTTTTAGCCATCCTCAATATCATTTAAAAAAACTTCTAACTCTCATGGAGTGTCAACGTCATCATGTTTGCGAAATTGGCCAACAAAGTATAACAAAGAAAAGACGAATGGCTCTTTTATCAGAAGCACTCCGACCAGCTTCTACAACAGATAAATGGATACAAATTGTCCGTGATGATTATGAAAATCTTTGTGCAGATTGGTCATTTATTGAAGCTATAAATGAACGTGAAGAAGCTCTCGCTATAGCTGTTACCTTACGCAAAGCTATTGAAGAACCCCAAAAAACTGCGGCCCTTATTACAAATGACCGTAATTTAGCACGCCGTGTTGCTGTGGAATTACAGAGATTTGGAATTGAAGCAAATGATTCAAGCGGAATACCACTTGCACAAACATTGCCTGTAACTCTCTTACGGCTTATTTTAGAAAATGTGTTGCAACCCGATGATCCCATTGCTTTTCTTTCTCTTCTTAAACATCCTCTGACAACACTCCAACAAAACCGTCATCGTTTACGCGAAATGGCAGAAAATTTTGAACTTTTTATTCTTCGAGGGAATACAGGGCGCATCAATCTTTGCGAATGTGATCAATTTCTTGAAAAATGGATTGAAACGCACTTTCATAATAGTTCTGAAATCAACGCTCTTGATCAGCAGAAATGTGAAGAAGCACGTTTCCTTTGTCATCTTTTGAGGAAAGCTGTTGAACCTTTAACATCTCTTATGAAAAAAGAGAAAGAATGCACCATCACCGAAGCTGCGATAGCAACTGTTGAGGTTTTTGAAAATTTTGGTCGCAATGAAGATAATTCTCTTGCACATCTTTATCAACACGAAGCAGGACAAGCCCTATCAAAATTTTTACGTGAATTGGTCAGTGATCAATCAGGATTAACATTTCATCTTTGCGAATGGCCCGCTATGTTTTCTGCCATAATAGCAACCCGTTCCGTCACACCTTCGCCTGGAGGACATCCACGTTTATTCATCTGGGGTACTTTGGAATCACGTTTGCAAACAGTTGATACAGTGGTCATCGGCGGTCTTAATGAAGGGTCATGGCCGATATCAACCCGAAATGATGCTTTTTTATCGCGACCGATGAAAATGATGTTAACTCTGGAGCCACCAGAGCAGCGTATTGGTCTTTCCGCGCATGATTTTCAATGGGCGATGGGAATGGATAAAGTGGTGATGAGTCGCGCATTGCGCGTTAATCATACACCCTCCATTCCTTCACGCTGGCTACAACGCATGGAAACAGTTGTAGGGAAACAGGTTTGGAAAAAAATCCGTGAACGAGGTGAAATACTACGCCATTGGGCAAAGATGCTTGATCATACAAGCATAACTTCTGAGGTGGAACGTCCTTGCCCTGCTCCACCTCTTGATATACGTCCGCGTCATTTTACAGTCACTGAAATAGAAACATTGCGGTATGATCCTTATGCTATTTATGCTAAAAAAATCTTACGGCTCAAACCACTTAAAGAACTTATTCATGATCCTAGCGCTTCAGAACGTGGAACACTTTATCACGCTATTCTTGCAGCTTTTTGCACACAAATAAAAAATCCAAATGCTGCAAATGCACTCAATGTGCTGCTTTCTATTGGACGTAAAGAGTTTGATAAATTCAATTTTCCACCCGACATTGAAGTAATTTGGTGGAATAGTTTTGAAAATCTTGCTCCACGCCTTATTCAATGGGAACAAAGTTTAGGACTGCGAGAGCGATATTCGGAAGTGGTATCACAAAAAATCCCTATAGGAACAACAGGGGTAACCCTTTCAGGACGTGCTGATCGTCTTGATGTTTTGCCAGATAAAACAGTTGAAATTCTAGATTTCAAAACTGGTACCCCTCCTTCATCAAAACAAGTTCGTGAATTATTATTTCCGCAATTGGCTTTAGAAACAGCTTTACTCATACAAGGGGGATTCCCAGATTTTCAAGATTTTACTCCCTCAAATTTATTTTACATACCCCTTAACAAAAAAGGTGAAATTAAATCCCAATCAATTCTTTTAAAGAAAAAAGACGGAAAAACTCACCTAAGTGCTGTTAATCTTGGTGAAAATGCATGGGAAAATCTTATCGCACTCATAACTTATTATCAAAATCCACAACAAGGCTATCTCTCATATGCTGTCCCCATGTCAAAACGATATGAAGGCGACTACGACCATTTGGCTCGGTTGTGGGAATGGTCAAGTGGTTTTCATAAAGAAGAGTAATCATGACGATTTTTTCTATTCCTGAAGCCGCTCTTGATGCACAAGCAACGGCAACACATCCCCAAAAAAACGTGTGGGTTTCTGCAAATGCTGGATCTGGAAAAACCCATGTTTTAAGTGAACGTGTTATCCGTTTGCTTTTAAACGGTACGCCTCCAGCACGTATTTTATGCCTTACTTATACAAGAGCTGCTGCTGCTGTTATGCAATCACGAATTTTTCGCACGCTTTCCAGTTGGAATGAACTCGATGACGCACAGCTGCAAGAAACCTTAACACGGTTTGAAAAAAAAACTGTTAATGCGCAAAAACTAACTTATGCACGACAACTCTTCGCGCGTGCTCTCGAAACGCCTGGTGGCTTAAAAATCCAAACGATTCATGCTTTTTGTGAATCTCTCTTGCATCAATTCATGTTAGAAGCCAATATTGCAGGGCATTTTGAACTTCCCGATGATATCAGTCGAAAAAAATTACTACAAGAATCTCGTCGCCAACTTTTAGCTCGTCGTGATGTACAGCCTGCTTTACAACAGTTATTTAAAGTTATTAGCGAACATACTTTTAATCAATTGCTCTATGAAGCAACGGAAAAGCAACATAAATTATCTGATTTTTTATCTTCTCTTCTATCTGAAAATGGAGAAGAAAAATTGCGTGCACTTTTTAACTTAGCGCCAGATGAAACAAACCAATGTCTATTGGAACAAATTAAACAGACAGCGCGCCTTCCTCTTTATGCTCTTAACCATTGTGAAACCAATGGTAGTCAAAGCTGCAAGGATATGGTGGAAAAACTTTCCCAATTAGAAAAGGTGCATGATGAGACAAATATTCTCAATATTATTTCTGATATTTATTTTACAATAAAAGGTGAGCCACGTAAGTTTTCACATTTATCTCGTAAAAAGTCAGACCAAATTTGGCCTTTTATTCAACAAATGCTTGAAGATAAACAAAACAAGCTTTCTATTCTTTTAGAGAAATATCAATGTGCAAAAGTTGCTACTCTCAATATGGCTGCTTTTCAGTTATGTGCTGTTTATCTCAAAATCTACACGAATCTAAAAAAGGCTAATGGCTTCTTAGACTTTGACGATCTTATTGAGCGTACACTTCATTTATTACAGCGTAAAGGTGCAAGCCAATGGGTGCATTATAAACTTGATCGTGGTCTTGATCACATTCTACTTGATGAAGCACAAGATACTAATCCTGAGCAATGGCAAATTATTCAACTGTTGGCACAAGAGTTTTTCTCAGGTTATAGCCAACGAACAAATATACGGACTCTTTTTGCTGTTGGAGATGAAAAGCAATCTATTTATTCTTTTCAAGGCGCAGCTCCAGAAAATTTTGCTGAAAATGGACGAATCATTCAAAAAAAAGTGCAGCAAACAAATCAGCAATTTGAAAAAATACAACTGCATTACTCTTTTCGCTCTACAGCGGATGTTCTTAAAAGCGTTGATATTGTTTTTGAAACACCAGAAAACTACAAAGGACTTTCGGCAGAAAATACAAAAACGGTGCATGAAGCTATTCGTGTTCATAGTCCCGGTGAAGTTGTTATATGGGATGCTATTTCCCAAGAGACGAGTGAATTTCCTCATGATTGGCATTTAAGCGTTGATCATTTAGATACCCCTGAAGTTCGTTTAGCAGAAAAAATTGCTGAAACTATTGCCAACTGGTTACAAAAAGGTGAAATGCTTCCAGCAAAAGGACGCTTAATACGTGCAAGTGATATTATGATCTTGGTTCGTAAACGTGATCAATTTGTCTCAGCTCTTTCTCGTGCTTTTAAACACCGCAATATTCCCGTAGCAGGGGCTGATCGTTTACAGCTTACCAAACATATTAGTATTCGTGATTTAATGGCGCTTGCGCGTTTTATTTTGCAGCCACAAGATGATCTTTCTCTTGCTTGTGTTTTAAAAAGCCCCCTTTTTGCTCTTAGTGAAGAGGAACTCTATCAGCTTGCTGCACACCGCACCGGCTCTCTTTGGCAAAGCTTATTTACGCACGCATCATCGCAGGCATCTTTTAAAGATGCTTTTGAAAAGCTAAACCATTATCGCGCTTTAGTGGATAAAATACCGGTTTTCGAGTTTTATAGCCATATTTTGAATAATGATAAGGGAAGACAAAAAATTCTGTCTCGTTTAGGATCTGAAGCAAATGATGTGCTCGATGCTTTTATGGATTATACGCTCACTATTCAAAAAACAGGATTACCAGGATTACAAGCTTTTTTAGAAACATTAAGTGCAAGCGAACCAGAAATTAAACGTGAATTTGAACAAAATAATGAAGAAATCCGCATCATGACTGTTCATGCTGCAAAGGGACTAGAGGCTGCTATTGTGTTTTTGGTCGATCCTGGTAGTGCGATTTGGCATCCTCAGCATGCGCCTCACTTGCTTAAAGTTTCTTTAAACAATGCACAATGGAATGGAAAACAAGCCTTTATTTGGCGCCCCAATGAAAATTTTGATACAAAACCCTCTAAACAAGCAATTTCACATTTAAAAGAGCGTGCAGAAGAAGAATATAGGCGCCTTCTTTATGTAGGAATGACACGTGCTGAAGATCGCTTGTTTATTTGTGGATATAAAGGCCAGAAAACGCAATCTCATACATGGTTACAACTGGTAAAAAAAGCCCTCGAACCGCATGCTCTTGCTATAAAAGATTCTGCGGAAGATATTGCAGCTTGGCGTTATTGTATTACACCTCCTTCCTCTGCTTCTATAAACCCAAAAGTCCCTTGCGCTGAATGCCAAACCTTACCACCTTTGCCTGCTTTTTTCTCCCATAAAGTACCAGAAGAACCAGTGCTACCAAAACCGTTAAAACCCTCAGTCGCGAGCCTTTCCATTGAAGCTGATACAGAGCTGTCCTCAAGTCCAAAACAGCTTACCACCTCCCCTGTTTTAGGAGCAACAAATACTAACAGAGCTTTTTCCATTGAATATGGTAATATCGTTCACCGATTGTTACAATATTTACCCGATTATCCCCTACAAAAACGTCGAGACTATGCTCGAAACTATCTCAATATCAAAGCCTCTCACTGGTATGAGAGCCAAAGAGAAGATGCTCTTCGCCATGTTTGGAAAATATTAGATCACGTTTACCTCAAGCCCCTTTTCTCTGAGCATTCACGTGCTGAGGTTTCCTTAATGGGTATTGTAAAAATTCGTGGAAAAGAACACGCAATTTCTGGTCAAATTGACCGTCTCTACATCACGCAAAACAGCATTATCTTTGCTGATTTTAAAACAGGAACCCTGCCAGAAAATGAAGCTGCTATTGCTTCCCATCACTGGTTGCAAATGGCTCTTTACCGAAAATTGTTGCAAGCTATTCATCCCGATAAAGATATCCAAGCTCTGCTTATCTACAGTAAAGAAGCCAAAATTTTTAAACTTTCTCCAGAAAAACTCGAGGCATTTCTTGGTGAAGTTGCCTTATAAGTTACTCTTTTCCTTCAAAGTATCCTTACACTTTTTTACTTTCATAAAATCGCCCAAACAAACACAATGCACAATCTCTGGTGTAAAAAAGTCCTTTAATAATTTATCTTTGCAATAACTTGATATGAATTGTTATCATACCAATCTATAAAAAGTGAATATAAAGGATAAATCAATGACGTGTATAAAAGTTGATAAGGACAATTTCGAAAGTGAAGTTCTAACCTCTTCCACCCCTGTTGTGGTTGATTTTTGGGCAGAATGGTGTGGCCCTTGCAAAATGATTGCTCCAATTTTGGATGAAATTTCAATAGAAATGCAAAATCAAGTTAAAATTGCTAAGGTAAATATTGATGAAAATCCAGAACTGGCTACCCAATACGGAGTACGTTCTATCCCTACATTATTAATGTTTAAAAATGGAAATATTTCATCGAATATGGTTGGCGCTACCTCTAAAGGATGTCTTTCTGAATGGATAAAAGATGGGCTTAGTTAATTCCACATATAATCACTATAAAGGAGAGAAGCTTTGTCTCTCCTTTTGATTTTTTTAACATTCTTTTTTGCATTATATTATAATAAAAAGATAATAAAATCAAAATGTTAAATGAATTTAAGAATTCGTACTTTTATGCATGATTCAATTGACTATTTTTTATAAAAAATTGCCCTGTATGAAGAATATAGGCAATTCTTTCCTTATATGCGCGTCAAAAATATTGGGTGAATGATAATTTCATAGAGGTATTTTCTTCTTGGATAAGACTATTGAGATAGATAGTGCTTTCAACACATAAAAAGGCAATATCAATCTAGAAATAAGGAGATTTTGTTTGGAGTCCTTAGCAATCATGAAAGGAGATTTTAAGAAAAAACTTTGCAAATTACTTTTCTGAAGTTCACAATTTTTAAGCAGAAAGAAGTAAGCAATTCACTACAGATTATATAATGCTCTTCTAAAGGGTTACCACTTCAATTTAAAATTCTCTTGTACTATTCTCTAGAATCAAAAGATTTTTTTGGAGCCTTTACCAAAAATATGAAAGGCAAAAAACATTCTCTAAAATAAATTGATAAATTCCTATAAATTAACGGATGTCCTTTGCAATTTATGTCATTGTTATATAAAAGAGTCAGTATTTCGTCTCATCTTCATGGTTGATCCGCCATGAGGGACTTCTTTATGTTGTTCATCATTTCAAATTTCGGTACGTATTAGAGGTATTATCAATTAAAAAATGATGAGGTCCATGCTCATGTCGATGTTTTTTTAAAATGTACGAATTGCAAAAGACTGTTGCAAACGTTCAATGGAATGTTGTGCTGATCTGAGTGTTACATGACGCCCATGTTCTTTATAGTGTAAGGTGAGTGCAAAAGTGGCAAGCTCTAAAAGAGCTGTATTTCTTTCTGGCCATTCAACAAGCAAAATATTTTTCTCACGAGCTTCATGAAGCCCTAATTCATCAATTTCTTCTGCCATAGAAAGGCGGTAAAGATCAGCATGAATAATTTCAAACTGTGGAAGTTGATAGCTTTGCACAAGAGTAAAAGTAGGGCTTGGAACATCCATAGTGTTATCATTTGCAAGTGTTTGGATGATTGTACGTGCAATAGTTGATTTTCCAGTTCCAAGATCTCCTTGCAACGTTACAAGATCCCCCGGCTTTAAAGAAAGGGTTAAATGTTGTGCAAAAAGCTTTGTTGCCTCTTCATTTTCAAGAAAAAAACTAAAATTCATTAAGAGTTCCATGAAATGGATGAAAAATTTTTGTTATAATAAAGATTGAAATTAAAAAATCTTATCTCCTTTGGGAAGTGGGAAAAAACATTTAACTGTTGTTCCTTTTCCAGAACCGGTAAGAATCTCAACATGTCCACCGTGTAGTTCAACGAAACTCTTCACAAGGGAAAGGCCAAGACCCGCTCCTGCACGCCCGCCATGGTGTGAATGAGAAGAAAAACGTTTAAAAATACGATCAAGGACGTCTTTTGGAATATCAGAGCCTTCATTGTGAACGCTAAAGACAATATTATCATCTTGTTCATCGACGCAAAATTCAATAGTGCTCGCTTCCGTTGCAAAATTAATAGCATTACTCAGCACATTCACAAAAATTTGATGCAAGCGTTTTTCGTCAGCAGAAATGGAATTTAAGGAAGGAGAAATTTGTTGTAAAAGCGTAATATGGCGTCCATTAAGGCGATCTTCTATACGTGTTACTGCTTGTATCATAGCATCTGCAATATTAACCGATTTTATGTCCAACTCCATAATGCCTGCATCAAGGGTAGCAAGATCAAGAATATCGTTAACAATATTTAAAAGAGTTCCTGATTCTGAATGAATATGCCCAAGATATTCTTGTTGACGTTTATTGATAGAGCCGAAAATTTGATCACGTAAAATATCCGAAAATCCAATAATATTGGTGAGAGGTGTACGCAATTCATAGGAAACATGTTGAACAAATTCATTACGCAAACGATCAGCACTTTCTAATGCTTCATTTCTTTCTTGAAGAGCACGCGCAACATGGACAGTGTCCGTAACATTCACAAAAGTAAGCATCGTTTGTCCATCGGGAAGAGGGACCAGAGTATAGTCAATAATCATATCATTTTTAAGATCTATACGACCTGAATATGTTTCACGTTTTTCAGCAAAACCGGTAATGAATTTGGTAAATTGATCCCATTCTTGTCCTAAGGTTAAGGCTGAACAATGGCTTTGTAACTGTGTAATATGGGTCCCTTCTACCAGTAAATTATAGGGAAGCGACCACAATTTCGACAGGGCAGGATTCGATAAACGAAGGCGCCCATCAGTACCAAAAACAACCACGCCTTCGGAAAGTTTATCAAGTGTTTCACCTTGTATTTTAATAAGTGTATTATAACGGCGTTCAAGATCAATTTTTTCTGTAAGGTTTTCGTAAAGCCAAGTAACACCTCCTTGTGGATGAGGGTTCGAGATAACACGCACCGTACGCCCATCTGGAAGATTCCAAATTTGTTGGTTCGATTCTGTTTGTCGATAGGCTTTAAAAAGTTCTTCTTTCCACGCGCGCCAATCGGGGTGTTCAGCAATGAGCCCTTTTTCACGTAAACGTTCAAGAAATAATGTATGGCTTGGTTCACTTTCTAAAAAGGAAGTCTCCAACGGCCATAAAATTTTAAAAGCATGATTACAGAATTTTAATTTTTGGTTTGTATCAAAAATAGCTACAGCTGTTGAAATTTGGTCAAGTGTTTCACAATGGCTTTGAAGAACATAACTTAATTCATGAGCAAGATTTTCATATGCGCTGTCATCACGCGCAAAAGCTGCCATCCCTTCGGCTGTTGTAATACGTGTGAGATGAAAACGATGTCGTTCTCCATCAATAACTGTGTGAACATGTTCTTGAAAAATTGTTTCTGTTTCATCTGTTTTGCGTTGTGTATTTTCATTGAAAAGATCCCCCACTTCATCACTGCCTTCACGAAAATCTGTCATTTCTCTAAAGGCGCGATTGATAAAACAAACTTTTCCTTCACAATCTTTTATCCATACGGGCTCTTGAATAAGATCAAGAAGATTACGCTGCATTCTCAGTTCAGTAAGAAGGCGGGCGATATCTTTCTGTAAACGAGCATTTTCACTCTGTTGTTTTGAGATATCTTGAAAACGAGCAATAGCGACTGTTCCTGCGATGACTCCTGTAACTTGCAGCAATACATTGTTTGTGGTGGTGATAGAAAGATCAAAAGGGTGACATTTACAACGTAGTTGAGTCAATGCATAATCAAGTTCTCGCAGAGAATTTTCTTCAACCCAGAGCTCAAAACGCTGAAAATCTTTCTGGTCGATTCCTATTTTTTGCAATGCAGAAAGGGCACCAACGACACGGGGTAAGGTTGTTGGATTTTCCCAAATAAGAAGGAATTGCTCGGTTTCTTCCAGAAGCCATTCATAATATTTAAGTTTTTCAGAAAAATTTGCCTGAATTATATTCAAAGGCTTCTGTGCAGTTTTTTTTGCACGCATAATAACAGCCAAGCACGTGAGAAGTGAAGCACAAGAAATCCCTCCACACAGTGCTAAAAGCAGCCATGGACCATCTAGTAAAGTGAAGAAAAATGGTAAATAACCTTCCAGTGACTGAGCAACAGCGCATGTTGGAGAAAAAAAGAAAAAAAGGCAAAATATATACGCATAGATTCGAATCATTTTTTGAGCTTTTTCTTTGGGGTTATAGTCACCAAAGCTGCGCACGACATCTTTCCCTTTTTTAACCCAAGGAAATGTTTAGTAACGGTAATGGGTTGGTTTATAAGGTCCTTGTGGTGTGACTCCAATATAAGCGGCTTGTTCTTCTGATAAAACACTTAATTTTATTCCTAACCGGTCAAGATGTAGACGTGCAACTTTTTCATCAAGATGTTTAGGCAAAACAGTGACTTCATTTGTATAGTGTTCTGCACGGGTAAAAAGTTCAATTTGCGCTAAAACTTGATTAGTAAACGAGGCTGACATGACAAAAGAGGGATGCCCAGTCGCATTCCCGAGGTTTAACAAACGCCCTTCAGAGAGCAAAATGATGCGTTTTCCATCGGGAAAGGTGATCATATCAACTTGTGGTTTAATATTTGTCCATGGCAAATTTCTAAGGGCTGCGACTTGGATTTCGTTATCAAAATGACCAATATTTCCAAGAATACACATATCCTTTACTTGTCGCATATGGTCTAAACGAACAACATCTTTATTGCCTGTTGTCGTGATGATAATATCAGCACTGGAAGCAGCATCATCCAAATTAACAACTTCATAGCCATCCATAGCTGCTTGAAGAGCGCAAATAGGATCAATTTCTGTTACTTTAACACGAGCCCCAGCACCAGAAAGAGATGCTGCTGAACCTTTTCCTACGTCACCATAACCACAGACAATGGCAGTTTTACCAGCGATCATCACGTCTGTTCCACGTCGAATACCATCGACCAATGATTCTTTACATCCATATTTATTATCAAACTTTGATTTAGTGACGCTATCATTGACATTAATAGCAGGAAAAGGCAGAAGCCCTTCTTTTTGTAACTGATAAAGACGGTTTACACCTGTTGTGGTTTCTTCGCTTACACCTTTAATTGTTGCACGCTGTCGTGTAAAAAATCCTGGCGTTGCATCCATACGCTTTTGTATTTGTTTGAAAAAAAATTCTTCTTCTTCTGTTTTGGGATGCGATAGGATATCTTTATTTTGTTCTGCACGACTTCCCATTAAAATATAGTTTGTGGCGTCAGCTCCATCATCTAAAATAAGATTGGAAGGATTACCATCTGGCCATTGGAAAATTGCATCTATATAAGTCCAATATTCTTCCAATGTTTCACCCTTAACGGCGAATACAGGAATACCAGTTGCGGCGATAGCTGCTGCTGCATGGTCTTGCGTAGAAAAAATATTACTAGAGCTCCACCGTATATCGGCGCCAATAGCTTTTAATGTTTCAATTAAAACAGCTGTTTGAATTGTCATGTGCAATGAGCCAGAAATACGCGCTCCGCGCAAAGGTTGATTAGAGGAAAACTCCTTACGACAAGCCATCAAACCAGGCATCTCAGTTTCAGCAATATCAAGTTCTTTACGACCATAAGCGGCAAGTGCAATATCTTTGACAACAAAATCTTGAGCTGCCATTCTTTATCCCTTTAAAATAAGTTTTTCCAAGACGGTAGGAGAAATTAAAAAAAAATGCAAGACAAGAAGAGGACTTCTTTATGTGAAAAAGCTCTTTTAAAATCTTCATAAATTTGTGCAACAAATATGCATTTATGAATCTGAGTGATGATGTTACTGACAGAATAAGAGATCTCCATGATAAGTCTTATTATATAAACAAAACTCTATCCTTTTCACGTAACGTTAAAGCTTTTAAAAATCTCCAGAGAGAATACCTTTTAAATAATAAAAATTGTGCATTGCTTCATAGTTTTTATATCGATTTTTTATGGGATAATATCGAAAGTAGTATACGAGTATTCTACTCGCTTATGCGGTTGTTGAAAAAGGAAGTATTACCTTACTTTAATCTCATTATTAAGCTTTCTACCAAAATAATATAATGCAAAGCCATAGGTTATCATATTTATGAATAGGCAATTCAGAATCGGTTCTTTAGGATTCCAATGTTGCATCTGTTCTTGGATAAAGACAGTTTATAGGAAGTGCTTTTCTCCTGTTTTCAACGATTTTTATCAAAATACTATAGATATACGATTAAACATTTTTTGTGATACTGAATAGAGCATTAAAAATGCAAAGACATTACTCTATTGAGCACTCTGATTTTAGAACCGCGAACAACGAGCTATGAATTATAAATCAAATAATTAACTCAGTTTTGGAAAAATTTATTCTAGACGAGTAAGTTTTGGGAAAATTGACCATGTGGACGAAATCGCCAAAGATAACTTGGCAAGAATGCAGCCATTGCTCTGGGGGTAATTCCCACACCTTCTAGAGTATATCCATTCTCTATAGCCTCTTTAGAAACAATGTTATCCATTTGCAAAAAACGTATCTGATTGGCTGTTACGAGTGTTGGTACAAAAGGCAATTTACCGATAGTTCCCAAAATTCCTCCAATCAATAGACCAGCAGAAAGGGGCATGGATAGGATTGTTTTTTTACGGTGAATAATTTTGAGTATATTTTCAAGAGTATTTTGAAAGGTGATAATCTGGGGACCACCAAGATCATAATTTTTTCCCCAAGCAACCTGTCCATCTAAAGTGCGCGCGATAAACTCAGCAACGTCACCAACATACACGGGTTGCAATTTGCTTTGCCCACCCCCAAAAAGAGGCATAATTGGTAAAAAACGTGACAAATCTGCTAAGGTGTTAAAGAAACAATCCTCTGGTCCAAAGATAACGGATGGACGGATAATAATTGCTTGAGGATGCTTGTTATGAATGATTTGTTCACCCATAAACTTAACACGTGCATAAAGACATGAAGCATTCTCGTTAGCCACAAGTGCTGACATATAGATGAGTGGAATAGCAGCTTGTGCTGTTAATTCAGCAACATTGTAAGCACCATCAATTTGTGTGTTTTTAAAATTCGATTGATTTGCTTGTTTTAAGCTACCAGGTAAAAACACTGCCGCATCAGCTCCAAGCAACGCGCGTGCAACAGAGGCACGATGCTTGATATCCGTTTTAAGCATTTGGGTTTGTCCTACTTCTCCTATTTGGAGCATGTAATAAGCTTTTTGTGGATAACGAACAGCGATACGAACGCGATATCCCCGCTTAGTCAAAGTTTCAACGACATGTCGTCCTACAAAACCAGATCCGCCAAAAACAGTAATAAGTTTAGGATGTTGATAAAGTGCACAATCAAGTTGCATGATTAAAAAGTCTATCTTTCAAAGCTTTAAAATAATCAATTTCTAGCATGGAGGTGTTTTATTGTCACGTAAAATATCGCCCGCAAGATAAAGGGAACCACTAATAAGGACAATTGCCTCTTTATATTCGGCTCTAATCTTATGCAAAGCATCTTGTAGATGTGCTTGTGGAGTAGCAAAGATTCCTGCTTTTTGCGCTGATTCAGCTAATTTTATTGGAGAGATACTGGCATTATTGTTAATCAGCGGTATCGTATATATTTTATCGACAAGGTTCGCTAAGGAACGAAAATAACCGACAGCATCTTTGGTATTGAGCATGCCAGCAATCATAATAATGGGACGATCTGTTTTTTTTCTCCATTGTGTAAGTTCTGCCGCAATAACTTTTCCAGCAGCAGGATTGTGACCACCGTCTAACCATAAATCAATATTAGGAGACAGTTGATCAACCAAATGTCCTTGGATAAGATGTTGCATCCGTGCGGGCCAATAAATATTTTTCAAAGCGTCATTTATGGTTTGTTCTAAAAGTTGAAAACCTGCTTGACAAACTGCTTCAAGAGATGCGCCAGCATTGGCAATTTGGTGGTCTCCAATAAGGTTAGGAAGTGAAAGATCCATGAGACCTTGATTGTTTTGAAAAACCATACGTCCATGTTCTTTATAACTTTGATAATCTTGATCAAATAGAGAATAAGGTGCTTTATTTTTATCGGCAAGGGGTATTAAAGTAGCAAGAGTTTCTTCATAATTTTGCTTCCCGATGACTACTGGAACATTTGGTTTGATAATTCCCCCCTTTTGAAAAGCGATTTGAGCAATTGTGTTTCCAAGAAAGTTCTCATGATCATAATCAATGGGCATAATAAGCGATACAGCTGGTTTGTTAATGACATTGGTAGCATCAAAACGCCCTCCCAACCCAACTTCTAAAATGATAACATCAGCTGGATGTGTACTAAACAGCATAAAGGCAGCGGCTGTAAAAATTTCAAAAATAGTAATCGGCTCTTGACGATTTACTTTTATAATTTCACGGATTGTCTCAGCCAATTGGTTTTCTGTAACAAGTTGACCACCTCCTTTTTGACCTAACCGGCAGCGTTCATTCCAGTTGACGAGATGAGGTGAGCTATAGACATGAACGCAGTATCCTGCACTTTCTAAAAGAGCACGGCAAATCGCTGAGGCAGATCCTTTGCCATTTGTTCCAGCGATGTGAATAATAGGGGCAAGTTTTAAATGTGGATTACCAAGACGCTCTAAAAGGTGAATAATACGCTCTAAAGAAAGATCAAATTTTTTCGGATAATTTTTTAGTAAATCATCCACCACCCTTTGTATCTGGTTTTGTTGCATAAATTTAAGCTGCTTTTGTTGTAGAAAGCGATGTTTGAGAGTCTGTTGGGGATGGATCGGAAGGGTCAAAAACAGCAGGGCGTTTCATCATCAAACGTAAAAGACGCGCAATTGTTGTTTTCATTTCTAAACGTGATACAACCATATCAATCATACCATGTTCGAGCAGATATTCACTACTTTGAAAACCTTCTGGTAGGGTTTCGCGTATAGTTTGTTGAATCACACGTGGACCAGCAAAACCAATCATAGCGCCAGGTTCAGCAATGTGAATATCACCAAGCATGGCGTAAGAAGCAGTAACACCACCGGTGGTTGGATTAGTCAGCACAACAATATAGGGAAGTTTTGCTTCTTTCAACATTTCAATCGCTACGGTTGTACGAGGCATTTGCATCAACGAGAGTGTTCCTTCTTGCATGCGTGCGCCACCAGAAGCAGAAAAAAGAACTAACGGGCGCCTTTCGGCAATGGCAGTATCAAAAGCTTTAATAATAGCTTCTCCTGAAGCCATACCGAGTGATCCACCCATAAAGGCGAAATCTTGAACGGTCGCAATGATTGGTAAGCCTTCAATCGTACCACGTGCACTTAAAATATTATCATCAACACCAAGTTTAGAACGATAATCTTTTAACCGGTCAATATAGCGTTTTTCGTCACGAAATTTTAAAGGATCTGTTACAACTTTTGGATTTTCAAGAGCTGTATAAACACCATCATCAAAAAAATGCATGAGACGATTTTTAGCGCTGATACGCATATGATGGCCAGAATTGGGAGCTACAAATTGATTAGCTTCCAGATCTTTATGGAAGATCATTTCACCACTGGTAGGATCTTTAATCCATAGATTTTCTGGAATTTCACGGCGCCCCAATATAGAGTTAATTTTAGGACGAACATAATTTGTAATCCAGTTCATCTTTATAACCTTCCTTTAAATATTACACATCTTTCGCATGATTTGAAAGAATATGAACCTAAGCAGTCACATTTGCTTTACCGGTGGAACAAAGGAGTCTATTTAATACTTTTATCTGTGTACGTATAGCTTGTTTTTTAATTTTTATTTTTTTACTTTGGTATTAAAATTCACTCCTTGCGATGGTTAACAAACCCCTTATTTTTTAATAAAAATGAAAATCCAATTAATCATTCGTATCAACAGTTTTTAAGAAAAGAAACCTTATAATATAAGGCTTTAACAAGGCTAAAATAATCCATTTAAGATAATGTACATGATAACACCATATTAGCGAAACGTTATCATCAGAGCAAGATTTTTTTCAAAAGGTTTCTTTAAAGCGCGCGCTTTTCACAATTAAAATTGAATACCCTCAAAAATGCTATTATATTACTCATTCATATGCTTGTTTTACAAAGACATTTTTCAATAATCACCAAAACTCTCTTAATGACTGTCCTCAGAAGAGTATATACTCTCCGTAAATGGTATAAAATACATTATGCTCTTCATTTTTACTGAAATAGAAGGTACAAATCGATACCATCATACTCTTTTCCAGTTTTAATGTGACGATAATGTTTGCATTGAGAGGATTCATAAAAGATATTTCACGCCTTTTTGAAAGTACCTTTATCTACACACCACCTCCGTTTGTGACATATTAACAAACGATTTCAATTAATCCAATATGAATAGGATTAAAATGAGAAAGCCTCATGATATTTAGGTTTTTCACTCATGTTGTGAAACAATAAATTATCGTTATAAATCAATATATTACTTTAATAAAAGATAAAGCATAAAATTTTATATTATGCTTTTTTGGCTGGCAAGTTTTATTAGCCTTAAAGTCAAATAACATTATTTTTGTGTAATGCGTGCCATGGTCTTTTGGGAAAGCATTTTGTGTAAATATGTCATAAAGGCGGCTGCAAAAAGCGGTGTTGTTAAATTAAGAATTGGAATCGAAACAAAAAGCGCTATTAATAATCCTGCACCAAAAACCGTTGTGTAATGAGTATGTAAAAAAGCACGTGCATCTTGCTCTGTTCGAAAACGATAAGCAGCAAACAAGAAATATTCATGACCAAGCAAATAACCATTAATAACGTAAAAAGCGATTAAATTAATACCTGGTATGAAGAATAAAATAAAAGCAATTCCATTACCAAGAAGGCTTAAAATAACAAATTTAAAGGAAATGATAAGAGAACGCTGAAACGGCAAAGCTTGTCCAATAGGCTCGTTTGGGTAATCCTCTTTTTCAATGATTTCAGCAACAGAGTCAATGAAAAAACCACCAATCATAGCTGCGATTGGTGCAATCAAAAAAGCCAACAAAAGAGCCAAACCAAGATTAAAAATGATAAGCATGCTAAAACCAATCCATCCCGCCCAACTAGGGAGTTCAGGAAAAAACTGAGCAATCCAAGGCCAAAAGTAAGACATAAAAAGTTGGTGCACACATAACCATAAAATGGCGAGAATGAAAAAAGTAATCCCTAATGCTTTCAGTATCATAATACTATATTGCGAGGTCAGAAGACGTTGTAAAGCACGATAGGCAGCAGTAAAAATCATAAATTAATAAACTAAGGAAAGAAGCAAAAAAAACAAGAAATATATTTAAAGAATGTACGGTGTAGTTTTTTCTTTTTTGAATTACAAGATTTCTTTTCAAGAACATTATAAAAAACGGCTAAGGCTTCTTTGTTTAAAATAAAGTTTGAATAGATAGAAATTTTGATTTTTAAAAATCAAGAAGAATTTAAAAAGCAGCTGTTGTAGAAGAAATTTTTAATATTTTTGTACAGAGTGTAGGTTATTGCGTTTATATGATATATGTAAAAATTAAGGAATAAGAACTATTTGGGAGGAAAGTTGTTGACTTCTATTTATTCAGTAGAGTTGTCTAATTTCGTTTATCTACGTGCTTAATTGTTTTGCACAATTCCTAATGCTCTGTACTTTTATACTATTTGGCGGCATGCTTTTGCCTCTCGCTTTTATTCAAAACATATTGAGTTCAATGGAATAGGAGTAACGTAGTAGCTTGTAGATATTCTGATTTGGGCAACAGAATGATTAATATGATAGAAGTGGAAAAAATAAGCTTAGGCGATTGACTGTCCATATCCCATGGAAGGGTAATTTCTTGAGAAGAAGCAAAGAGTGGGAGACACCACTGATGATTAAAAATGATGAGATTTTGAATTTTAAAAGCTATAAGTGCAATGAAGTAAGAATTCATTGAAGCACTTTTCATATAAGTGGTGCACTGTATCAAATAATTTTTAGATAATAACACCACTAATTTATGAAGAGAATTGATCATTTTCAACTTGAATAAGAATCCAAAATATAGAAATATTCTTTAATTTCAAAGCCTTTATTCAACATCAAAAAATTATTTACTTGCACATTATAGGCGAGACCAGTGTATGGATACAAAGCTTTCGATAAAGGACTAAAAATGCTTCTCATGAAACATCACAATGTGAGGATATCATGGATCAAATCCTAGTCTTTGTGGTCTTGGTATGCTGGAGAGAGGACACACACATTTAATTTTAAAGACCGATCACTGAGGAAAATAATAAAGGCGTCAGTTTCATAAACTTATAGACAGTGGTGCAATGAATTTTGTTTACATTCTTTATGAGCATCAGTGTGAGATATGCTTCAAATTGCATTGAGATGTTATAATACATTGATTTATACATTATTTTTCATAGTGAATAAGAGCCCCAAGTAAAGTTGTCATATTTTCTTATTAGCTGCTCTCATCATGAAACAATCAAAAGCATTTATTTGCACATCATAAATAGGACTAATATGGGGATAAAAACATTGAAGAAAGAAAATGCTTTTATAAACTCTATCCAGTGCAAGAGCTTTCTCAAAATTGATGGTAGGCAAAGTAAATAATAGCTTGTTTTTTATAAGCTGGGGAAACAGAGGTGCAATAGATCCTACTTTTTATGATGGCTATGGGTGAAATAGAATTTTTTAAAGAAACATTTCCCAACGCTCGTCACACCCATTTCCCAACAGTGCTTGTGAATGGTATAAGGGTAAAGCTCTCGTGAATAATATAAAACTTATAGGGCACCACTATCTTTACACTTAATAAAAGAGCACTGCGGGCACCATCATTCTCTCAGTATTGCTCGACAGCTCTGTTCTTGAGACGGTCCATTATAAGCGTTTTTAGTTCTTTCTTAAACGTTTTGTATTCATACGGCTATCCTTCTTTGCAACGTGCAAGAAAATGGTTTTTATTGATTCAACATGAGAGAGAGTTGAAATGAGAGAATCTTACGATATTCAGGATTCTAATTTAATATGAACAACGCTAGATGATCATTATAACTCAAAATATTGTATACTAATCGAGATAGATAGACACCTATTGTTAGTTCTATTTTATAAGGTGTTTTAATATGAATGCATTTGAAGAGTTATTATTTGAAATGGGGTATATTTTCCTCATGAGGAGTAGGTGTCTGGGGGGCAAAAAATGATACAATCATGTTTGCTAATTTTTGCGCTACGTGTTGTTTACTCATATGGGGCCATTGTTCAACTTTTTCCTTACTCACGAGATAAACTTGATTTGTATCAGCACCCATGACACTTGTGCCATCTAGTTGAAGAGAAATATCATTAGCAAGAATGAAATCAGCTCCTTTTTCAACACATTTTTTTTGCGCATTGGCAATAATATCACATGTTTCAGCAGCAAAACCAATGACCAATGAGGGGCGATTTGGAGCGTGTCCAATCATTGCTAAAATGTCAGGATTTTCGACCATATGAAGGGATGGTGGTATTTTATGAGCATTCTTTTTAATTTTGTGTAAAGACTGCGTTTGACTGCGCCAATCACAAACAGCGGCGACAAAAATGGCACCATCAGCAGGCAATGCGGTTTGAACGGCTTGTAACATCTGTTGTGCTGTTTCAACATGAATGGTTTTTACTTCTTGTGGGTCTGCAAGATTAACAGGTCCACAAATAAGTGTTACTTTTGCACCCAAATGCGCAAGAGCAGTTGCGATGGCATGACCTTGTTTACCTGAAGACCGATTAGCAAGATAACGCACTGGATCAATTGGTTCATGGGTAGGGCCAGAGGTAACGATGAAATGGCGGTCAGAGAGAGGTTTTTCATGCACATTCAAAAGAGCCTCTATGGTAGCGACAATCGTTAAAGGTTCGCTCATGCGCCCATATCCTATCTCGTCACGTTCAGCCATATTTCCGATTTCTGGTCCAATGATATGAACGCCATCTGCGCGCAGTTGTGCAACATTGCGAATAGTGGCTGGATGCGCCCACATGGACGGATTCATAGCGGGTGCAATTAAGAGTGGACAGCGTGCCGCTAAAAGGATGCAATCAGCCAGATCATCTCCTATGCCATTGGCTATTTTTGCAATGCGATTGGCTGTAGCAGGGGCTAAAATAATAAGGTCAGCATTACGTGCTAATCGGATATGTCCAATATCGTGTTCTTCTTCGCGTGAAAATAAATCAGTATATACAGTACCACTGCTTAAAGCTTCAGCAGCTAAAGGCGTAATAAATTTTTGCGCTGCTTTTGTCATCACAACTTTTAAGTGTGCTCCACGTTCTTGTAAACGGCGAATCAAATCAAGTGCTTTATAGGATGCAATACTTCCCCCAATAATAAGAAGGAGAGATTTTGATTTCAATGATTGCACTTCAACAGCACTAGTATGAGAGAGTTGTGTGGTGAGAGAAGTGGGATTGCTTAAAAGGCGTCGGACTTCTTCTTCCATAGAAATACCATTTTGCGCGGCACGTATGCGCAAAGCTTCTTTGGTTTCAGGAGACAGGTTACGAATAGTAATACTGGCCATAAAATACCTCCAAGAAATAAAATGATTGCAATGATTTCATCGTTGATATTTTTAGCATATTAAGGAAATTAGAAAAGATGAAAAAAGTAAAAAGTGAGACAAACGCAACAAAGCGCAATGATGAAAAGACTATAACGACCATAACGGTTTCTACGACTTTGTTCGACAGCAAGTTGTTTGATGGTGGCAGGAGAAAGATTAAAACCTGTTTTTCTCATTTGATCGAAATCTTCTTCTATCCGTTGGAAATTTTGAACCAATTGTGGTGTTTTGCGTGCCAGCGAAAGGAGAGCTTGCGCTCCTTCACTAAAGTCTTTTGCAACGCCTACAGGTCCCAAATTTTTACTAATCCATTCTTTGACAACAGGTTCAGAAGCTTTCCACATATTAAAAGTGGGGTCTAATGTGCGGGCAACACCTTCCACGACAACCATCGTTTTTTGCAGCAATAAAAGTTCAGGTCGCGTTTGCATGTCAAATAATTCAGTGACTTCAAACAATAAAGTGAGCAATTTAGCCATGGAAATACTTTGTGCTGATTGTCCATGTATTGGTTCGCCAATAGCGCGGTTGGCTTGCGCAAAGCTTTCAATGTTATGGTGTGAAGGAACATAACCGGCTTCAAAATGGGCGCGTGCAACCCGATGATAATCACGGGTAATAAAGCCATAAAGGATTTCAGCAAGGAAATGCTTTTCTTTTTTGCCAAGCCTTCCTGTAATGCCTAGATCAACAGCAACAATACATCCTTTTGCATCTACAAATAAATTACCAGGATGCATATCAGCGTGAAAAAAACCATCACGCAATGTATGACGAAGAAAAGATTGAATAAGCGTAATGGCAAGCGCCTGCAAATCAAATCCTGCTTCTTTGAGTTTGGAAATTTCGGATATTCTGATACCATCAATCCATTCCATTGTAAGAACATTACGTCCTGTCCGTTCCCAGTCAATACGTGGAACCCGAAAGCCTGTATCATGTTGAATATTTTCAGCCATTTCAGATATAGCCGCTGCTTCTAAACGTAAATCCATTTCAATGCGTGTTGTTTGTGCTAAAGTATCTACCACACGAACAGGACGAAGCCTTCGAGAGGCAGGGATATAGCGCTCTTGTAAGTGAGCAATGAGATAGAATCCTCTAAGATCTTTAGAAAAACGTGCTCTGATATTAGGACGAATAACTTTTACAGCACATTTTTTCGTATGACCAGTTTCATCACTGTATTCAGCTGGATGAACTTGAGCAATAGAAGCTGCAGCAATGGGGGGATAAAAATTTATGAATAAATCATCGATAGAGCGACCAAGAGAACTTTCAATTTGAGCAACAGCAGCAGTGCAAGAAAATGTTTGGACACGATCTTGTAGTTGTGACAAATCTTCCGCAATATCACGCCCAACAATATCAGGTCTTGTGGCAAGAAATTGACCAAGTTTTATGTAAGAGGGTCCAAGCTTATTAATGGCATACGAAATATTTTCAGATCGCTGTTTTTTTTTCGTTTTGCGTCGTGCTAATGCACTCGCTATACGATGACATAGCGCTGGAAATCCTTGAAGATCATCATGAGGAAGAGCACTTAAAACACCTTCACGTGCTAAAACCCATCCTGCATGCATCAATTGAAGGTAAGGGGAAATTTGCACCATTTTTAAATTTTCCAACCTGAATGCAGCGCTGCAATCGCACCGGTGAGATTGCGGTACGATACCCGCGAAAATCCTGCATGCTTGATCATATGGGCAAAATCATCTTGCTTAGGAAATTTGCGGATAGATTCAACCAAATAACGATAAGCATCACCATCATTTGCAATAAATTGACCAAGCTTAGGGATAGCATGGAAAGACCAAAGATCATAAATTTTATCCAGCAGAGGCGTCTCGACATTTGAAAATTCTAAACATAAAAAACGTCCACCGAGCTTTAAAACACGAAAAGCTTCTCTAAGAGCTTGATCAATATGAGGAACATTGCGAATTCCAAAAGCAATAGTGTAAGCGTCAAAGCTTTGATCTTCAAAAGGTAGATTTTCTGCATTGGCTTCAACAAAATCAATCAGAGGGGCAAGACCATTTTTTTGTGCGCGCTTTTTGCCAATGTTGAGCATTGAGCCGTTAATATCAAGCACTGTAGCATGGGCTTTTTGGCGTGAAGCATTGAGAATACGAAAAGCAATATCACCTGTACCGCCAGCGACATCAAGAACTTTCCAATGAGAAAGTGCTGGTGGGGAAAGCCAAGCAATCATGGAATTTTTCCACACACGGTGTAACCCTAATGATAAGATATCATTCATCTTGTCATAATTTTCAGCAACAGAATGAAACACACCATCCACCATGGATTGTTTTTGTGTTTCATCTACTCTTGTAAAACCAAAAGAGTGCTCCATGCCACCCTTGGCTCCTACACGTTCTGTTTCAACTGCCATGTGTATGACCTTCCTTATTTTTCTTTTATCGTAAATGAAATAAAGAGGGAATGTTCAAATACGAAAAAACAACGTATAAAACTGCGACATTTACACAGCTAAAAACAGAAGAGTACCTTTAGATATCAAGATTGGCAACGCTTAAGGCATTGTCTTGAATAAAAATACGTCTAGGTTCAACTTCATCACCCATGAGACGAGAAAAGAGTGAATCTGCATCGGTTGCATCATTAATTTTTACTTGTAAAAGAGAACGTGCATTAGGATCAAGCGTTGTTTCCCAAAGCTGTTCAGCATTCATTTCCCCAAGACCTTTATAACGTTGAAGAGTAATACCTTTTTTACCGTTTGTAAAAATGCTCTCTAAAAGGCTCATAGGACCAAAAATACGCTCTGTTTTATCTTTGCGACGTAAAAGAACAGGAGGATGATATATGTCGATAAAATTTTGGGAAATGCGATCAATTTGGCGTGCGTCAGTTGAATTTATAAGTCCCACATCAAGCGTAACAACATCTTTAACACCACGCAAAATACGCTCAAAACATAAGTTTCCATCTGCTGTATATTGTCCACTCCAACCTTGTTCCATATCATCAGCAATCAGATTAAGGCGGTGTGCTATAGTATCTGCTATTTTTTGCGCTTTTTCTTGTGTTGCAAAGACTTCAAGATTAAAAGCGCCAACGATTGCTGCTTGTTCAACGATATTACGGTCATAACGGGTATGAAGACCATCTAAAAGTTGACGTAATATACGAGCATCTTTAGCGAGTTGATACAAATCAGCCCCTGCACGAACTTCTCCCGTTGAAAGCTCAAGCGTTGTTTCTTCTAATCCAGTATCGATCAAGAATTCTTCAAATGCTGCTTCATTTTTAATATATTGGGAAGATTTTCCACGCGATACTTTATAAAGAGGAGGCTGAGCAATATAAAGATGCCCACGTTCAATCAACTCGGGCATTTGTCTAAAAAAGAAAGTGAGCAGCAGAGTACGAATATGGGCTCCATCAACGTCCGCATCTGTCATGATAATAATCTTATGATAACGTAATTTATCCGGTGAAAATTCATCTTTACCGATAGACGTTCCAAGAGCTGTAATAAGTGTTCCAATCATATCAGATGAGAGCATGCGGTCGAAACGTGCTCGTTCAACATTGAGAATTTTACCACGAAGGGGTAAAATTGCTTGATTTTGACGTGAGCGCCCACTTTTTGCTGAACCGCCAGCCGAATCCCCCTCGACAATAAAGATTTCTGATTTTGCAGGATCACGTTCTTGGCAATCGGCAAGTTTTCCTGGTAAAGAAGTGATATCAAGCGCCCCTTTTCGTCTTGTGAGTTCACGTGCTTTGCGTGCTGCTTCACGTGCTGTTGCAGCTTCTACCACTTTACTAATGAGAAGTTTTGCTTCATGAGGATGTTCTTCCAGCCATACTGAAAGACCTTCATTGACCAAATTTTCAACAATAGGACGCACTTCAGAAGAGACTAACTTATCCTTTGTTTGTGAAGAAAACTTTGGATCAGGAACTTTCACAGAAAGAATAGCTGTTAATCCTTCACGGCAGTCATCACCGGTTAAGTTTACTTTTTCTTTTTTAGCAATACCTGAAGATTCAGCATAGCCATTAATTTGGCGCGTAAGGGCACTTCTAAAACCTATCAAATGAGTTCCACCGTCACGCTGAGGAATATTATTGGTAAAACACAGGACCTTCTCATGATAGGAATCATTCCACCATAGGGCAACATCAACGCTCATACCATCTTTTTCACTTGCAATGTAAATAGGATTATCAAGCAGAGCTTTTTTTGATTGATCAATATATTTGACAAACTCCGTTAATCCACCTTCATAATGTAATTCAATTGATTTAGTATCAGCATGACGCTCGTCAACAAGGAGAATATAAACGCCAGAATTTAGAAAGGCTAATTCCCGTAAACGGCGCTCCAAAGTTTCAAAATCAAACTCAACCATAGTAAAAGTTTCAGAACTTGGTAAAAATCTGATTTCTGTTCCACTTTCTCTATCGCAATCGCCAATAACTTTTAATGGAGCATCAGCCACTCCGTGGGTAAATGATATTTCATGAATTTTACCATTCCGTCTGATTTGCAATTTAAGCCAAACGGATAATGCATTCACAACAGAGACGCCAACACCGTGTAATCCACCTGAAACTTTATAAGAGTTTTGATCAAACTTTCCGCCGGCATGAAGCTGTGTCATAATAACTTCAGCTGCAGAAACACCTTCTGTTGGATGGATATCTGTCGGAATTCCACGTCCATTATCACGAACAGAACAAGAACCATCAGCATGGAGTGTAACGTTTACAAGAGTAGCATGACCGGCTAAAGCTTCATCGATAGCATTGTCTACAACTTCATAGACCATATGGTGTAAACCCGATCCATCATCAGTATCACCGATATACATACCAGGACGTTTGCGTACAGCATCAAGGCCTTTGAGGACTTTGATAGAAGAAGCGCCATAATCATCACTTTGTGCCGCTGAGGTTATTTCATCACTCATAAGTTAGTCCATTCCTGTGTTCAATTTACAATATTCTATCTGCTTTTTTAAAGCTTAATGTTCTGATCAGTTATTTATGGAATAACCACATTAAACATTTACCGTATATCAGAACTAGATTCAATATCTGTCGATATATAATGAAGAGAATGATGAAATGAGATTGTACTGTTATGTCGTAAAACTCCGTCATTTAGGGCGGTGATATGGTGATATAAGGAAAGTAAGCACTACCTTGATACATTAAGTATTTTTAAAGTGTGTGGTGAATATTCGGAGCAGGGTTTATTTGTATAACCTTTAGTTAAGTAAATTGCATGAGTGGATAGCCCCAAAGAATTAGTCGAGAGAAGCAGGACTGTCTAGACGTCAACGCTAGTAGGAATCCTTTTCCTTTGAGGTGTGGGAATGAGGTCAATTAAGCTTTACAATAATGATGCTATTTATTTTGTTTATTTTTGCATATGCGTAATGTTTCAAAATTAGTTATACATTTTTGTGTTAGACTAACAAAGGTCTTACTTGTTTTATCCATAAATCAATTTTCAATTCTAATGCTGCCGTATATTTAAAACAAAGGTTACGAGCTCTCTAAGCAGCTCAAATTTTTATATATTAGATTGAGGCGAAAATATTGGGTATATTGGTTTGTGGCATCTTTAAAATGTGGAAAATATAAAGGCGTAAATGTAAAAACACGTTTCCACTATCGTTCTTTTATTCAGTTTTACAACTTTTAAAAACGTCTACGGCGATGTTTTTAAAGAATGGGGGTGATGACGCATTGTCTTACGCTTTTGTTTTTCTCATTCCTGTAATGGAGGTTACGTCCCTTATTTAAAACAAAGCCCCATTGCGCTGTTATTCACGCGCTTTTTTAAGAAACATCTCTCAATGTTCCTAAACTCATTTTACAACGATGTTTAAATAGTATAACGCACAATACCCTGTGAATACTACAAGATTCATGTCCCCTATCTTGCCCATATTGACAATAAGGTGCAAACCAGCAGCATCATTTTATTTTCCAGCTCTTAAATGTTGACGCAACCTTAATGTTGAGAAACCCCTCGGCATTTGAAGGGTATTTTTACTCTTTTCTTTAATAGTGTCTATATACTCCCTCTGGTTGTGATACGCAAGAAAATGGTTTTGATATTTTGATAAAATGGAGTGTGCCACTAAAGTATGTACAGCTTATTTCTTATATTTAAAAAATCAAATCGCCTTTCTCTCAAATTACTTTTTATATATTCATTTGGGAAAATTAACACCAAAAGCTTAGGCATTTTCAATGGTTTTTAAAAATAGCAAGAATTTTATTTATTAAACGCCAGATATTTTGGTGAAGAGCATTAGATAATAATCGAGAAGAGTTGCATCTTAGCTTTAAAAATGGGGGAGAGATTTTGAAAATAAAAAAATCTATATATATAAAACATCTTCAATTGCGTTTATGGTATTTTTTATTCAATAATCCATACAATATTTTTATTCGTATTTTATTTGTAGCAGGGGGGGTTCTATTTTCCTCTTACGCAGAAGCTGAAAGGTTGCCTTCTTTTTTTGATTCGCATGAACATTTGGTACAACCTGATACGACGGATATTCTTCGTTTGCGTTTTGTAACAACTTTTGATTTTCCTCCTTTTAATTTCCTTGATCAAACGGGGCATCTTGCAGGTTATAATATCGATTTATTGCGCGCTATTTGCTCAAAATTAAAATTAGAGAAGCTTTGTGAAGTAGAAGTAATTCCTTGGAAAGAGCTTGTAGAATATGTTAAAAATGGTGGTGCAGAAGTCATTATTGCGGGTTTAAAAGAAACAAGTAAAACCCAGCAAGATCTTGTTTTTACAAAGTCATATTTGCGCTTTCCAGCGCGATTTGTTGCTTCTCGACTTTTAGATCTCGATGAGCCAATAAGCGATCAATTGGTACATTTAACCAGTGGTGTTTTGTCTAAAAGTATTCACGAAAAGCTCTTTCATCATTATTTTCCTAAAGCAAAATGGCAAGAATTTAAAAAGAGAGAAGAGCTCTATAAAGCATTACAAGAGCGTAAAATTGACCTTATTTTTGATGATGGATTTGCTTTATCGTTATGGTTCAAAAAACAAAAATCTGTTGATTGCTGCCATTTTGTTGGGGGGGCATATATGGCGCCACAGTTATTAGGACAAGGAATGCAGCTTGCTGTTGCAAAAAAGAATGAAAAATTGGTTGATATACTCAATTATGCGCTGAAATCTCTAGAAGAGGATGGTAAACTTACAGAACTTTATTTGCGTTATTTTCCAATAAGTTTTTATTGATGAATAGTTTTTTAGTTAAGGGCTGTTAATCTTTCTGCGCCTAGTCGATAGGAAATAGCTTCTGCGAGATGATAGCGTGAAAGATTATCTGATCCGTCAAGATCAGCAATTGTGCGTGCAACTTTGAGAATGCGATGATAAGCGCGTGCAGAGAGGTGCATTTTTTCACTCACATCTCGTAAGAGTATGGTCGCACTTTTATCAGGAATGGCAATCTGTTCTATAATTTTGGCAGGGCAATCGCCATTGGTGCGAATATGATCAAACCCCATTGTTGCAAAACGTTTAGCTTGAATGGTACGGCATCGTGCGACGCGTTTGGCAACATCGCAGCTTTTTTCTGATTGTTCTGGTTGCATAAGGTCCGTAGCTGTCAAAGCTGGGACATCAATCCGTAAATCAATTCGGTCAAGCAGAGGACCAGAAATACGGGACTGATAATCGATTTGGCAGCGTATTCCTTTAGCGCAAACATGGTCTTTTTCGCCTGCCATACCACAACGGCAAGGATTCATTGCGGCAATGAGTTGGAAGCGAGCAGGATAGCTAATATGGTGATTAGCGCGGGCGATAACCGATTCCCCACTTTCTAAGGGTTGACGAAGAGAATCAAGAACCTGCGGAGAAAATTCAGGCAATTCATCAAGGAATAACACACCATTATGGGCAAGAGAGACCTCTCCCGGTCGTCCTTTAAGTCCCCCACCAATCATTGCGGCCATGGAAGCAGAATGATGTGGGGAACGAAAGGGGCAATGAAGTGAAATGGTATTATGAACCGTTTCTCCTGTAATAGAAGCAATCAGAGAGACATCTAAAAGCTCACGGCTATCAAGAGGTGGCAAAATGGAAGGTAAGCGTTGCGCTAACATAGATTTCCCAGCACCAGGAGGTCCTACAAACAAAAGGTTATGGCGTCCAGCAGCACAAACTTCTAAGGCACGTTTGGCTGTTTTCTGTCCTTTGATTTCGCAAAGATCTGGGAGTTCAGTTTCGATAGTATATTGGCGTGGTTGTGGACGTTTTTGAATTTGGGTTCCTTTGAAATGGTTGACTATAGTGAGCAGAGTCTCTGGGGCAAGAATATTTATTTCTGCATTTGCCCAAGCAGCTTCAGGTCCACATTGGAAGGGACAAATCAGCCCTTTATCGAGTGATAAAGCTGTCATGGCAGCTGGTAAAACACCATTAACAGCGGTAAGTGAACCATCCAGTGATAATTCTCCCAAAATGATATAGTCTTGTGCTACTTCAGGAGGGAGGATTCCCATAGCAAGCATTAAGCCTACAGCGATTGGCAAATCATAATGCGAGCCCTCTTTAGGCAAATCAGCTGGTGCAAGATTAATCGTAATCCGTTTAGTAGGCATAGAAAGTCCACAAGCGTGGAGGGCTGCTTGCACACGTTCACGGCTTTCTGCAACTGCCTTATCAGCTAATCCAACAATAGCCATTCCTATTTTACCAGACGAAATCATAACCTGTACATCGACAGGGACTGCTTCTAGACCGCGAAAAGCAACAGTTGTAACACGTGCGATCATTTATTTATTTTCCCCCTTTAGACTTTGTAGAGACAATCATATCTATGCATAAAAATCAAGAAGCATCTCTATGGTTTTTTTTATAGAGAGATCTATATACATAGGCAGTTTTTTAGCGTTCTCATAGAAAGTCATTTGTACAAATTTAACCATGATAGTATGGGACGCAATAAAACATTTATAATAAGCTAAATAAATATGTTAAGAAAAAAATGAGGCTGTTCGTGTTATACAACAGTGCAGAATTTTATGAAAATATAAGGTGAGGGTAACGTTATGTATCGCAGAGTGTTATTTGATGTGATAAAACGTGTAAAATGTGCAAAGTAATTATATTTACCTTTCTTATTTTTATATTATTTAAAGTATAGTAGATGCAAAGTGTATTATAAGGTGTCTGATTTTATGGTATACCAGGCAAGGATTTTGTTAAAATCAGGGACTGTGCGCTGTGTATTTATAGGCTTGTGTTTCGCTTTTGCTTTTCCACAGCCACTTGCTGCATTTGATTTTTTCGGCATACCTTTTTTTGGTCAAAAGAAAACAAATTCTCCTTCAAATTATGCCAAAAGTACAGAGAGATTTTATAAAGTTGATGTTGTTGCACCGCCAGGCGCGCCATTAGAAGGTATAAAAATAGTTAAATCTGTTTCTTCTCTTGTTGCTGATAAAGAGAAAGCATCCGCCAGTTCTTCTGGTTTGCTAGCCAAGGCGCGCTCAGATTATCGAGCAATTCTTTCTGCTCTTTATGCTGATGGGCGCTACGGTGGTGTTATTAGTATTAAAATTAATGGCTTAGAAGTCGCTGATTTAAGTCCGGTAACTCAACTTCCAGCACAATCCAATATTGTTATTACAATTAATGCCGGTCCACAATATGTTTTTAGTATTGCAGATATTGATAAAGTAGCTCCGTTTGAAAAACGTAAAGCGCATAAAATGCCCACAATTGAAGAATTAGGCTATAAAGTTGGGGCTATTGCTAAATCTGAAACCATTTTGAAAGCAGAAAAATGGGTGGTAGAAGGATGGCGTCAACAAGGTTATGCCAAAGCTAAAGTTATGAAGAGTGAGGTCGTGGCTGATCATGCTACGTTGTGTGTTGAAGGACGGATTGTTGTTGATCTTGGACAAAAGGCTTATTATGGTCCTTTAAGTGTGCGTAATATAAGTAAGAAACCACGTGTAGATTCAGCTTATATCGCATGGATGACCGGATTGAAGCTAGGTCAGAAATACGATTCCGATGCGTTAGCTAAGGCAAATGAACGTCTTGCGCGCCTTGGTGTTTTTCGTGCTATCAATATACGTGAGGCTGATACCACTAATCTAGATGGCAGTTTACCGCTTGCACTTGTTGTACAAGAACGTAAACCGCGTCGTTTTGGTGTAGGCGGTAGCTATTCAACATTAGATGGTGCTGGTTTTGAAGCTTATTGGATGCATAACAATCTTTTTGGTCATGCAGAGGTTCTTAAAATTGAAACAAAAATAAATGGTGTTGGTGGCAATAAAAAGCAATCGTATAATTTTAAAAATTTTGATTATCTTTTCGGTGGCACGTTTATAAAGCCTGGTGTACTCACGCCAGATACAGATCTCAGGTCAGAATTAAAAATACAACAAGATGTTCTAGAAAATTATACGACAAAAGCCATCAAAGGAAGATTAGGGATTACGCATATTTTCAATGGTAATCTATCGGGACAGGCTGCTGTAGAAGTTTCAAATGGTTATTCACGTGATATTTATTTTGGGAGCCGTAATTTTACAACAATAGGTTTCCCTAGTGGTTTGATTTACGATAGTCGTAATAATAAGCTTAATGCAACAAAAGGTTTATATGGTGAAGTTTTCATTGAGCCTTTTTATGAGATGCGTTTTAGCAACTTTGTTGCAAAAGTAACAGCAGAAGGTCGTTCTTACTGGGCGTTGGATGAAGGGAATCGTTTTGTTTTTGCTACGCGGGCAAAGCTTGGTACAATTCTTGGGAATGATACAGCACAAATCCCCGCGAATACGCTTTTTTTTGCTGGTGGTGGGGGCTCTGTTCGTGGTTATGCTTACCGTAATATTGGTATCAAAACAGAAAATGATGCGGTTGTTGGTGGACGGGCAGTTGTTGAGGGATCGGCAGAATTGCGTGTTTCTTTAAATGACAAAATAGGGTTTGTCGGTTTTCTTGATGGAGGTTTAGTAGGGGAAAAGGCGAATTTTGATTTTTCTCAAAAAATTAAATGGGGAGCCGGTATAGGAGGTCGTTATATGACGGGTCTTGGTCCTTTACGCGTTGATTTAGCCTTTCCTTTAAAGAGAGAGAAGGGTGATCCTCGCATTGGTTTTTATGTGGGTATAGGGCAAGCATTTTAATGAAAAAAGGTGTACATTTATCAGCTTTCTTCTTTGTATTTTTGTTTTTTGGGGTGGGTGGTTTTGTTTTTGCGCAAAGAGGAGATACTCTTCCCTCTAGCGAAATGAAAACAGATGATCGCTCATGGTTTGTTTCTTTAATTGAACGAAAGCTTTCAGCGCCCAATCGTCAAGTTCGTTTACACAATATGCAAGGGACACTGTCTTCTCAAACATCAATTGATGCTATTACGGTCAGTGATAAAAAAGGGGTTTGGCTTAAAATTACCAATGCTAAAATGAATTGGAATCGTCTAGCGTTGCTGAGAGGGCGGATGGATATTAACCAGCTTTCGGCAGAACAGGTTACATTTTTACGCAAACCGCAAGGCAATTCTTCTTTTGTTTCTTCCCTTGAGACGGGTAAGTTCTCTTTACCAAAATTGCCGCTTGCTCTTTCTATCAATACGCTTACAGCTCAACATGTGATATTTGAACAGAATCTTTTTGGTTTTTCTGCTGATATGTCCCTAAAAGGCAATTTCACTTTAGCTAGTGGTAATTTTGATGTCGATATAGCGGCGCATCGTTTAGATGCACCGGGTTCTTTTTCTGTTCTCACCAAGATATCTGATAGTAATCGTACAGCTCAAATTGATATTTCTGCTAACGAACCACAAAATGGTATTTTGGCGAATATTTTTAACATTGAACAACGTCCAGCACTAAATCTCGTCGTGAAAGGTGATGGTACTTTTGATGATTTGGTTATCAAACTTTCTTTAGAGTCTGATCATCATTCTATTTTAGATGGTAATGTTATTTTTGCAAGTGTTCCAGAAGGACACAGTTTTTCTACAAAACTAAAGGGAATACTGAGCCCTTTAATACCTTCTCAATATCGTAGCCTCTTCGAATCTGATATAACATTAAAAGCAAAGGCAAGAAGAACAAAAGAAGGTGTGACACACCTTGATCAGATGGTTATTCAGAGCAAAGCAATGAATGTTATAGCCAATGCTGAAATAACTGCCGATGGATTTTTGCGGCGGCTTTTTGTTGATGGCAAAATGGCTCTTGATAACGAACAGGAGTCTGTTCATTTACCTGTATCAGAAGTGCCAAAACCTGCCAATACTCTTGCTCTGAACATTGACTATGGTCGCGAAGGGAAACAATCTTGGAATGGGCGGTTGGTTGTAGGTAATTTAAGCAATAAAAATATTTATATTCGCGATGCAATTTTTGATATGGGAGGAGTAAGCGAAAATCTTGATAATTCAGCTTCTCGTCATGTTGGTGTTCAGGTTAAAGGGACGCTTCAAGGGGTTAAAAAGATTAAGGGAGCGTTAGTAGAAAATTTAAGCCAAGCGGTTCATGTGCATTTAGATACGGATATTGTTTCGAATAAACCAATTTTGATTCATGATTTGAGTGTTACGGCTCAGGGTTTTTCTTCTTGGTTAAAAGGGACAATGGAGGGTTTTGTTTTTAAAGGCGACCTCGGTTTAAAAGCTCAGACATTAACTCCTTTGGAAGCGTTCAGTAAACAATCACTTTCTGGTAGTGCAGATATTAAAGCCAAAGGAACAATCAATTTATTGAGTGGCATTTTTGATCTCCAATTATCAGGAATGGCTGACGATATGAAAATAGGCGTGCAGTCTTTTGATCGTTTATTCAAAGGAAACATCACTCTTTCAGGTGGTGCTACTCGAAATACGAAGGGTTTCATTTTTCGTCATTTTAATTTGAAAAATCAATATACAAACATAAAGGCTAATGGTTATTTTTCAGATGAAAGCGCTAAAATGGATCTATCTGCTGAAATATCTGATTTGTCCAAATTAGATCCAAAGATAAGCGGTGCGCTTACAATTGAAAGTACGGCGAGAGGGCGCAATAGCCATATAAAACTAAATACACGTGCCCATATTGCTGAAGCATTAATCGTAGGGAAGAAACTTCAAAATACAACATTTAACATAGATGCACTTGTAGATAATACAGCACCAGTTACTGCTTTAACGGGGGTGATAAAAGGTGAAGGGATTTTTGCTAAGAAACCTTTGCATTTATCGGCCTCTTTTAAAGATTCTCATAAAATTCGAAAACTTGAAAATATCGATATTAGAGGGGGAAGTGCAAAAATAACGGGTGCTCTTTCTCAACAACTTGGCGGTTTTTTGAAAGGAGCGCTGCATATTGATGCCGATGATATTTCCGTACTGTCAACGTTATTTTTGCAGGATGGTAGTGGAGAAGTAAAAGGAGATTTTATTTTTGATGAACAAAATGGCAGACAAAAAACCAATGTGAAGGCGCATATTAACCATTTGAATTTTTCCAAGAATAAAATAAAAAAATTGGCAATAGATGCTGATATATTCGATCCTTTTGGCATGACACAGTTTGAAGGAGTTATCAATGCAGAACATATTCAAACACCTTTGATAATGGTCAATCGTTTAAATGCTCACGCTGATAGAAATAATGGACAAACGGTTTTTACTGTCCAAGCGATGTTGCATGATACTCTCAATGCACAGCTTTCTGGTCGTTTAATGGTTGAGGAACTTCCAGAAAGTATAAAACGAGAAGTGCAAATTGAAACTGTGGATCTAAAACAACACACTTTTCATGCAAAATTGCTGAAACCATCCATAATTGCTTTTGATAAAGATGGAATGGCAATCAATGAATTAGGAATTGCAATAAATGGAGGCAACATCATCTTAGCAGGGAATATTCAAGATACCCTGAATTTGCAACTTACAATGAATGCGCTTCCTGCTACTTTAGTTAATCTGTGGAAAGCCGATCTTGGAGCAGCAGGGAGTGTAACAGGGCAGGTTATGATTCGTGGTCATTTAACAAAACCTGATATAACTTACGATATAAAAGGTGAGGGACTGACAACCGTTGCTTTTCAAGATAAAAAAATTATGCCTTTTTCTTTTTCTGCTACGGGGAAAACCTTAGATCAAAATCTTACTTTGAATGCAAATTTAACAGGAGAAGGAGTACAAGCACAAGCTCAGGGGCGTGTATCTCTAGAGAAAAATAAGCTTGATCTTCATATTAATTTGCAAAATTTATCTGCACGTTTGGCAAATGGTTTTATTGCAGGACAAGCGCTTGATGGGACAATGATAGGCAAAGTTGATATTGATGGAACAATGAAGGATCCATCTGCTCATTTTGAGCTTTCTAGTCAAAATTTAACCGCTATGACGCATAAAGGACCGATGTCAATCAATATAAATGCTCGTGGTTCTTATAAAAAATCGACTTTTCATATTGAAAATATGATAGCTACAGGAGATAAAGGATTAGATCTTTCCATCCATGGGCCTGTATCTCTTAATGGTTCAGAGGCAAAATTAAACGTTAAAGGGATAATGCCTCTTGATTTTGTTAATCTCTTATTAGCTAAGCGTGGTGCACATATAACGGGTACAGCAAGAATTGATACAACTCTTAATGGGGCGTTATCAAAGCCACAATTGATAGGAAATATTTCTATAGGCGACGGTAGCTTTTTTGATTCACAAACAAATGTAGGGTTGAATAATATAACGCTTGAAGGCAAATTGAACGGTGATCATATCCTTATAGAGAAAGCTTCAGCTTCTTCGTTTGAGGGGGGGAGAATTTCTGCTTCAGGTCGTATCTCTAATGATCTAGAGACAGATTTGATATTTCATCTTGATAATGCCAATTATAATGATGGTTCTATGATTCTGGCAACATTATCAGGTGAGATGACAATGACAGGTCATTTTTTAAATGATCTTGTTCTTGGTGGTGATATCATCGTTGAAAAAGCTGAAGTTTTTGTTCCTGATCATTTTAAAAGTGCTAAGTTTCTTGATATCAGAAATAAGAATTTAACTAAATCGATTCAAACAACACTTGAACGTGCTGATGTTAAGAACACGAACAAAAGCAAAAGCCGGATTGTTACACAAGAATCTTCATCTGTTGTGCTATCAAATATGCGTATTACAGCACGCAATCAATTTTTTGTACGCGGAAAAGGGTTAGATGCTGAACTGGGAGGACTCATTAATCTAGCAGGTCCATTGAATGATGTGCATCCAGTTGGTGAATTTAGAATGATTCGTGGACGTTTTGATATTCTTTCGCAACGTCTTAATTTTGATCAAGGACAAGCGAGTTTTAGCGGTAATCTTAATCCTACGGTTTATTTTGTAACCAACAATAACAGTGGTGATATTCAAGTCACTGTAACTGTAAGTGGGACGATTGATAATCTTGATATTAATTTTTCTTCACAACCGAACTTGCCTCAGGATGAGATTTTGGCGCGTTTGATTTTTAATCGCTCTCTTAATGAATTATCACCATTTCAGATTGCTCAACTTGCAGCAGCAGCGGCTGATCTTGCAGGTGCTGCTAATACATCTTTGTTGAATACTTTACGAACTAAAATTGGGCTTGATGATCTTGATGTTATCGTTAATGAGAAAGGTAATACAGGCTTACGTATTGGACGCTACATACACAATAATATTTATTTGGGCTTTGAAGCAGGGTCCGATGGAACGACGAAAGGGACAATTAATTTAGATATTTCGCGTCATCTCAAAGCTAAAGGTGCCATAGGAAATGAACAAAATTCTAGTATTGGTCTCTTTTATGAAAGAGATTATTAAAGATTGAATTTAAAAAACAAATTCTTCGTTTTTTGTCTCTCATTTCTAAATCTTAGGAAGAAGACATAGGCTAAAAGTCCTATAAAAGAAGAAGATTTTTTGAGGCGTGAAGAAATATATCTGAAATATTCGATTTTTGTTTATTGTGTTTTTGAATGAGATCACTTTTCTTATAACGAACAGCTCCCCAAACAGAACACTCCAAAATATAACACTATTGTGTTGCAAATTCATGTGCTTGTTTTAAAGAAACATTTCTCAGTGTGCGCTTGAGCCTATTTCATAAGATTGCTTGTGAAATGATATAAAGTACCCCTTATGAATGGTATAAAATCCATACTACCATTGTCAATAAAGGTATAAGTATTTATTAAAGATATAAGCCGGCATTATCATTCTATTTTCCAGCTTCTCATGTTGCCGACAATCTTTTCACTTGAAAATGTAGAGGTATTTTTATTGCTTATCTTAAGAGTTTTTATGCATACACCAATATCTCTTATGACGTACAACAAGTGCTTTTGATTAATTCATCATAAATATAAAGAAAATTTGCAATAAGTAAATTACATCTTATCTTTTATTTAAGATGTAAAGTAATAAATTATGATTATAAATCAAAGTATTAAAATGCAGGTCAAAAGATATTTTTTGTAAAAATGTTTATCAGAGTTATATGTCATATTTTTCTATTTAGGCGGTTAAAAGAAAGAGGAATGTCATTTTACTTTTCATCTGTTTTTTTGCATGTTGAAATCATAGCCTTATATAAGCACTAACGTTGTGCATTTATAAACTCTTCAAGAAGTTAAGGTATTGGAGGAATATCACTTTAGTTTCGGATGTAGAAAAAACAGCAAAGCTTGCTTTAAAGCAAGCTACAACAGTAAAAAAGTTTTATAATAAATCTTCTCTTATTTTTTCAATGTTTTTCTTTTATGCTGAGTGTATCTATAATTTGCAGCATAATCATAATTGTCAGCCTATCCTGTTGTACCATAAAAGATCGACATTTGAGGTACGGTAATATAAGGCATGTAAGCTTTTTTGACAAAGTATTTTGAAAGCACGTGGTGAATATTTAGGGTAAGCCTTGTATAAGTGAATCACATAAGTTATTATCAAGTGGAACGAACTCAATAAAAATCTGGATTGTTTACAGATCCGATTGGGTAGAATCTTTGTCCTTTAAGATGTGTGGAGAAAAATTGTCAGTGCAGGGATAAACACGGATAAAGGTTGTATTAATCCAGATTCATCATCATAATCCGCGGCAATTTTTTCAAACCTTGAGGCTCTCTCTTTTAGGATTGGCAATATTTATGAATGTTTCAACACTTATTTGAGGAAGGGAAGGGGTTTTTGAAGTTTCATTGTTAAAGTCAATTGCATTCAACAAAATGGCGAGTAAAGTTTTCATCTAAATCCAAGAAGTTTATTTTCAATAAACCATAAATTCTTTGCCAATTCTTGATTGAAGTAATACTTTTGCTTGGTAACAAGACTTTTTTATAAATGGAGCATTACCTTCTATCCATTTTTATTTCAAATCTTATTTAAGAATCTAGAAATTAAGAGGTATGTTTTTGAACTGGATATTATGAAGTTTTTTATAAAACCCATGTTCTTTTGCTAGCAATTCTTTCTGAGTACCTTGTTCAATCAGTTGTCCATTTTGTATGACTACAATTTTATGAGCACGAGCAATCGTTGAAAGGCGATGAGCAATAATGATCGTTGTGCGTCCTTTGGTAAGGTGGTGAATGGCTTCATTAATTTGTGCTTCGGTGTGTGAATCAAGCGCACTCGTTGCTTCATCAAGAATCAGAATTTCGCTATCGTGAATCATTGCTCTAGCGATAGCGAGTCGTTGTTTTTGCCCCCCTGAAAGGTTACAGCCATTATCACCTATCTGTGTATCATAACCATTTGGCAAACTCATAATAAAGTCATGAGCATTTGCTGCTTTTGCTGCTTCGATAATTTCGTCATCACTAGCCCCTTCTTTTCCAAGCCCGATATTATATTTAACAGTTCCTTGAAAGAGAAAAGTATCCTGTCCTACATAGGCCATCAGGTTTCTCAGAGAGCGAAATGTTGTGTAGCGAATATCTTGATCATTAATCAATATGCGTCCTTTTGTGGGGTCATAGAGGCGCATAATAAGGTTGATAAGGGTTGACTTTCCCGAACCGGATGGTCCCACCAATGCTGTCATTTTTCCGGCTTCTATTTCTAGGTTGATATCTTTCAATATCATTTTGTTATTAGTGTATGCAAAAGAAACATGTTCGAAACGAATAGTTCCTTGCGTTTTACTCAGATCTTTAGCTTCTTTATGTTCTATAACTGTAAGGGGACAATCGAGTATTTCAAACATCGTACGGATATTGACCAAGCCAGATTCAATTTTGACACGTACATTTGCTAGCCTTTTTGCGGGTTCATACGCTAAAAGTAAAGCAACAATAAAGGACATAAATTCACCTTGAACACCTGCGCGTTGGGTTGCAAGATAACCGGAAAAACAAATAATACCTGCAATGGCAACACCCGTGAGTGTTTCCATAATCGGACTGGTAATAGCTTCGAGTGTTGCAATATTGTTTGTTTGTTTTTCAACATCACAAATGGCTTTGTCCATTCGTTTTTTCATGACTTCTTCTAGTGAAAAGGCCTTTATGATTCGAATACCAACAGCCGTTTCCTGTACGATTTTGATAATTTCACCAAGTGAAAGGAGCTCTTTTTCCATCAGGCGGCGAACGCGTTTTAAAGCCATTCGAACGCCTAAAAAAGCTAGTGGTCCTACGATTAAAGTAATGGAGATTAACACAAAGTTTTGAATGAACATGACAAGCAACAGACCACTAACGGAAAGCAAATCACGTACAAAAGTTGTGATAATAGTATCAATTATATTACGTACAGCTGTCGCATTATGAGTTACACGAACAAGAAGATCAGATGAAGTGTTATTATGATAAAAAGAGACTCCTTGTTCCATAAGTCGTGCAAAAATTTTACGCTGTTGTTCAGCAATGATACTATTGCCTGCTTTGTTTAGAAAGTAAGTTTGGGAAAAAGTTGCAACTCCTTTGAGAATAAAGATAAAAGCAATGAAGCTAGAAATCAAAACAATTATAGGAAAATTTTGTGCATCAATAATCTGATTAACAACATCACGCATAATCCATGCACTGGTTGCTGTGGTACAAGAAATGATGATCATTGAGAAAATAGCCGCACTGTACCAACGCATATGTTTACGAAAATTTTCTCGCAAAAGGCGGATAATAAGATGTTTATCAAAAGAGGAAATTTGTTTTTTAGCCATGAAGTGCTTCCATATTCTCTCATTATTTTATGCAAGATTGAAACATTCTTAATTAAAAAGCCCCTTAATCTTTTTTACAAAAATAGCCTTTTCTTTCAAGGTTCATCACATCAATTTCACGACGGCGAGAGTGAAAAATGTAGTGCAAAGTTTCTGTAAAAGGTATAATGAAAATTCGTTGTTCATCATTATTTTTAATTTTCAATAAAAGGTAACGGCGAGTTTCACCATTGTATTTACCAATTTCCATATTGTGATAGCCTTTGGCACTTGAAATAGCTCACAAAAAACATTTCTGCTTTTTTAATAATTTTTATGTATCATCTCCGTTTGTGATGTGTAAGCAAACAATTTTGCCGCATTGCATGATAAGAGAGCTTGAAATAAGAAGACCTTACGATGTTTGAGCTTTCTCATTTAATATGCAAAATAACGAATTCTTCTTATAAATCGATAAGGATTTATACACATTTATAAAAACCTTAAAAGCACCACAAAAACTCTATGTGGTGCTTCTAAATAATGCCATACGCTTATTTTGATGAGTTGCATGCAAATATTATTCTAATGCAAAACTATTTAGGTGCTATCACCATCATCATTTGCCGGCCTTCAAGCTTTGGCTCCAATTCAATTTTGGCAATTTCACTTGTATCTTCTTTCACACGCTGAAGAAGCTTTAATCCAAGATCTTGGTGAGCCATCTCACGACCACGAAAACGCAAAGTAATCTTTACTTTATCACCATGATCAATAAAGCGATGAACAGCCTTGAGTTTGACTCCATAATCATGGACATCAACATTTGGGCGCATCTTAATCTCTTTGATTTCGATGACTTTTTGCTTCTTACGTGTTTCAGCAGCTTTTTTTTGGGTTTGATATTTTAATTTGCCCAAATCGATGATTTTACATACGGGTGGCTCCGCATTTGGTACAATCTCAACCAAATCAAGCCCCGCATCTGCAGCCATAGCAAGAGCTTCTTGTATCCCAACAACCCCCTGATGTTGTCCCTCATCATTGATAAGCTGAACATGAGGTACTCGGATATCCTGATTTGAACGTGGTCCGTCTTTTTGGGTAGGTGTCATTTTAAACGGTTTACGAATGGTTTATGCTCCTTAATTTTGATTCAACTACAGTTAATTTAATATACAATTATGCACCTAAAAACAACTATAATTCGTGTCTTTTTCATTATTTGATTTATTACTTTTTGGAATGATTTAGATTATAAAAGTTTTTCTCTTAATTTAAAGGAATTGTTTTATGGAGGATAAAGAATCATGGATCAAAATATTCCTTGTCAGTTTTTTTCGTTTGAGAACACCGCACTTGCAGTACGTTATCGCAAAGGCAGCCATTCTCTAGGTTTAGTTTGGCTTCATGGCTATCTGTCCGATATGTCAGGGGATAAGGCGATGTTGGTTGATAGTTTTGCTCAGAAGAATGATTTGTCCTGCTTACGTTTTGATTACTCTGGACATGGAGAATCTGAAGGTGATTTTTTTCAAGGAACGATTTCACGCTGGGTTAAAGAAAGTTTAGCGGTTTTTGAAAATTATTGTGAGGGGCCACAAATTTTGATTGGCACCTCTATGGGCGGGTGGATTGCGCTAAAGCTTGCTATGATGCTAGCACAGAAAAATAAGAAGCTTGCTGGCATGATATTGATTGCTCCAGCACCTGATTTTACACAAACATTGGTGGAACCAAAATTAGGCCCAGAAGAATGGAAGATTTTGGAGGAAAAAGGCTATATTGAACGACCTGCAGTTGATGATACAGAGCCAATGCCCTTTACAAAAACATTGATTGAAGATGGACGCGAAAATTGTGTTATGAAAGGATGCATTGATGTTGGGTGTCCAGTCCATATTTTACAAGGGATGGAAGATGAAGATATTCCCTATCAGCATACATTGACTTTACTTGATCATTTACCTCTCCATGATGTAACATTGACACTTGTTCGTGATGCAGGTCATCGCTTTTCTCGTCCGCAAGATTTAGATTGCCTCGAAACGGTATTGAGATCTTTTATTAATCAGATTAATGCAAAATAAGGGGTACATTTATTGATGAAGATAAAAATATATGAGCATTTCTAAACAGCATTTTATTTTTTCTGATCGCTCTGTACCTGTACGGGTGCGGGAAAATAAGTGCGCGCGCCGTCTTACCTTACGTATTGATGCGAGCGGAGAGAGGATTTGTGTAACAACACCACCAGCGATAAGTCTCTGTACGATTCAAAGTTTTATTGAAAAGCATCGGTCTTGGATTGAGGCACGTCTTGCTCGTGTACAAATCTCTCATGAAAATGCTTATCTCAAAGAGGGGGCAACGATTCCTTTATTGGGTGTTTGCCATTCCATAAAGCATAGAGAAGGACGTGGGGTGACGGAAATTATTGCAGGAGATGCAGAACAAGAACCTCAAATTATCGTTTATGGTCAATTAGAATATTTGCCAAGGCGTGTTGCTGACGTTTTGAAAAAACAAGCAGCACGTATTATAACACCTTTGGTGGCACATTATGCCCATAAAGTAGAGCGTAAAGTCAAATCAATTTGTTATAAAGATACGAGAAGTCGTTGGGGGTCTTGTTCAATAGATAAGCGTCTTTCTTTTTCTTGGCGCCTTGTTATGGCACCAAAAGAAGTTGTGGAATATGTTGTTGCTCATGAGGTTGCTCATCTTGTTGAAATGAATCACGGTCCAAGATTTTGGGCTCTTTGTGAAGAACTATGTCCTGATAGTAAAACGTATCGTGCTTGGTTGAAGGAAAATGCTCATAGATTGCACGCAATTAATTTTGATTCATATAATTTAAAGGCGTAAAAAGCTTTCCAATGAAGGCAATATTTAACGGAACTTTTTGTCGAGTGTTTTGTTGTGTGTGTACTTGCTCATGCATAATGAGGAAGCCATTGAAGCTCTCAGCACGATTGTTCTCCCCTGCTTGGTTTGCTGAGTGTCTTCAATGTTTTTGCTTTATCTTTTTTGTAATTCAGCGTAATAACCTTAAGTTCCGATAACTTATAAAAAAATGGGAAGGGGAGCTTATGCCTGTTCTTACAGATCCACTTCAGCTATTACAAAGACTTATCCGTTGTCCTTCTGTTACACCTCATGAAGCAGGGGCTTTATCAACTTTGGAGCAATTTTTGAAAAAAATGGGATTTCATGTTGAGCGCCCTATTTTTACGGATAAAAATACAGATAATGTTGAAAATCTTTATGCAAAAATGGGAAATGAAGGACCCCATCTTATGTTTGCAGGTCATACAGATGTCGTACCACCAGGCGCATTGGATGAATGGACCTATTCACCTTTTGAAGCTGTCATAGATCAGGGGAAATTATATGGGCGGGGTGCTGTTGATATGAAGGGCGGTATCGCCTGTTTTATTGCGGCGCTAGCGCGAGTTCTTGAGAAACGGTCCATTAAAGGAATGGTAAGTTTTTTGATTACCGGTGATGAAGAGGGACCTGCTGTTAATGGTACCGTCAAACTTCTCAAATGGGCAGAAAAAAAAGGCGAAAAATGGACTGCGGCTCTTGTAGGGGAACCAACAAGTGTAAAAACTGTTGGGGATGTCATCAAAGTTGGTCGCCGCGGATCGATTTCTGGTATCATTACCGTGAGAGGTCGCCAAGGTCATGTTGCTTTTCCTGAGCGGGCAGCCAATCCATTGCCTTTAGTAAATAAGCTTATTCAAGCATTGACACTAAAAGCCTTAGATCAAGGTACAGAAAATTTTCAACCAAGTAATTTGGAATTAACAACCATCGATACGGGGAATCCCGCGGTGAACGTTATTCCAGCGCAAACAACAATCCGTTTTAATATACGCTACAATGATCTTTGGACAAAAGAAACGCTTATGACAGAAATTGAAAAACGCCTTGCTTTGGTGCAGCCAAAAAATAAGAATGATCAATTACCCTACTATCAGCTTGAATGGATTCCAAGTTTGGGAGATGTTTTTTTGACCAAAAATGATAAACTCGTTAAAACTTTATCCAATGCTATTGAAGGTGTGACAGGGAATATACCAGAATGTTCAACTTCGGGGGGGACTTCGGATGCGCGGTTTATTAAAGATTATTGCCCAGTGGTTGAATTTGGTTTACCGGGGCAAACGATGCATATGGTGGATGAATGTGTAACGCTTGATGCGCTGGAGACTCTCACGGCTGTTTATGAACGTTTCATTGTTGATTTTTTGCGGTGAGAAGCAATTGCTTTCTCAAAAGCATCTTCACCTCAAATTGAAAACCGTAAATGTGTCACAATTGATATGATAACAGGTTAAAATCATATTGCCAGTTGGCTGATGATGTGATCAAGAAGGATGCGTCCTTTAGCCGTGGCTTTCAAACGCTGGTTTCCTACCATTTCTACCAACCCTTGTTGTTGTAAATCGATCAGTTTTTCCATTGGGATGCGTTTAGGGCTTAAGGTTTCATAGCGTATAAGTTCTAAGCCTTCGCAAAGGCGTAATCCCATAAGGAGCATTTCATTTGCCTGTTGTTCAGTGGTTAAATGTTCCGTTTCAATACAGCCATGTCCTGTTGTTTCTACCAAATTAAGCCACTGTTCGGGATGCTTTTCATTTATTGTGACATAACGTTCGCGGTTTTCAAGATGTGATGACAATGTTTTTGAACAGGCAGAGGAATGATTCGGTGCGTGCTCAATGAAACGTCCATGTGCTCCTGGACCAAAGCCTGCATATTGGTGATAGCGCCAATAAAGAAGATTGTGTGCTGATTCAGCACCGAGCATTGCATGGTTTGAGATTTCATAGGCAGGAAGTCCATGCAGTGCCGTTATTTCTTGGGTAAGATGATACAGATCTGCTGCTAACTCTGATGGGGGAAGGATAAGTCTTCCTGCATCATGAAGCCGTTTAAAGGCAGTTCCTTCTTCGATCGTCAATTGATAAAGAGAAAGATGGTCCGCTGCCAAATCAATTGCTTGTACAAGTTCAGATTTCCATTGTTCAAGGGTTTGTTCGGGGCGGGCATAAATGAGATCAAAGGATAAACGTGGAAAAATTTGCCGTGCTAAAGCAATGGCACAAAGAGCTTGTTCCACATTATGGAGTCGGCCAAGTTTGCGCAATGCTTTATCATTGAGCGCTTGTATCCCTAGAGATAAGCGATTAACACCTGCTGCACGGTATCCACGAAAGCGTTCTACCTCCACACTGGATGGATTAGCTTCTAATGTAATTTCAACTTTATCATCGACTACCCATTTTTTTGCAAGTGCTTGCAATAGGGCATCGACAGTTCGCGGCTCCATAAGAGAAGGAGTTCCCCCACCAATAAAAATACTTGTAATATGGCGTGGGCCTATTTTGTGGTATTGCGTTTCTATTTCGCGCTTAAAGGCGGTGACAAAACGTGGTTGATCAACACCATGGATGCGAACATGCGAATTAAAGTCACAATAAGGACATTTAGCTGCACAAAAGGGCCAATGAATGTAAATGCCAAAAGGTTCATTCATGAGAATGCTAAAAGGTTTTCTGCCAAAAGTTTGAAAGCACGTGCGCGATGTGAAAGAGGGGGAATATCATTACATTTCCAGTTGTGTTTTTGCTCTGTTGACATTTCTCCAAAGGTATTTTCATATCCATCTGGTAAAAAAATAGGATCAAAACCAAAGCCTTTGTCGCCCCGTGGAGGCCAAAAGAATGTTCCTTCAACGCATCCGCGGAAGTAATCTGCATGAGCATCAGGCCATGCAATGCAAATGACGGATATAAAACGGCATTTTCGTTGGCTTTTTTCTCGCGCTCCGACTTTTTGGAGTTCATTTTCTATTTTTTTCATAGCTTTTGGAAAATTACGTGTGCCATCGGCTTGAATTGCCCAATCAGCGGTATAAACGCCTGGCGCACCCTCCAATGCATCTACCTCTAAGCCTGAATCATCAGAAAGGGCAGGAAGTCCTGTCTTTTTTGCTGCTGAAAAAGCCTTAATATAAGCATTTTCTTCAAATGTTTTTCCCGTTTCTTTTGGTTCTGGCAAGCCCAGTTCTTTTGCCGATTGTATTATTAAACCGAAAGGCGTAATTAAAGTAGTGATTTCATGCAATTTGCCGGTGTTATGTGTAGCAATGACAAGTTTTTTATCTGCTATGCTTCTCATATAGATTTCTCCAAAAATGAAAGGGGAACTATTTTTGTGCTAAAAACCAGCTTAAATACTCATATACACACATTCTGCTTAATTTTACATGATATGATTATTTTACACGTTTTATGATATTTTATTCCAATAAAATTTTTTATCTTGTATAAAGATAACCTTGCAAAGATATGAAGGACATGTCTTTTTTATAATAGCATTTTTATGGTAAATTTCCAATTTCCGGCTTGCTCTAAAGGGTGAAATTTTTTATTTACAGCGGTTTTTAAACAATCCAGATTCTCTTGGAAAGTCTCTACAGTAGAGCACTTTATAGATCAACTCTTAATCTTAAATATTTTTCACACACTCTAACAAAAAATACCTCCTGCGTAATTTATCAATCATCATTCTGAAAGGTAGCATTTTACGGCTCAATAGGATAATATGCTTTTATACTACTTTAGACTATTTGACCAAACCTTGGCAAAACTTATATAAGAGATGAGGATTTTAAAAGTAGTGAAACAATTGTGATGAAGCACAAAACTATTGATAATGAACTAAAATATCTTGATGAACGTTCACGTGATATTTTTCGCCATATTGTTGAAGCTTATCTTAATGATGGTGAACCTGTAGGGTCACGCAATCTTTCACGGCTTTTACGACAGACATTATCGCCTGCGACGATTCGCAATGTGATGAGTGATCTTGAACATCTCGGTTTGATTTATGCACCACATGTTTCTGCTGGACGAATGCCGACACAATCAGGTTTACGCTTTTTTGTGGATGCATTTATGGAAGCAGGTGATTTGCCAAACGAAGAGCGAGAAAATATTGAAATGCAAGTCAAAGAGGCTGGTCATGCACAATCGGTTGAACATTTTCTTGTTCAAGCAAGCCGAGTTCTTTCAGATCTTTCACGTGGGGCAGGGCTTGTTTTAGCAACAAAACAAGAAGGAACATTGAAACATATTGAATTTGTGCGCCTTGATAGGGAGCACGCTCTTGCCGTTTTGGTGACTCAACAAGGTGAAGTTGAAAATCGTATTGTTCATTTGCCAGAGGGGGTTACCCATGCACAACTGACGGAGGCAACGAATTTTCTCAATGCTCATATTCAGGGGCGAACATTGAGTGAAGCTAAAGAGGAAATTGCACGTTTATGCTCAGAAACACGGGCTGCACTTGATGATTTATCGCATCATCTTGTTGAAACGGGATTAGCTCTTTGGGGAGGAGAAGGTGCTGATCATAAAATACACCTCATTGTTCGCGGGCGTAGCAATTTACTTGAAGATGTGAAAGCAGAAGAAGATTTAGAACGATTACGCCATTTGTTTGATGATCTTGAAACGCGTGAGAGTATGGCACAGCTTCTCGATTTAACGGATGAAGGTTCTGGGGTTCGAATTTTTATTGGTTCAGAAAATAAGTTATTTTCACTTTCTGGTTCTTCTTTAGTTGTAGCACCTTATCGTGATTCACAACAAAGAGTCATTGGTGCTTTAGGCGTTATTGGTCCTACACGGCTTAATTATGCAAGGATTGTGCCCATGGTTGATTATACAGCTCAACTTGTGTCACAGTTATTGCGTTAAAACGATGCAGGTAAGTATTTGTACTATAGAAGCTCATTGTATTATATACATCGATACCCCTTGATTTTTGTCTGTAGAATTTCGATATCGAGAATAACGAATCTTATGAAGGAATAAAATTTTTATGTCTGATGAAAAAAACAAATTTACTGACGCTTCATTTGAAAATTGTGATTTAAAAAATCCAGCTGATCGTAATACACTTAAACAGGCAGCCGATGAATTTTTAAAAACACATAAAACAGAGGAACACGAAGACGTTGAAAAAGAAAGCAATGAGGTTAGTGATCTTTTAGCGTCTTTGCAGGATGAAAATAAAGAACTGAAAGATCAGCTTTTACGTCTTGTTGCAGATATGGAAAATCTTCGACGCCGTACTATGCGAGATGTGGCGGATGCAAAGGCTTATTCCATTGCTAATTTTGCACGGGATATGTTATCGGTTTCTGACAATCTCAATCGTGCTTTGGAAGCTATTCCAGAAGGGGCGCGGGAAAGTGATGCTGGTTTGAAATCATTGGCAGAAGGCGTTGAAATGACTGAACGTGCCATGATGGCAGCATTAGAACGTCATGGGGTGCAAAAAATCCATCCAGAGGGGCAAAAATTTGATCCTCATTTTCATCAAGCGATGTTTGAAATTCCTAATGCCGATGTTCCAGATAATACTGTTCAACAAGTTGTTCAGGCAGGCTATATTATCGGGGAAAGGGTGTTACGTCCAGCTATAGTGGGTGTAGCCAAAGGAGGAGCAAAAGAAGCTTCTGTTGAAACTGATTCTGCTTAAAACACATCAATAATAAATCTCCAACATAAAATGCAGTATTCCCTGCAATTACACATATATGAGGTCTTTTCTCAAAGAGTTTTTAAAGGGTGTTATAAACACCCTTTTATCTTTGAAGTGCCCAACTTCCTTTTATAAGATACACGGCCTCGCTTGAGGGAGATGACGATGAAAATAAAACAAAGTGATCGACCTCAAAAGGAGGAAATGAAAAATTCCTTCGAAAGAACAGATAAGGAACAAGGTCTTCAGGTTTAGTATCAAGCAGTCGCGCAATAGTAATATGTGGAGTAAATTCTCTTTCATCAGGTGTTAGACCTAAATGGCTACGGATAGATTGCATCTTTTCGTGTAGAAGATTGAGAGCTTTACAAGGTTTAATGCGAATAACAAGAGAGGGGGCAGTATTTTCTGAACCAAAAATATCAAAACCATCTATTTGTAGCATAAAAGGAGAGAGCTTTATTGTATCAAAGGCGTGCATAAGTGCATCTGCGGTAGCACTTTCAACTTCACCGAAAAAAGATAAGGTGACGTGAAAATTTTGCAGGTTGATCCATTGCGCTTTTGGTAAGCCATTTTGCAACGATACAAGTTGTTGTGTTGTTTGTTGAGGAATCTGAAGGGCACTAAATAGACGACCCATAATATTATCTCCTTATAATGAAAGAGGCTATCCAAAGCGCAATATAGATAATAAGGGCGAGGCATGTACCATAGGAAATAAGGCAATAGTATTGAAAAAGAATATCTAAAAAATGCTTACTATAATTATGAGCGTACAAAGCTTATTCGTTTTAAAAAATGGTTATGATATCGATAAGAATTGCGTTTTCATGAGCTGTATCACAATGATGTGCAATGGAAGATTCCTTGTGTATTATAAAGACTACAAATTTAGCAGAAAATAAGAAAAGTTGATAGATTTTTGATGTGCTAAATTATTTTGACATCTATCTTTAGCTTAAAATAAAGCATATTCTAATACAAGGTGAAGAGTTCTCTTTTTCTGTAAAGATTTAATTATACGATTAAGTCGGGTAATAGCCGTAATACGCAAAACTATTCAAATTGATCAAATAATGTTAGGAAAGGAAGGAAAAACTCCAGTATAATAAAATTACTATAAACTTTTACATTTATGATAATTATGCTAATCTATAATGGATATGAATATTGGTATAAAAGCGGGAAGAGAAATTAAAATTCAAAATAATGATGGACAATTCCTATTTCCTAAGAATCATCATCCTTATTTATGGTGAGAAAGCGCTAGTTTTCCTCTCCAAAGTTGTTATTGATAAGCTTTTCAAGAGCATTAAGAGCATCTGTTGCTTCTGGTCCTGAAACACGAATGGTGAGGTTGCAACCGGATGAAGCCGCTAGCATCATAAGTCCCATAATTGATGATCCACCAACGATTTTTCCATCCTTTTCAACTTCAACAGTAACATTAAAATTGTCAACAGTTTGTACAAATTTTGCAGAAGCACGTGCATGCAAGCCACGTTTATTACAGATATTGAAATGACGACTTATACATGGGAGGGTATCTTTGGAAAACATTGGTATTTTATTATCCGCTATAAAATCATACTTGGTACATTAATATATTTACGCCCTGCTTCTTGTGCTATTCTTAACGCGTCTGATAATGAAATATCAGGACATTTGCGAATAGAAATCAGTTTAATAAGCATGGGCAAATTAACACCCGCAATCATTTCAACGCGTCCTTTTTCAATAGCAGGAACAGCTATATTCGATGGTGTTCCACCGAACACATCTGTTAATATGATTACGCCATGATCCGTATCTGTATCGGTTACTGCGGCTATAACATCACCTCGGCGCTGATCTATATCGTCATCGGGATAAACGCATATTGTTGCGAACTTTTCTTGTACTCCAACAACATGTTCCACGGCATGTAAAAATTCGACAGCCAGCTCACCGTGCGTTACAAGCACGAGTCCAATCATTTACGCAAACTCCTGTTAACTAATAAGATCCGACCATATTGGTGGGAAACACATTTTACAAGGCTTTGTCTTGCTGCCAAGAAAAATTTGCAAAAAAAAGGCAAAAATAGTGATTTTTTTATCTTTAGAAAAAAATTAGACAGATTTTTGCCATATTTTTCTAAACAAAAATGCTTCAATAGCTTGACAAATGGCTGTACAATCGGCTTCACGAAGAGAGGGAAGTTTTAAAAGAGGAATGTGCAAATTTTCAAATTGAAAAGTTTTATTTGTGGAAAAACGTTCATATTCCGGACCGAGAAAAATAACACAATCGATAGTTGTGTGCTTTTCAAATTCTATCATATAAAGACCAACGCCACGAATCTCGATACCGCCCTCTAAATTATCAGGAGTGTATCCGTGAAGCTTTCCATTTTCCGCACGCAACATTGTATAATCATCACTAATAAGCTTCGCTTCACGTTTTGACCACTCAGCACGGTCGAGCAAAGAAAGGGTAAGGGTTGATTTTCCTGATCCCGATGGACCTATAATTAACAGCCCCTTGCCGCCTAATTGAAGGCAATTTGCGTGGAGTATTTCACATTTTGTTTTCATGTCTTTTACTTTGGATAAAAGATTTATTTAGCGAGGGGAAGCATAATAATAAAACGTGCACCAGTTTTACACTTTCCAAGTGTAGGATCAATAATATTTTCGGCTGTAATTGTCCCATTATGAGCCTCGATGATTTGCCGACTAATAGAAAGGCCAAGTCCAGAGTTTTGTCCAAAAGCATCTTCGTTTGGTCGATCTGTATAAAAACGCTCAAAAATGCGTTCAATATTTTCTGAACGAATACCTGGGCCATTATCTTCAATGGTTAAAATAAGGGTTGAAGCATGACTTTTCATAGTAATGCAAATTTTGCCACGATTCCGAGGAATAAAAGAACGTGCATTTTCAAGAAGGTTTGAAATCACTTGCCCTAAACGGAGTTCATGTCCCAATACAAGATAGGCTTTTCCATGAGGACGTGGGACAATATTAAGGCTTATGTCAATGGTTTGCGTATTACGATACACTTCCTGAACAGCATGAACAAGACTTTCCAAAAGCGGTGTCATATCAACAATCTCTGCGGTTTCTCGTGCAAGCTCTGCATCGAGCCGCGATGCATCAGAAATATCTGTAATCAACCGATCAAGACGGCGCACATCATGTTGAATAATTTCAAGCAATTTCTCTTGTGCTTCTTCATTTTTAGCCAAGGGGAGCGTTTCAACAGCACTGCGTAGGGAGGTGAGAGGATTTTTTAATTCGTGGCTTACATCAGCAGCAAAGCGTTCAATGGCTTCAATACGCATATAAAGGGCATTAGTCATATCACGAATAGAGGTTGAAAGGTGACCAATTTCATCTTCACGCATTGAAAAATCAGGAATTTCTACACGCTGATTATTGCCATTACGCACTCGATTAGCCGAGGCAGATAATTTACTTAATGGATGGGCAATCGTATGGGCCAAAAAGAGAGAAAGAACCAAAAGTACGCTGCCTACAACGGCAAAAACTTTAAAGATAACCAGTCTTTCACCTTTTACAATGTTATCAATATCAGAACCAGTGGTTGAAAGAAGAAGAGCTCCAACCACTGCGCGATAGCGTTGCACAGGAACGGCAACAGAAACAATTAATTGACCTTGTCTGTTGCGTCTTTTAGCCGTAGCAAGAGATCCGTTTAATGCGCGGTACACTTCTGGATAAGCAATACCACTGGTTTTTGTTTGTTCTCTGTCAAGAGCAATACCTTTGCCATAAAATGTGCTTGAATACCATGAAGTAAGGCGATCCCACATGCTTTGTTCTGTTTTAAGTGGGGGTAAATCATAACTAAAAACTTCTCCACTAGAATAAAGAACGCGCGAATCAAGAAGGAGAGTAGCATCACGATCATAGATACGTGCTCTTGTCGTTTTAGGTGTGATGAGACGCCGTAAAAGAGGGGCAACTTGCTCAGGGTTAATAGGGAAATCCCAAGAATCGGTTGATTGAGGGGCGGGTGTAACGCTTTCACCAGTCTGTAACTCTAAGAGTTTTTGGGGATCAATGAGGATAGAATTTGTATCTACTGTTGCAGAAGCAGCAATAGCCCCAGCAATAATTTTTCCTTGGGTACATAAACTTTTAATTTTTGCTTCAATTAAACCATCGCGAAATTGGTTAAGGTATAAAATGCCTGTAACTAAAATGGCAAGGGCAGCAATGTTTAATATAACAATGCGACGTGTGAGGCTGGAAAAAAGCAATTGTCTAAAGAGACGTTGTGTTCGGAGATGCAAACGGGCAAACATAAGAAATGGCGTTGAGGATGTACCATTAACGGTTGTTTTTTGTAAAGTTTCCAGTTGAGAATTGTCTGTCATCGATTTGATTGCCGTTCAAATTTTTGCGACAAAGTAGTTTTATACCTCGTGGAAACGATAACCTACACCATAAAGTGTTTCAATCATTGCAAAATCATCATCCACTTGTTTAAACTTTTTACGCAGACGTTTAATGTGACTATCAATGGTGCGATCATCTACGTAGACTTGATCACTATAGGCAGCATCCATTAAAGCATCACGACTTTTTACAACTCCTAGTCTTTGTGCTAAGGTTTGCAGAATCAAAAACTCCGTAACGGTTAAAATAACAGGTTTATCTTTCCATGTACAGGTGTGGCGTTCTTGATCCATCACAAGATCTCCACGTTTGAGAGAAGAGGTGGAAGAAGTTCCTGTAGAAAGTGGTTGGTTACGTGCATTAGAACGGCGCAAAATAGCTTTCACGCGTTCAATGAGAAGACGTTGGGAGAAAGGTTTAGTAATAAAATCATCAGCTCCCATTTTGAGACCAAATAATTCATCAATTTCATCATCTTTAGAGGTAAGAAAAATAACTGGAAGATCAGATTTTTGACGTAAACGACGCAAGAGTTCCATCCCATCCATTCGGGGCATTTTAATATCAAAAATAGCTAAGTGTGGAGGGTGAAGTGTAAGACCCTTGAGTGCGGATGCTCCATCTGTATAGCTTTCAACTCGATAGCCTTCTGTCTCAAGCGCAAAAGATAAAGACGTCAAAATATTGCGATCATCATCAACAAGTACAATCGTTTGTGTGATTGTTGGTGTATCTTTCATGGTTTCTTAGACCTTTCTATTGCTGTGGTAGCAAATTACCCACACTTATTTATATGGGAGTTCATATTTTTTTTGCAAAACAAATATGATACAAATTGTAGCAAAGTAAAAAACCTTTTGTCATTACTGTAAAATCTTGTTTTGCTTTCATAATTTATAATGTTTCTACGTCTATTAAGATCCCTTCGTTTGAGAGAAAATTTTCATAAAGGCTTTTTTTATCAAGGTTTATTACAAAGTTTATTATTGTATTTGTCCCATAATTGAACAGGTATAGTTTTGATTGTTGAAGTTTAGAAAATCTGCCTATGTGTTTTAAGAGCAAAGAAAAGAATGTGGCAATATATGCACAAAAATTTGTTTCTGCTACACGAAAGGAGGTTGTAATGGGATTTTTTAATTTTATTAAAACTGTAGGGGAAAAGTTAGGTATTGGGGACCATGAACCAAAAGAAAAAGATTTTAAGACAGCATTTGATCATTTTCAACTCGGTACAGAAAAAGTAAATATTCAAGTTGAAGACGGTAAAGCTATTTTAAGCGGTGAAGTTCCAGACAGGGAAACACTTGAAAAAGCACTGCTGGTTGTTGGCAATTCACAAGGTATCTCTTCTGTAGATGTTGATCAATTAAAGGTTATAGATACAACGCCCAGAAAACCTTCTCGCTTTTATGAGGTTAAATCTGGTGATAATCTTTGGAAAATTGCTGAAGAGGTTTATGGAAAAGGGCAAGGTAATAAAAACACGTTTATTTTTGAAGCCAATAAGCCAATGCTAAAATCTCCCGATAAAATTTATCCTGGACAAGTTTTACGTATTCCTGAAATTGACCATAGTTAATTCATCAAAGGGGAGAATTTTTTACTGATGGCATTAAACAAAAAATAAAGAAGCGTACAAAAATTTCACGCTTCTTCATTTTAAGAGTGTGTATTATAAAAAAGGAGCTTAGTGGCTAGGAGAGGATTTAGAAGGTGATGGTGCTTTCATAGCGTTTACAGAGAAATCAACATCAATCGTTCCTGCTTTCTCAAATGTCAATTTTGCGCTAATTTTATCACCTAACTTGAATGGTTGTGAAAGCCCCATAAACATAATATGATCACCGCCAGGCTTAAGCGTGATTTCGCCATTTCCCGGAATTTCAATGCCATTGTGCATTTTTTCCATTTTCATAATATCATTAACGACAGCCATAGAGTGTATCTCTGTTTTTTTTACTCCGTTTGTGGAAATAGAAACCAAACGGTCTGGGGTATTGCTGTGATTAATAATGTAGAGATAACCGCTACCAACTCTTATACCTCTAAGTGTTTCGCGTGTCCAAGGATTGAGAATTTCTATGTCGCCAAGTTGATATTGCTGAGCACCTGCAGGCAGGGTTATACCAGCAAAGAGAAGAGCACACACGATATTTATGATAACCTTTTTGTATGGATGTTGTGTATTTATTATATTCTTCAAGATAAGATTTGTTATTTTCTTAATAATAGATGTCATCATTGATTTACCCTCCTTCATAAGATTCACACTTTGAATAACTTTTCATTTTAGCAGAGCTTTTATTTAAAATAAAAGAAAGAAATGCTAAAATGAAATTGATTTGAATATGAGAATAAAAATCATAGAATTCTTTGATTTTAAAGGAAGACAATAAGGTTTACAATGACAACACACCTCTTAACGCTTCCGTGTTCATCTCATAATAGTGTTTGTAAATGGTATAAAATCTATGATGCACTACTATTTTACTTAATAAAGATATAACACAGAGCAATCATCAACTACTTTACCAATTTTTAATATTATGACAGCTCTTGGTATTTTAAAGCATTTATACAGAGGCATTTTTATATATTTTCAAGTTCAAAATTATACAGTTAAGAAAAAACGCTTTAGGTGAGTTTAAAACACATCTTTCAAATAGCAGTAAACAATGAGACCGTTAAAAGGAGAATTTTTGAAAGGAGATCGATAGATAATACCTCTACTGATATGAACATTAGATATGATGACTATTTTAGTCCAAGGAAAATTTATAATATTCGTGATATAAATTATTCGCCTTTTAAAAAGCTTTTACGTGAGCATCATTTTATTAATGATGAGAAGATCAAGAGCGAGAGTGCAATCACTCTTTTGTTTTTTTAATTTTTATAGAAAGATATATTTATTGAGAATTGCAAGAAAAATATATTATGATCTCAAGTTTCTCATAAATATGGTATTTATGGGTCATTAAAGCGCCTATTTTAAAATAAATTTTTTATTTTGGAGATGTTTCTCTCATTATTCTCTTGTAGCAATAAAAGCCTGTTCTTATATACGAGGCAGCAAGGCTTATTGCGACTTGCAATTTTTTATTATTTTATGTTGCTTGAAGCAATGTATGGGCTTTGAGTGTTATGAGGAGCTGTCTTAAAAAGATGCTTTATGAAGGTTGAGGTAGCTTGCTGAATGGAGATTATAATATGGCAAAAGTAATTGGTATTGATTTGGGGACAACGAACTCTTGTGTGGCTGTTATGGATGGCAAAAACGCAAAGGTTATCGAGAACTCAGAAGGAGCACGAACAACACCTTCCGTTGTTGCCTTTACTGATGGGGGAGAGCGGCTTGTTGGACAGCCTGCTAAACGGCAGGCGGTAACAAATCCCGAAGGGACGGTTTTTGCAGTTAAACGTTTGATAGGGCGTCGTTTTGATGATCCTATGGTTGAAAAAGATAAAGCACTTGTGCCTTATAAAATTGTTAAAGGTGACAATGGTGATGCATGGGTTGAAGAAGCGGGTAAGAAATATTCTCCATCGCAAATTTCAGCTATGATTTTGCAAAAGATGAAGGAAACAGCAGAATCTTATCTGGGTGAAAAAGTTGAACAAGCGGTTATTACTGTTCCTGCTTATTTTAATGATGCGCAACGTCAAGCGACTAAAGATGCGGGTAAAATTGCTGGACTTGAAGTTTTACGGATTATTAATGAGCCCACTGCTGCTGCTTTAGCTTATGGTTTGGACAAAAAAGACGGAAAGACAATTGCTGTTTACGACCTTGGTGGTGGTACATTTGATATTTCAGTACTTGAAATTGGAGATGGCGTTTTTGAAGTTAAATCAACCAATGGAGATACGTTTTTAGGGGGTGAAGACTTTGATATGCGCTTGGTCGGTTATTTTGCCGATGAGTTTAAGAAAGAGCAAGGAATTGATCTGAAAAATGATAAATTAGCTTTACAGCGCTTAAAAGAAGCGGCAGAAAAAGCAAAAATTGAGCTTTCTTCGTCACAGCAAACAGAAATCAATTTACCATTTATCACGGCAGATCAATCAGGTCCCAAGCACTTAACAATGAAATTGACTCGGGCAAAATTTGAATCTCTGGTTGACGATTTAGTGCAGCGCACCATCGAGCCTTGTAAAGCTGCGTTAAAAGATGCTGGATTAAAGGCCGGTGAGATTGACGAAGTTGTTTTAGTGGGTGGTATGACACGTATGCCCAAGATTCAGCAAGTCGTGCAAAGCTTCTTTGGTAAGGATCCACACAAAGGCGTTAATCCTGATGAAGTTGTTGCAATGGGTGCTGCCATTCAAGGGGGTGTATTGCAAGGCGATGTCAAAGACGTTTTGCTTCTAGATGTAACACCTTTATCCTTGGGGATCGAAACCTTGGGTGGTGTTTTCACACGTCTCATTGAGCGTAATACCACTATCCCAACAAAAAAATCTCAAGTTTTTTCAACAGCTGATGATAACCAGAGTGCTGTGACCATTCGTGTTTTCCAAGGTGAACGGGAAATGGCGAGCGATAATAAGTTATTGGCTCAATTTGATCTTGTTGGTATTCCTCCAGCACCACGTGGTATACCTCAAATTGAAGTTACTTTTGATATTGATGCGAATGGTATTGTTAATGTTTCGGCCAAAGATAAGGGAACTGGTAAAGAGCATCAAATTCGTATTCAGGCATCAGGTGGTTTAAGTGATGCTGATATTGAAAAAATGGTACAGGATGCGGAAGAGCATGCAGCTGAGGATAAAAAACGCCGTGAAGGTGTTGAAGCTAGAAATCAAGCGGAAGCTCTTATTCATTCAACTGAAAAGTCACTCAGTGAATATGGCGATAAAGTATCAGCTGAAGAAAAAGGACAGATTGAAACAGCAATATCTGATTTGAAATCTGCGCTTGAAGGCAGTGATACTGAAGAAGTAACAACAAAGATGCAAAAATTAGCTGAAGTCAGTATGAAGCTTGGACAGGCTATGTATGAAGCTTCGCAAGCAGCGGGCGCTGACACTGAAACAGAAGCAAAGAATGATGATGTTGTTGATGCTGATTTTGAAGAAGTTAATGATAAGAAGAAATAGTGTCAGCATGTGTGTTGATTAATTTATAAACCCGGCCTTTGAAATATAAGGCTGGGCTTTATTATTTGAGTGAGTTGCAACTTTGTTGCTAAAAATATAAATTAAAAGCAATCTTATCCATAAGATGGATGACAGAGAAATTATCAGGAATACATGATGAAGGTTGACTATTATGAAATTCTTGGCGTGACTCGTGAATGTGATGATAAAAAGTTGAAATCTGCTTTTCGTAAGTTGGCAATGCAATATCATCCTGATCGCAACGCCGGGGATAAAGAGGCAGAGCGAAAATTCAAAGAAATTGGCGAAGCCTACGAAGTCCTCAAAGATCCCCAAAAGCGTGCTGCTTATGATCGATTTGGTCATGCGGCTTTTGAAAATAGCGGTAGTCAAGGAGGAGCAAATCCCTTTGGAGGTTTTGCTGCTGGTGGTGGATTTGCTGATATTTTTGAAGATTTTTTTGGCGAAATTATGGGAGGTGCGCACCGTAAGCGTGGTGATGGTCGCGAACGTGGTGCAGATCTGAGTTATAATATGGAAATAACCTTAGAAGAGGTATTTTCAGGAAAAACTGCAGAAATTACTATTCCCAGTTCCGTTACGTGCGATGTTTGTGAAGGATCAGGAGCGAGAAAGGGTTCTAAGCCGCAAGTTTGTGGAACATGTCATGGATCTGGTCGTGTGCGTGCTGCACAAGGTTTCTTTTCTATTGAGCGAGCATGTCCTTCATGTCATGGACGTGGTGAAACTATTACGGATCCATGCCCAAAATGTCAGGGGACACGACGCATAGAGAAAAAACGTTCATTGAGCGTGAATGTTCCAGCTGGTATTGAAGATGGAACGCGTATTCGCCTTTCTGGTGAGGGTGATGCTGGTATTCGTGGTGGCCCCAATGGTGATCTTTATATTTTCCTTTCCGTTAAACCGCATGAGTTTTTTCAGCGAGAAGGAGCAGATCTTCACTGTCGCGTTCCTATTTCAATGGTAACAGCTGCTTTAGGAGGAGAGTTTGAAGTTTCCGATCTTGATGGTGTTAAAGCACGTGTTAAGATCCCAGAAGGGACACAAAATGGACGTCAATTCCGCCTTAAGGGTAAGGGTATGCCCATGTTGCGTCGGCAGCAAGCAAGGGGTGACCTTTACATCCATATCACGATTGAGACACCACAAAAATTAACGCAAGAACAACGTGAACTATTGCAAAAATTTGAAAAACTTTCAAATCATGAGAATTCACCGCAATCACATGGCTTTTTTTCACGTATGAAGGAATTTTTTGAAAATATTTCTGGTTAAATATGTGAATGTTCTCAGAATAGATTAGAAAAAACTTTTGGAAGGTTATTTTAATTAAGCTTTCTATAGTCTTATTCATCTGTGAAAAGCATTTTTTTCTTGAAAAGAAAAGAGAGAAACGATTAATTTAGGGTAAGTAAGTGCCTGCCGCTGATAGTTTTTTACATTTCACGAGTTTTATGGATAAGTCTTATTTTTGAGTATCTATGATATTTTAAAAAGGGCTTATCCATACAAGAAGAACGCAATTGAGTGACTAATTTCCAGTGTCATGATAACTGCCTTTATGCATTCAGCATTTTTTGTATTTATTGTTTTACTCAAAATGTCTTTTTAAAAGCCCTATACTAAAACTGTCAAATAGGTAGTAGCCTATCAAGAAGTAGCTAAATAAGCTGTTAGACAATCCATCTTTTTCAAATAAAATATCAATTCCTCATAACCAATTTTATTTTTGGCATTTTTGATAGTCTTAAAAATTGCTTGGATAAGGTTACAGAGCTAAGTCAATCTACTTCTTATCTTGGTGATCTGTTAATTTTATTATTATTTTATTATTATAAGAATAATTTTGTTTTTATCTTACAAAATCAATGGTTGTATATATTCTTATTCATTGTTAAGTATCCATAAGCATAAACTAACGAGTCGAATGTACGGCATAGCTTTAAAATTTTTTCAGAACTTTGCTTTTCAATTTTATACATAAAATCATAAAATAATAACGTTTTGTACGCCTGTTTTGTTTAATTTTTCGCTGTCAGTTTTTTGAGGAAGTTGTTTTCTTGTTTCATTTCGTTATTACTTTTCCTAAATTCCACTAAGAGATGGTAAAAAGTGATGAGGAGGCTCTATTAATGGATGATGCTAAAAACGGTGCTGTAGATGTTTTAGAAAAACAAGCAGCATTTCTATCGTCTGCTTTACCATATATGCAAAAATACGAAAATGAAACGGTTGTGGTAAAATATGGCGGTCATGCTATGGGTGATCCTGCCTTGGGGCGAGCATTTGCGCGTGATATTGCTCTATTAAAGCAATCGGGGATTAACCCTGTTGTTGTTCATGGTGGAGGACCTCAAATTGCTGAAATTTTGATGAAAATGGGGATTGAATCACGATTTGAAAACGGTTTACGGGTAACCGACGAGCGGATCGTTGAAGTCGTTGAAATGGTTTTGGCCGGTTCCATAAACAAAGAAATTGTCGCTCTCATCAATGCAGAGGGTGAATGGGCAATAGGATTATGTGGTAAGGACGGCAATATGGTTTTTGCCGAAAAGGCTTATAAAACTGTCATTGATCCTGATTCGAATATTGAACGTGTTTTAGATTTGGGATTTGTTGGTGAGCCTATTGAAGTTGATCGCACATTGCTGGATCTTTTAGCATGTTCTGAAATGATACCAGTTCTTGCTCCTGTGGCTCCAGGACGCGATGGAAAAACCTATAATATTAATGCTGATATTTTTGCTGGGGCTATTGCTGGTGCATTAGAGGCTAAACGCCTTTTATTTCTCACTGATGTTCCTGGTGTTTTGGATAAACAGGGCCAACTTTTAAAAGAATTGACAGTTTCTGAAGCAGAGAAACTTATCAAAAATGGGACAATTTCAGGAGGCATGATTCCAAAAGTAGAGACTTGTATAAAAGCCCTTCAAAATGGTGTGGAAGGTGTTGTCATTTTAAATGGTAAAACTCCTCATTCTGTTTTACTAGAACTGTTTACCGAACAGGGAGTTGGAACGCTTATTGTTTCATAAATTGTGCGGAAAATTGGAGGAGAAAGCCTTTCATGACAAATATAAAACAGCTTAAATATCCTTTATTAAGTAAGCCAGAATTAGCAATATTTGCTGCAACAATATTGTGGGGTATTACATTTTTAGTCATTCATATTGCGGTACGCTATAGTGGTCCCCTGTTTTTTGTTGGATTTCGTTTTATTGTTGCATCTCTTATATGTGGAGCAATTTTTTGGCGCTCTATAAAAGGTATAACGGTTTATGAAGTTTTCGCTGGGATGGCGATTGGTTTAGCCATGTTTTTAGGTTATGCTTTTCAAGCAGCTGGACTTCAAACGATTATTAGTAGTCAGTCGGCTTTTATTACAGCGCTTTATGTACCGATGGTTCCAATCTTGCAATGGATTGTTTTTAAAAAACCTCCCCGTTTTGCTTGTTGGGTTGGTATTGTTTTCGCTTTTATTGGGCTTGTTCTTGTTTCAGGACAAAAGCCGGGGAATTTTGATTTTTCAAAAGGCGAAACTTTGACTTTGTTAGGCGCGTTAGCGATTGCTGGAGAAGTCATACTCATCGGAATTTTTGCCAATAAGGTTGATAGTCGGCGTGTGACCATTATCCAGTTATTTTTTAGTGGTTTTTTTTCATTTTCTTGTATGCCTTTGATGGGTGAAAGCATTCCTGAATTTTCGTGGGTATGGTTTAGTATTGGCATCGGATTGGCATTAATGAGTGCCATCATTCAATTGGCTATGAATTGGGCACAAAAGTCTATTTCCCCTACACGTGCAACACTCATTTACGCAGGTGAACCGGTATGGGCTGGTATTGTTGGGCGTTTGGCTGGAGAGCATTTATCTCCGTTAGCATTATTAGGTGGCTTGCTTATTCTGATTGGGATCATTGTGGCTGAATTACAACCTTCACAATGGCGTAAAAAAAATAAAGCAATTGAAAAAATTGATTAGCTATGCACCTTTTCTATTATGATTTTATTACATGAGATTTTTGCTTGCAAAGTTTTCATTTTTGAGGCTTTTTTAAAATATGAAGATAAGGAGGCTTTATAAGCTATTCCAGCTTTTGTATAGCAAATTGGAGTAATAATATTTATCTGTTTGCTTAACCTCTGAAATGGGAAGTCAACCTTCATTGAGTCAAAGCATGAAATGGTGAAGATAAAAAACAGCTCTCATCTTTACTGTTATTGTTAAATTTAGCTTTACAGTTTTCGAAAACATCCATGGTAATTTTTTTGAATAATAAAAATTACGCACTGTTGCACGTTATTCCTTTTGTTATTTCATGGGATCACGCTTTTCACGTAAAATAGAACGCCTAAAGCAGCCTCCCATAATGTTGTATATTAACGCGTTTTTTAAAAAGACAATTTTCTTAATATACATCATATTCATTGACGGTCCGCGTGAAGTATAGAAAAACCACAGAGCATCATCGTTTTACTTAAATAAAAGGCACTAGCATTTTCTTTGTCAGTTCTCAATATTACGACAGCCTTTGGCATTTGAAAGAGAGAGACATGTTTACTCATTTCTTAAACGTTTTTATCCATATACTAGCCCTGTTTTATAATGGGGAAGCAAAAAATTTGATTGATTCACTATGAAAAGATTTAAAATGAGAAAGGCTCGAGATATTCAGAGTTTTAATTTAAATTGAAAAACAATAAACGATGATTATAAATCAATGCATTATTCAATGAATCGAAGAGGATTGGTGTTTTTTATCTTTAATGGACGGAGGAAGGAGTTGTATAAAAAGTACATAAAAAGATCACTCAATAGAGCATATTTCTAAAATTTTAAAAATTGAGAAGAAACTCCCTCGATATTCATGTTATTTTATATAAGATTGCTAAAAAAGCAGGTTATTGCGTATAAATAAAAAAGCATTTCTTGCGAATTTTATTGCAAGCTTAAGTGATATACACGCCCATAATATAAATATTATAACATATTGATTTATAATTAATATAGAATTATTCACATTGAATTAGAATCCTGAATACCGTAAAACTTTCTCACTTCAAATCGTTTTCATATTAAATCAATCCAAATCTACTTGCTTACACGTTACAAGAAGGTGGTCCATGTGGGTAAAAACTGTACAAGAAAGGCATATCTCTTATAAACTCTTTCAAGTGTAAAGGATTGTTGCAACATTGGAGGTTGGCAAAATGTGTGATGGTGCCGGTTTATCCAGCATATGAGTCATAAAATAAGATGTGAAAATATCATTTTAGTACCGTTGGATTTAATTTAGCAAATAAAAGCCTCATTTTTTAGGTTATGAAAAGTTGTGTTTTGAGAAGCTTTTTAGGTTTATATTCTTTTGATAGAAGCCGGAGCATAATTGGTCTTTGCGTTTTGTATTATTCTTTGCTAAATCGCCTTATATGACAATAGATCGTAATTATATTCGTAATTTTTCCATCGTGGCGCATATTGATCACGGCAAATCCACTTTAGCTGATCGTTTGATTCAAATAACAGGTGGGCTTGATACACGTGAGATGAAAGAACAAGTACTCGATTCCATGGATATTGAGCGTGAACGTGGAATTACTATTAAAGCACAAACGGTACGTTTACACTATAAGGCAAAGAATGGTGAAACCTATATTTTAAATCTTATGGATACACCTGGTCATGTGGATTTTGCTTATGAGGTTTCGCGTTCATTGGCAGCTTGTGAAGGTTCTCTATTGGTGGTGGATGCAAGCCAAGGTGTAGAGGCGCAGACGTTAGCAAATGTGTATCAAGCTATTGATAATTCCCATGAATTGGTTGTTATACTCAATAAAGTTGATCTTCCAGCAGCAGAACCTGAGCGTGTTAAAGAACAAATTGAAGATGTGATAGGCATTGATACATCTCAAGCAGTAGAAATATCAGCAAAAACAGGTTTGGGTGTTCCTGATGTTTTGGAGGCAATTGTTACACAATTACCACCTCCACATACAGGCGATGTTGCAAATCCCTTGAAAGCAATGTTGGTTGATAGCTGGTATGATGCATATCTTGGTGTCATTGTTTTGGTACGAGTGATAGATGGTATTTTAAAAAAAGGCCAAACCATTCGTATGATGGGTACGGGAGCAAAATATCCAGTTGAGCGCGTTGGGGTGTTTACACCTAAAATGGTACAGGTTGATGAGTTAGGACCAGGCGAGATTGGTTTTATCACTGCCTCTATCAAAGAAGTAGCAGATACACGGGTTGGGGATACGATTACTGAAGAGCGCCGTCCTTGTGAAAATGCTTTGCCTGGTTTTAAGCCGGCGCAACCAGTTGTATTTTGTGGTCTTTTTCCAATTGATGCTGCCGATTTTGATGATTTGCGTGCAGCCATGGGCAAATTACGCTTAAATGATGCGAGTTTTTCTTTTGAAATGGAAACATCCGCGGCTTTGGGATTTGGTTTTCGCTGTGGCTTTTTGGGACTTCTTCATCTTGAAATTATTCAAGAGCGATTAGAGCGTGAGTTTAATTTGGATTTAATCGCGACAGCACCTTCGGTTGTTTATCGCATGAATATGAATGATGGTTCTGTTAAAGAGTTGCACAATCCAGCGGATATGCCTGATGTGGTTAAAATTTCTTCAATCGAAGAACCATGGATTCGGGCGACAATCATGACTCCTGATAATTATCTTGGGTCAATTTTAGAGCTATGCCAAGAGCGGCGGGGGATACAAGCTGATTTGTCCTATGTTGGAACCCGTGCTATGGTAACGTACGATTTACCACTGAATGAAGTTGTTTTTGATTTTTATGATCGGCTAAAATCAATCTCAAAGGGTTATGCTTCTTTTGATTATCAGATGGCAGATTATGCAGAAGGGGATTTAGTTAAAATGTCTATTTTGGTAAATGGAGAGTCTATAGATGCATTGTCTATGCTTGTGCACCGCACGATTGCAGAAAAGCGCGGGCGTTCCATGTGTGAAAAGCTGAAAGATCTTATTCCCCAGCATATGTTTCAGATTCCAGTTCAAGCGGCTATTGGTGGTAAAGTTATAGCGCGCGAAACAATTCGTGCTTTGCGTAAAGATGTAACAGCGAAATGTTACGGGGGTGATGTCACGCGTAAGCGCAAACTTTTGGAAAAGCAAAAAGAAGGCAAAAAGCGGATGCGCCAATTTGGAAAAGTAGAAATTCCACAATCGGCATTTATTCAAGCACTCAAAATGAACAAATAATGAAAAAAGGAGTATTTCTCTTATTGATTGCGCTTTTGCTTTTATTGATTGATTCAGGTGCTTAAAGAACACTTTTAAATAGAATTGCGCTGTGCTTCATGTTTTTGTGTATTGCGTAATGATGTCATGCTTCTCACGTAAAACAGAATGCTTTAAACGAAATACATTTATGTTGCATATTGGTGTGCTTGTTTTAGTGAATCATCACTCAATGCATCAAATTCCATTTCACAATGGAGGCTGTGAAAAATATAAAGTAACATACACTGTGAATGATATAAAATCCATTTGGCATCACCGTCTTTACGCGTCATAAAGGTGCAAAGCGCATCTATCATACTCTTTTTTAGCTCAAAATATTATGACAGTCCTTATCATTTGAGAGAATTTTCATTAAAAATATTTTTACTCTTTTCTTAAAGTGTCTCTTGCCCACACACCAACTGCGTTTGTAACACGCAAGGAAATGATAGTGATTAGATTCACTATGAAAGGATTTGAAATGAGAGAATTTTTGTATTCGAGGTTATTATTCAAGTAAAAAAACGATGAAATATTATTGTGAATTAATCTTGTGTCTAAGAACGTAAAAGATCATTAATGGATGTTTTTTCTCGTGTTTTTTGATCAACGCGTTTTACAATAACAGCACAATAAAGGCTTGGTCCTGCTTCACCATTTGGTAAAGGTTTTCCAGGGAAACAACCTGGCACAACCACTGAATAGGCTGGTACTTCACCGATAAAAATTTCACCTGTTGTACGATCAATAATCTTTGTAGATTTTCCAATAAAGACTCCCATTCCCAAAACAGCACCTTCACGGATAATACAGCCTTCAACAATTTCAGAGCGAGCACCGATAAAGCAGTGATCTTCAATGATTGTTGGGTTTGCTTGCAGTGGTTCCAAAACACCTCCAATACCAACACCGCCAGAAAGATGGACATGTTTACCAATTTGTGCACAAGAACCAACCGTGGTCCATGTATCAACCATTGTACCCTCATCGACAAAAGCACCAAGATTAACAAAGGATGGCATCAATATAACGTTGGGTGCAATGTAAGCAGAATGACGTACAATGGCTCCAGGAACGGAACGGAAAGCAGCACTTTTAAAATCGGTCTCTTGCCAACCAGAGAATTTTGAAGGAACTTTATCCCACCAATGTGTTCCATTGATTCCACCAGTAATAATTTGCATAGGATTAAGCCGAAAAGAGAGCAAAACCGCTTTTTTCAACCATTGATGAACATGCCATTGTCCATTTTTTTGTCGTTCTGCAACACGGATTTCACCGTTATCAAGAAGGTTCAATGTATGTTCGACACTCTCACGGATTTCGCCTTTTGTGGTAGTATCGATAGAATCGCGATCGTCAAAAGCTTGTTGAATAATCATTTCAAGTTGTGTGAGATGGGGCATGATGAGAGTTCCGTTAAACAAGTTGAAAGCTTCAAGGTTTATTCTCTATGAACTACGCGAAGAAATGTGTTCAGTCAATAAAACGATGAGGAAGTAGGACAGGTGCATGAAAAAAGGCTGTAAAGAAAAAAGAAAAGGAGAACAAGAAAATTGGACACCACTTCTCCATACGAAGGATGCTCTACAACAAATACATAAAATCTCTAATTCAGCACAAATGCGTTCGTCTACTTATCGTTTAGCCTATATCGATCAAGATTTTATGATGCGTCCAGAGTTGCGCTCACAACGTATTGGTCTTGAATTTTTAAAGCCGGAAATAACCCTTAAAGAATATGATATTCAATCAACAGTTGTTTTGTTTGGTGGTGCGCGTATTCCTGAATCTGGGCAAGCGGCGTGGGCTGCAAAAAATGAAATACAAAAGAAAAATTTGCGTGCTATGTCACATTATTACGATGAAGCGAGAGAATTTGCGCGTTTGTGCTCATTTTATTCTGCTACGACAGAATATCGTGAATTTGTGGTTGTTACGGGGGGCGGACCAGGAATTATGGAGGCGGGAAATCGTGGTGCTTGTGATGTTGGTGCCCCAACGATTGGTTTGAATATTATTTTACCACATGAGCAGGAACCTAATTCGTATGTGTCGCCGCATTTGTGTTTCAATTTTCATTATTTGGGGATGCGCAAAATGCATTTTTTAGTACGAGCGAAAGCATTAGCTATCTTCCCTGGAGGATTTGGGACTCTGGATGAATTGTTTGAGACGTTAACTTTAGTACAGACGGGGCGTATGAAACAGGTACCAATTTTATTGTTTGGCAAAGAATTTTGGAGCAATACTATCAATTTTGAGTATCTGTCTGAACAAGGTACAATTTCTCCTACTGATGTTAATTTTGTGAAATTTGTCAATACAGCAGCAGAAGCTTTTGAAGAAATTCGTTCTTTTTATAAACTGCCTTAATGACTTTTAAGACGTTCACTCTTGAAGGATAATTAATACTCTACTTTGGTTAAATAAAGTCCTGAAGGAGGAGCAACAACACCACAATGTTTACGATCTTTAGCATGAAGAGCTGCTTCGAGATCTTGAGCTGTCCAACGTCCAATACCCACTTCCATGAGGCTTCCTGCGAATGAACGGATTTGATGATGAAGAAAAGAACGGGCTTGCGCATAAAGGAAAATTTCTTCACCTTCTCTTTGAATATCGAGGCGGTCAAGGGTGCGAATAGGGCTTTTTGCTTGGCAATGTGCGGAACGGAAAGTGGTAAAATCATGTTTTCCTACAAGCTTTTGAGCAGCTTCATGCATGGCTTCAGCATTAAGAGGCTTTGGCAACCACCACACGCGTTTGGCATTTAAGGCTGGTGGAGAGCGACGATTAAGAATTTTAAAAAGATAATGGCGTTTTACAGCGGAAAATCGTGCATCAAAGTCATCAGGGACATTTTGTACGTTTAAGATTGAAATCGCTTCTCCCTGTTTACGTAAAAGAGCATTGAGCGCATCACGTACAGTATGGGGATGCCAGTTTTTTATGAAATCAACATGCGCAACTTGTCCCGTAGCGTGTACGCCCGCATCGGTTCTTCCTGCTGTTGTTATGGTCAATTGTTGTCCACTAAAGGAAAAGAGTACCTTTTCAAGAGCTCCTTGTACAGTGTGAAGTTTTACTTGACGCTGCCAACCAGCATAATTTGAACCATCATATTCAAGAGTGAGTTTAAAACGTGGCATCTTAAAAAACAGCAGAAATATAAGCACCTCGTAAAAAGGTTGCGCTATCAAGGACTTTACCACCCGATCTTTGGAGAGAGGTTATTTCTATCCGCCCTTGTCCACAATGGACAATCAAAGAATCTGGTTCGATCCGTCCAATTTCAAGAGAAGGACCTGTTGTTAAGCGACTATCAAGAATTTTTACACGTTCTTCTCGTCCCCCAATATTCATATTGCACCAGCAACCAGGAGAAGGAGAGAGCGCGCGAATATGCCTCTGAATAAATTCTGCAGGTTTTGTCCAATCAATGCGGGTCTCTTCCTTTTTGATTTTGGCAGCATAGGTGATGCCTTCCTCTGATTGTGGGGTTAGTTTAAGTTGGTCTTTTTCAAGAGTTGATAGGGTTTCTATCATAAGTTCTGCGCCAATATGTGAAAGTTTGTTTGAAAGCTCAGCAGTGGTGGTGTTATCAGTAATGGGGATGGAGCGAGAAAGAGCGATAGGTCCCGTATCAAGTCCTTCATCCATTTTCATGATCATGATACCTGTTTCTTTATCGCCAGCCATAATTGCACGCTGAATAGGTGCAGCACCACGCCAGCGTGGTAAGAGTGAAGCGTGGGCATTAAAACAACCAAAACGGGGTGTTTCAAGAATAGCTTTGGGTAAAAGGAGTCCATAGGCAACAACAACAGCAACATCAACAGAAAGTGCTGCAAATTGCTCCTGTTGTTCGATTGTTTTGAGTGTTTGTGGCGTAAAGATGGGAATAGATTTCTCTTTTGCTACATTGTGAACAGGTGAGGGGATTAATTTAAGTCCTCGACGTCCTGCTGGGCGAGGGGGTTGACTATAAACAGCAACAACATCATGACCTGCATCCAATAAAGCACGTAAAATAGGAACAGAAAAATCTGGTGTCCCCATAAAACTTAATCGTAAAGCCATTACAAAACTGCTTCCTGCATGTTTTTTTCTTTTGCGCGTTTTTTAAATTTTCGTATCACCATATCGCGTTTGATCTTTGAAATGTAATCAATAAAAAGGCGCCCATCTAAATGATCAATTTCATGCTGCAAGCAAGTTGCCAAGAGATCGTCTGCTTCAATTTCTGTTTGTTTTCCTTCACGGTTCTGGTAGCGAACACAAAGGCGTTTAGGACGTTCAACCTCTGCAAAATAGTCAGGAATAGAAAGACAACCTTCTTTATAAATATTACGCTCATCTGAAAGCCATAAAATTTCAGGGTTGATAATAACAAATGGTTTTTTCTGCTCATCTTCAGAATTTCCAGAGACATCTATAACCAACATACGTAGCGGTATACCAATTTGAATAGCAGCAAGACCAACGCCCTTAGCACTATACATGGTTTCCAACATATCATCCGCAAGTTTTTGAAGAGCTGAATCGACCTGATCAACGGGCTTGGACACTTCCCGTAAAATCGGATCAGGTAAAGTAACTAAAGATCTCATTGGCATAAGTAGAGATTAATCAATGGTTTGTTATTGGTCAATATTGAATAACGGATTCTTGCGTTTTTTTACAATAAGAGCGTTATATTACAATTTATGTTTGATTCGTTTTTTTCCATACTCGCTGGAGAGTTTTTTTCTAAACTAATGCTTTTGCTTTTATTTATACTTGTTTGTTGGGCATTTTTTATGTTGATACATTCTCATCGAAAAAAAGCATTTTTGGAAAATGAAATTGCTGAACGCGCACGTGAGGCACAAATGCAGATGGCTACCTTGCTGAAAACACAAGCTGAAATGCAAGGGAGAATGCAAACGATGGCGGAAATTTTTGGTCAACGGCAGGCTGAATTGAATAAATCACTCAGTGAGCAACTCAATGGGATGACAACAAGCTTAGGCCAAACACTTCAGGTACAGACCAAATCCACTTATGAAAATTTGAATCGTTTGCAAGAGCGTTTAGCAGTGATTGACGCGGCACAAAATAATATTCAATCGCTTACGGGACAAGTTGTTCAGTTGCAGTCCATTTTAAGCAATAAGCAGACACGTGGTACTTTCGGTCAGGGGCGGATGGAAGCAATTATTGCCGATGCCTTACCAACAAATGCTTATGTTTTTCAGGCTGTTCTTTCCAATGGAAAACGCCCAGATTGTCTCATTCATATGCCCAATAAAGCCCCTTCTCTTGTTGTTGATGCTAAATTCCCTCTGGAGGCTTGGAATGCTATGCGTAAGGCAGAATCAGCGCAAGAGCGTCAAGAGGCAGAACGCCAATTTCGTACCGATATGGAAGTCCATATTCGTGATATTGCACAAAAATATTTGATTCCTGGAGAAACCCATGACACTGCTTTCCTTTTTGTGCCATCTGAATCGATTTTTGCAACAATTTATGAGGACTTTGAGGCATTGGTACAAAAATCCAATAGAGCTCATGTGATTATTGTTTCACCATCTTTGTTGATGCTCTCTGTCCAAGTGGTACAAACCATTATGAAAGATGCACGGATGCGTGAACAAGCGCACTTAATTCAATCAGAAGTAGCAAAATTGATGGAAGATTTTGGACGAATGGATATACGTGTTCGTGCGTTACAGAAGCACTTTCACAAAGCAGGTGAAGATATAGAGGGAATTTTGATATCGTCTTCCAAAATTATGAAACGGGCAAATCGCATTGAAACTGTCGAATTAAAAGAGAATCATTCTGAACCAACAAAAATGACAACATTGGCTCAGTCGCAAACATTGCGTTTTGCTGACGAGGAATAAAGCAAAGCAAGCTTCTTAAATATCACAAGTCAGATCATGTTCTTTATTGATTGGTAATATTTTTTTAGTATCTCTATCTTGTTTTATTTCTTAAACGAGAGGAATAGGAATATGCGACACCTTTTGTTTTTAGGGGCACTGGTGTTTCTGCTAGATGGGTGTGCAACAACCACTCCCATACACACGAACAATGCGTGTGCTATTTTAGCACAAAAAAATGGTTTTTTTGACAATTGGGGTAAGGCTTCTAAACGTGCAGAAATGCGCTATGGGATTCCTATGTCTATTATTCTTGCAACCATTAATATGGAATCGAGTTTTCGTCACAATGCACGTCCTCCACGTAAAAAACTACTTGGTTTTATTCCATGGAAGCGTCAATCGACAGCCTATGGTTATTCTCAAGCGCTTGACAGTACATGGGCAATGTATCTTCGCTCTACGGGCAGATCTTTTGCATGGCGTACGAATTTTGCAGATTCTGCTGATTTTATTGCTTGGTACCATCGCCAAAGTGTTCAACGCAATGGGGTGAGATTTGATGATGCATATAGCCTTTATTTAAATTATCATATGGGACATGGTGCTTATGCGCGTAGTGGCGGGCATGTCTCTGCGGCACTTTCACAGGCAGCACAGCGCATGGCAAGGATATCGAGACTCTATGAACAGCAATTAAAGAGATGTGGATGGCGTTAGGGAAGATTTTTGAAAATCTCAATTAGAGAATTGTTTTGGTAAAATTATTTGAGAGCCAAATTTCTTATGGCGTGATAAGGCTGTATCGTTTTTCTGATTGTTAAATGAAATAAATTGTTATTTTTTAGAATAAACCAAAGAGACAGAAAGCTTTTGCAATGCACAATTTTGAGAGCACTCTCAATATTTTTACCTCTGTTGTTTAAAAAATTTACAATGGAAACTATCTTCTATTTGGTTCTGACATTTCGCACAGGGCTAAGTACCAGAGATTATTGAATAAAAATTTTAAAATTTAATATTATTTTTTATTTTCATTATGCGTATTGCTGACTGATTATTACATGAATATTTTCTTTGTTAGCGTATAAAAGAGCAATCAAAAGAAATGCAATTCGAGCATCATATTAAAGTAAGAATCTCGAATGGCGTAGGGTTTTATCATTTCAGATCTCTTGAGGTTGAATCAATAAAAACCATTGGCTTGCACATAACAAGCGCAATTGGCATGTGGATAAAAACTGTGAAAGAAAAGACTAAAAATGTTTCTTATGAACATTCTCAAATGTAAGAATTATTGGCAACATTGGGAATTAGCACATATAATGATGGCGCACGTTGCTTTCACACCTCAACCTTTTTTGTGACGTGCAAGGAAACAAAATTAATTGATTCAATATGTTATTTGAGCGTTAATACACCTTAGTATTGAGTAGGTAGATGCTACTCAAAGTAGGCAATTTTTTAATTGGCAGGACATTTGATCAAGCTAAAAATACTCGAAAAAAGTTCTGATTCGCAATAATTGAGAAGAATATTTTAATATTTTATTCCCTCATCTTTGTTTAGGTACTTCGTACCTTTTAAAAAGATATCGATAACCAACATATTATGATTTTGTGGAAATATTGTGATAAAGGTAATTCAAATTTTGTCCTTTAAAACAAGGCGTAAGTTAAACAGCTCTTTTTCTGTTTCTGTGCAAAGCATAAAAAATTATCTACTTTCACGGTTACGACAGTAAAATTTTATAATCCAACAAATGATTAAAAACGTGTTATAATATCGCTAAAATGCAAGCAACAGGCGCTATTGGAATGATGATTAAATAGCGCATAAACCTTTTAAATTGATGCACACATTCTCTATTATAATTGATTCCCTTGATAGAATAGCTGGTCCTTTTGGTGGAGCTAAGCGGGATCGAACCGCTGACCTCTTGCATGCCATGCAAGCGCTCTCCCAGCTGAGCTATAGCCCCTATAAAAACAATTTTTCCCAAAAGGAAAGTATACAGTTTCAGCTTTTCTAGAACGATCAAAATTGAAGATCAAGAAGAATTTACATTCAATGGAAAAGATGTCCTCTTTTACTTCTCTTAAGCATCGTCATCATTAGAAACACCGCCTCCGAGAATATCAGTAACGTCATCATCTTCATCGTCATCATCATGAGATAAAAATGTATCATCGTCATCACCAAGATCTACATCACTATCTTCTAAATCAGGAAGATCGTCATCTTTAGAATCCTCATCATCCTCTTCAAGAAGCATAAAAGCAGATTTTTCAAGTGCTGTATCAAGCTCTTCAGTATCAACGTCTTCTTCATTGTTTGCCTCAGCTGCTGCAACTTCAAAGTAAGAACGCGGATAAGAAATTCCTGTATAGGGCGACACAATAGGATCGCGATTTAGATCGTAAAATTTTTTTCCCGTTTCTGGATCAACACGTTTAGTTCCAAGTTCTTTTTTTGCCATAAACCGTGCCTCTTTGATTAACTATTATTCCATTAAAAGATAAATTCTATGGTGCTTAATCGAAAAATAATGCCTTTGTCAAAGATAAATACACCGTTTCACAGTGATTTTTTCATGACGTCTTTTAAAGCATGTGCTAAAGGATGCACAATTTCATAAAAGTTAGATAGAATTAAATAGAATTTCCATGCAAAAAGCAATCCCTATAACCACCTATAAATCGAGTAGTCTCTCTGGAAAAATTAAAATACCAGGAGATAAATCAATCTCTCATCGCTCTCTTATATTGGGAGGATTAGCAAGTGGTGAGACACATATTCATGGATTACTTGAAAGCGCTGATGTACTCAATACAGCTGCTGCTATGCAAGCTATGGGTGCCTGTATTATTAAAAAAGATGGCTTATGGACCATACGAGGAACAGGGAATGGTTGCCTTTTAGCTGCACAAAAACCTTTAGACTTTGGAAACGCTGGAACAGGTGCTCGTTTGGTTATGGGAATGGTTGGTCCATATCATATGAAAACAACCTTTATTGGTGATGCTTCTCTCTCTAAACGTCCAATGGGACGTATCCTTGATCCACTGCGTCTCATGGGGGTTGAAATTGAAGCAACGCACGACGATCACCTTCCTTTAACGCTTTATGGTCCGAAAATGGCTAATCCGATTCGTTACCGTGTTCCAATAGCTTCCTCCCAAATTAAATCAGCAGTCCTGCTTGCTGGACTCAATACCGCCGGCATTATAACTGTTATTGAACCAGTTCTGACACGAGACCATACGGAAAAAATGTTAAAAGCATTCGGTGCACAACTTGAAATAGAAAAAGATAATGAAGGTGCGCGTTTGATTCATCTTAACGGTCAACCCCATCTTACTGGACAAACGATTCATATTCCGGGTGATCCTTCTTCTGCTGCTTTTCTAATTATCGCAGCCCTTCTTGTAGAAGACTCTGATATCACCATTGAAAATGTTTTGATAAATAACTCTCGAATAGGACTTATCGAAACATTGAGGGAAATGGGTGCTCAAATTGAATTTTTGAACCGACGTCAAACAGGTGGAGAGGATGTTGCTGATCTACGGATAAAATCATCGGTTCTTAGAGGTGTTACGGTGCCCAAAGAACGTGCTCCATCAATGATTGATGAATATCCTGCTTTGGCAGTAGCAGCAGCCTTTGCAGAAGGCAAAACAGTGATGTTAGGAATTGAAGAATTGCGTGTAAAAGAATCAGATCGACTGTCTGCTGTTGCTCAAGGACTCGAAATTAATTGCGTAGACTGTGAAGAAGGTCAAGATTTTCTTATTGTTTATGGGAAAGGTTCTGCCAAAGGTTTGGGTGGTGGACATGTCTCCACACATCTTGATCATCGAATTGCTATGTGTTTTCTCATTTTTGGGCTTATATCAGAAAAACCTGTTACCATTGATGATAAACGAATGATCGCTACGAGCTTTCCAGAATTTATTCCTTTTATAAAACAACTTGGGGGGAAAATTGCTTGAAGCCTTTTGTTATTGCCATTGATGGACCTGCAGCCTCAGGCAAAGGAACCTTAGCACGCAAAATTGCTGCACATTATCGTCTTCGCCATCTCGATACGGGTCTTACTTATCGTAGTGTTGCTCATACGCTTTTACAACAAAATTTAGCTCTTAATGATGAAAAAAATGCTATTATTTATGCTAAAGAACTTGATTTTAATACCTTAAATCCTGCCCTTCTTTCTTCTCATGAACTTGGTGAAGCGGCTTCAAAAATAGCGATTAACCCTGCTGTACGCAAAATTCTTGTCGAAAAACAACGCAACTTTGCTAAAGTTTTGCCTGGCTGTGTGCTTGATGGACGTGATATCGGAACTATTGTTTGTCCTGATGCCGATATCAAGTTTTATGTTTTAGCCAATGTTCAGACGCGCGCCAAACGTCGCTACCAGGAGATTTTAAAAAAGGGGGTTCAAGCAAATTATCATGAAATCCTAGCTCAACTTGAACAGCGCGACAGTCGCGATATAACCCGTAAACAAAGTCCACTAAAACCAGCAAAAAACGCCCACTTGCTTGATACATCAGAATTGAGTATAGAAGCAACATTTGAAATTGCATGTAGTTTTATTGATCCAATCATAAAAATGCATATAATTGGATAAATTCGTTAAGGTGACTTCCAGCCTCGCGCTAACTTTTTTTCCTTTATTCAAGGAAAAAGGCAGGGAGTTGCTTATGTTAACACTAACCTAGCGCTCATACCTTATAACACAAGGTATATATTAGGAGTTCTTATGTCACAATACAATCCCACAACAGCGGATTTTGAAGCCCTTTTAACAGAATCTTTTCAAACCAATGATCTTAATGAAGGATCTGTTGTTAAAGGTCGTGTTATTGCAATCGAAAAAGACATGGCCATTATTGATGCTGGTCTTAAAGTTGAAGGACGTATTCCTCTCAAAGAATTTGGAGCTAAAGCAAAAGACGGTTCTTTGCAAGTTGGCGATGAAGTTGAGGTTTACATTGAACGCATTGAAAATGCGATGGGCGAAGCTGTTTTATCCCGTGAAAAAGCACGGCGCGAAGAAAGTTGGGTCCGTTTGGAGGAAAAATTCAATGCTGGTGCACGCGTTGATGGAGTGATCTTTAGCCAAGTAAAAGGTGGTTTTACAGTCGATCTTGATGGTGCTGTTGCTTTCTTGCCGCGCAGCCAAGTTGATATTCGTCCCATTCGTGATGTTTCACCTCTCATGCATAATTCTCAGTCCTTTGAAATCTTGAAGATGGACCGTCGTCGTGGCAATATTGTGGTCTCACGTCGTACTGTTTTAGAAGAAAGTCGCGCCGAGCAACGTTCAGAAATTGTACAAAATCTTGAAGAAAACCAAATCGTTGAAGGTGTGGTGAAAAATATCACAGATTATGGTGCCTTTGTTGATCTTGGTGGGATTGATGGTCTCTTGCACGTTACAGATATGGCATGGCGGCGTGTTAACCACCCATCTGAAGTCCTCACAATTGGTCAAACGATTAAAGTCCAGATTATTCGCATCAATCAGGATACACACCGTATTTCTCTTGGAATGAAACAGCTTGAAAGTGATCCTTGGGAAAGCATTAGTGTTCGGTATCCGATTGGTAAAAAAATTACGGGTGCTGTCACCAACATTACTGATTACGGTGGTTTTGTTGAAATTGAGCCAGGAATCGAAGGGCTGATCCATGTTTCTGAAATGAGCTGGACGAAGAAAAATGTTCATCCTGGGAAAATTCTGTCTACATCACAAGAAGTAGAAGTGGTTGTTCTTGAGATTGATCCTTCTAAACGGCGTATTTCTCTTGGCTTAAAGCAAACATTTGAAAATCCATGGGAAGCTTTTGCCAATAAATTTCCTGTCAATTCGCAAATTGAAGGAGAGGTTAAAAATAAAACAGAATTTGGTCTGTTTATTGGGCTTGAAGGCGATGTTGACGGTATGGTTCATTTGTCTGATCTTGATTGGAACCGTCCTGGTGAACAAGTCATTGATACTTACAATAAAGGCGATATCGTTAAAGCTGTGGTCCTTGATGTTGACATTGAAAAAGAGCGCATTTCTCTTGGAATTAAGCAGCTTTCCAGCGATAAAGTTGGAGAAGCAGCTGCTTCTGGCGAATTGCGAAAAGGTGCTGTTGTAACATGCGAAGTGATTGCTGTTAACGACAATGACATTGGTGTGAAATTGATTGACCACAACCTTGAGACAACCATTCGGCGTGCTGATCTCGCGCGTGATCGTGATGAGCAACGTCCTGAGCGTTTCGCAATTGGGCAAAAGGTTGATGCTCGCATCACAGCATTTGATAAAAAAACACGTAAAATTTCAGTATCGATTAAAGCTTTAGAAATTGCAGAGGAAAAAGAAGCGGTTGCACAATATGGTTCTACAGACTCGGGTGCTTCTCTTGGTGATATTCTTGGTGCTGCTTTAAAAAAACAAGAACAAGATTAATCATCAATCATTAAAGCTTACGGTGTTATTAAGGTCACTCATTTTAGGGTGACCTTTTTATTTTCTAAAAAAATTGTCTGCTTATTTTCTAATTATTGCGTAAAAAATTATAACTGCTTGCAACTAAAAACAAAAAGTTTGTTTTTTTGTCTATCAACGGTTCACTATTCAGATAAAATGCTTACAATTTAAATAAAAAACGATGTAATTGAATAACAATGGGACATTATGACGTGCATAATACCTTTCATAAAGTGCTTTTTTTCTCAAAAAGAGAAAAAAAACCATTTTATTAATACGGATTTTCCTCTTCGTGCAATTTATAAGGTACGGGAAGATCTTTATAACTTAGGGCATGATATAGCTTCTGGTAAAGAAATTTTACTCCCTGAATATGAAGGAGTAGAAGATTTTCGCAAGAGATTGAATGAAAATGCGAAACTTATTCTTAATGCCTTTCATACCAGTGATTTTGCAGCCCGAAATGATGAGACTATCGCACCGTCTGCTCAATGGCTCATTGATAATCATTACACCATTGATAAAACTATACAAAAGCTACGTCGTAATCTACCTAAGTCCTTCATAAAGCAACTTCCTCTTTTTACACACAAAGCGGGAATACCACGAATTTTTGCTTTAACTTGGCTTTATATTGCGCATACTGATAGCAGCTTTTCACAAGAAACATTCACTGCTATGACCAATGGATTTCAAGAAGTTTGTGCGCTCACAATTGGTGAATTGTGGGCTCTTCCTTCTGTTATGCAAATGCTGCTCATTGAAAATGTCCGTCGTCTTTCAGTATGTATCGAAAAAGCGCGACATATGCGCCATCTTGCTAGTCAAGTGGCTGATAAAATTTCTCTTGTAGAAAATAAAACAAATCTACACTCTCTCTTTACGCAGTATAAACCATTTACTGTTGATCCAACGTTTTCAGCACATTTATTCTATCGCCTACGCAGTGCATCTGTCGATTCAACCGTAGCATTGACTTGGCTTGAAAAGCAATTGAAAAGCCAAGGCAGTAGCTTAGAGATTGCAACAGCTGATGAACATACCCGACAAGCAGCAGATGGTGTGACCATGGGAAATATTATCCGTGCTCTTAAAGCTATAGATGATGTTGATTGGACAGCATGGTTTGAAACAGTGAGTTGTGTCGATTCTATTTTGCGTAAAAATAGTGATTTTTCTGAAATTGATTCTCACTCACGCAATATTTATCGACAAGTCATTGAAAAAGTTGCACGCTTTTCGCCTCTTAGTGAGCTGGAAATTGCACATAAAGTTGTAGAAATGGCAAATTCCACTTCTAAAGATATGCCTCATCATTCTTGTGTGGGGTGGTACCTTGTTGATGATGGTCGTGGCATATTTGAAAAGGCTTGTGGATATATCCCGCCCTTTCTCATAAAATGGACACGAGCTTCCTGTTGCTCAAAATTGAGAGTCATCGCTATTCCTGTCTCTTTTCTGACGCTCGCTCTTTTGCTTGTAATTTACGCCCTTTTACAAATATCTGGCATGACATCATGGATGTCTTTTTGCTTTACTGTATTAGCGCTTTTTCCTGCTATCGATGCTGCTTTTGCTTTATTTAACACTGTTGTTTCATGGTTTGTCCCATCAAGACAACTCATTGGCTATGAATATAAAGAAGGTATTCCAAAACATGCACGGACAATGGTTGTTGTACCTACTTTGATGACATCACGCGATGATATTGATGAACAAGTGCGCAATCTTGAAGTGCACTATCTTTCCAATCCTAAAGGTGCCATTCATTTTGCGCTCATTACAGATTGGGTGGATGCTCCATTGAGAGAAACGCAAGATGATCTTGATTTATTGCACTATGCGCAAAAGAGTATTGATAAACTCAATAGTCGTTATCATCGTGATGAACTTCCTCTTTTTTTCCTTTTACATCGCCGACGCCTTTATAATACAAGCGAAAAATGTTGGATGGGATGGGAACGAAAGCGAGGAAAACTTCATGAACTCAATCGGCTCTTAAGAGGCGATAAAAACACAAGCTTTTATCCTCCCAATCCACACCTTCCTATGGATTGCCGTTTTGTTATGACGCTGGATTGTGATACACGTCTTACTCCAGAGAGCGTCGCGAAACTTGTTGGAAAGCTTAACCATCCACTCAATCATCCCATTTTTGATCCGCAAAGTGGAAAAGTTGTAAAAGGCTATAGCGTTTTACAACCACGCATTATTTCTTCTCTTACAACAGGAAAAAAAACATCAATTCTCCAACGGGTTTTTTCTATCAACCGTGGCATTGATCCTTATGTTTTTGCCGTTTCTGATACTTATCAAGATCTTTTAGGAGAAGGTACCTTTATCGGTAAAGGTCTTTATAATATTGATGCATTTGAACAAGCGCTTGATGGCAAAATTAAAGAAAATACTATTCTTAGTCATGATCTCTTAGAAGGAGGTTATGCTCGTACTGCTCTGGTAAGTAGCATAGAAGTCATTGAAGACTATCCAACCGCTTATAATATTGATGTTATGCGTTATCATCGCTGGATTCGCGGTGATTGGCAGCTTTTGCCTTATCTTTTTTTCCACCGTCAAATAAGTTCCGTGACGCGTTGGAAAATGCAGGATAATTTACGTCGTTCTCTTACTCCACTTATGTGGTTAATCGCAGCATTTGCAGGATGGACTTTTTTGTCTTTCAAGAGTGCAATCGTCTGGCAAATATTCTTGTTGTTTAGCTCCTTCATTTCTTCCATTCTATGTGTATTAAAAACGCTTGTCTCGTCCAATATAGATCATTCTTTGCGTGGACATTTTCAATTAATTTGGAACAAAACTGCTCTTACAAGCGCTGATATATTTCTTAAAACAACGTTTCTTGCTCATTCGGCGTATTTTATGACCGATGCGATTATTCGTACACTCTATCGTATGACGATTTCAAAACAGCATCTTCTTGAATGGAAAACTTCTGCCGCAACAAAATCAATGCCCAATAGTTTGCGCTTCTATGTTTTTATAATGGCACCAGCATCGCTTATTGGTGTCCTTACTGTAGCACTTTCTCTTTTTTCTGATAGTTTTGCAAGCTTGATTGCTTTTCCTTTTGGGATAGCATGGTTTTTTTCACCCTTCATTGCTTGGATTGTGAGTCAACCTTCAACCTTTCAAGATAGTCTTGATCTTTCTTCAAAAGATGAAAAAAAACTTCGCTCTATTGCACGGCGTACATGGCTTTATTATACAACCTTTGTCAATGCACAAAACAACTATTTGCCTCCCGATAATTTTCAAGAAGATCCTGAACCTCTTGTTGCTCAACGTACATCTCCTACGAATATTGGCGTTTATCTCCTTTCTATTATTGCTGCACGTGATTTTGGCTGGATTGGTTTTGAAGAGACCATTACCCGTATTGAATGTACATTACGCTCTCTTACAAAAATGGAAAAGTTCCGTGGTCATCTCTATAATTGGTATGAAACGGATACACTCAGGCCTCTTTTACCTACTTATGTATCAACCGTTGATTCAGGAAATCTTGCCGGTCATTTGATAACACTCTCTTCTGCCTTAAGTGAATGGGCTGAAAAACTGCCTCTTTTTTTTCAAAGTGATCGAGAAGGCTTATCGGATGTTCTTGCTATTCTTGAAGAAACTGTCAAAGAAATTCCAGATCATCAACCCAATTTACGCTCGTTACGTCAAAAAATCGAAGAAAACATCATTCGTTTTCATGACTCTGTCTTCACTTTTGTAAAACAAGAAAATACGATTCCTTCTCACATCATAGACCTTTCACATGCAGCCCACGATATTGTGCACTTAGTCAGTGAACTTGACCACAAAATTCAAACGATAGAATCTGCTCGTGCGCTTTCTTGGGCTAAATGCCTTATCGATACCTGTAACGCTTATCATCATGATGCGACTGCTCATTGTGATACTGAAAAATTACGTAAAAAACTAAACAGGTTGGCTATAGTAGCACGGCAAATAGCCTTTGATATGAAATTTGACTTTTTAGAACAGCCTAAACGGCATCTCTTATCCATTGGATATCGTGTTCAAGAAAACAAACTCGATGAAAATTGTTATGATCTACTTGCTTCAGAAGCACGTCTTGCAAGTTTTTTTGCTATCGCAAAAGGAGACATAAAACTTAAACATTGGTTTCGTCTTGGTCGACTCCTCGTACCCATAGGTTGGAAAGGTGCGCTCCTATCATGGTCTGGATCGATGTTCGAATATCTTATGCCATCTCTCGTAATGCATGAACCTTTAGGATCTCTCCTAGATCAAACAAATCGATTGATTATTCATTGTCAAATACAATATGCTCATAAACGGGAATTGCCATGGGGTATTTCAGAGGCCGCATTTAACGCTCGCGATCATTTAATGAATTACCAATACGCTCATTTTGGTGTTCCAAACCTCGGACTCCAACGTGGTCTTTCACGCAATGCTGTCATTGCTCCCTATGCCAGCCTTCTAGCGGCACAATATGCTCCTGCTTGCGCTGTCGCTAATTTAAAACGACTCCGTGATCTTGGAGCTTTAGGAACATATGGTTATTATGACTCTGTCGATTTTACCCCTTCACGCGTGAAAACAGGGGAAAAATACGCTGTTGTACGCAATTATTATGCGCACCATCATGGCATGTCTATCCTTGCTCTTAACAATGTTATTTTTCAAGGGCGAATGCGTGACCGTTTTCACCGTGATCCCATTATTGAAGCAACGCAATTGCTGTTACAGGAAAGAGCGCCTCATCTCATTCCTATTATTCATACCAAAGCTGTTAATCGTATGCGCAATAAGTCTCAAGCACTTGACGCCGCTCCTTTGCGCATTATTACAAACCCGTTGCTCAAACCACGAGAAACGTTACTTTTGTCTAATGGCTTTTATTTTACCATGCTAACAGCGAATGGTTCTGGTTACAGTCGGTGGCACGATTATGCGATTACGCGTTTTATTCCTGATGCAACAGAAGATCAACAAGGTACTTTATTCTTCTTACGCGATACGCATAGTGGACGGTGGTGGTCTGTTACTAGTGAGCCAACACGTGTTATTGAAGAAGAAGCTGTCAGCATTTTTACAGATGAAAAGGCTGAATATACAAAAATGGTTGATGGTATAAAATCAACACTTGAATGTCTTATTACATCTGAAGGATGTGGCGAAGGTAGACGTATTCAACTGATGAATACGACAAATAAAGAGCGCCTCATTGAAGTGACTTCTTATGGTGAATTAGCGCTTGCCACAATGGATACAGACGAAGCTCATCCTGTTTTTTCCCGTATGTTTATAGAGACAGAAATTGCTGAGGAAGGTAAAACAATTTTTGCCAAAAGGCGCAAACGCTCACCTAGCGATCCTGAAATCTATGTTGCCCATTTTGTCTCTAGTACAACAGATATTCTCCAAGAGACAGAAGCTGAAACGGATCGCTCTCTGTTTATTGGGCGGGGTCGATCTATTCATCGGCCCGCTGCATTTGACCAAAATGCTCGTTTCAGTAACAGTCAAGGTTGTGTTCTTGATCCTATTATGTCATTGCGATGCCGTATCAAAATTTCAGCATATGGAAAAGCAGAACTTATTTTTTGGACTTTTGCTGCTCATACAAAAGAAGCGCTGCATAATCATATTAAACATTATCGACAACCCGATATGTTTCAAAAAGAACTTTCAAGGGCATGGACGCGCTCACAAGTCGCACTGTATCAGAGCGGAACCCAGCCTAAAGAAGCTATTGTCTATCAAAAATATGCCACATCGCTTATCTACCTTGATCGAACATGGCGTCTTTCTCCTGAAATATTAGCAAAAACGCTTGGAAAACAGTCCGATCTTTGGCCTATGTCCATTTCAGGAGACAATCCACTCTGTCTTCTTAGGTTAAATAACGAGGGAAATATCTCTGTACTGCGCGAGCTCCTTAAAGCACACGAATATTGGCATATACGCGGACTCATTGTTGATTTGGTCATTCTTAATGAACAAACATTTTCCTACATACAAAATACACAACGCGCTCTTGAGTGGGTCTGTGAATCTTATTATCACCACACGCAAAAAGCAGATGAACGCCAACATATTTTCATGCTTCGACGCGATCAAATGAGTGAACAGAGTTTTAAAACGCTTCTTGCATCAGCGCGCATCGTTCTTGATGCCCAAAATGGCTCTTTATCTGAACAGCTTAAACGACTTGATGAGAGTGATTTTGATCTTACAGTTCATAAAAATTATCATGAATTGCATGATCAATTAGATTCCCCAAAGTATAGCGAAGGAAGGCAAGTTACAATACAAACTGAACAAAATTTTTTTGCTTCCATTGGTCTTATTAGCCAACAAAAACCCTCCTCCTTTCCCATAAATGGAGAAGATCTAAAATATTGGAATGGTTACGGTGGTTTTAACCAGTATAACCATTATGTAATACGTCTTCATGGACGTACAACTACACCGCACCCGTGGATTAACGTCATCGCTAACCACAAATTTGGTTTTCATGTCTCTGCTGAAGGTGCAATTTTTACTTGGGTTAATAATAGCCGCGATTATAAATTAACTCCTTGGGCAAATGATCCAACATCTAACCGGCCAGGAGAAGCACTTTATCTGGTTGATCGCCAGTCTTTAAAACGTTTTTCACCCGTTTCTGCTGTAGAATGTGATGAAAATATTGTCTATGAGGCTTGTCATGGTTTTGGATTTTCAACTTTTAAATCGACACATTCAGAAATTGCATTAGAACTGACTCATACACTCGATCCGGAAAAATCAGTTCGCTTTTCACGTCTTACCCTCACGAATGAAGGGAAAAAACTACGCAGTTTACGCCTTTATAATTATGTTGAATGGGTTTTGGGAAATACCCGTACAAAATATGCCCCCTTCATTATTTCCTCTTATGAGGACAAAAGGGGTGTACATTTTATTCAAAATCCTTATCACATTGAAAAATCTCAACAAGTCACATTCTTATCGGCATCTGAAATGCCAACCAGCACCACAACCAATCGTGCTGAATTTATTGGTGCAACGGGAACCGTAACGCATCCAACTGCGATCCGTAAAGCTGGTGCTCTTTCGAATATCATTGAAGCAGGATGTGATCCTTGTTCAGCATTCGCCTATGATATTGATCTTCAACCAGGGCAAACAAAAGAAATCATCTTCTATCTTGGCAGTGCTGAAAATAGGCAAGAAGCTGAAAAATTACTCAATCAAGTACATGCAAGTGATTTTGAAATTCTGCTCACAAAACAAAAACAGCAATGGAGTGATTTTGTTTCTCCTTTCCAAGTCAAAACACCTGACGCTTCTTTTAATCTTATGGTCAACCATTGGCTTCCTTATCAAATCTACGCATGCCGCATCATGGCACGTGCAGGCTTTTACCAAGCGAGTGGTGCATTTGGTTTTCGTGACCAGTTACAAGATAGCCTGTCTTTGTTATTGCTGGAACCACAATTAGCACGTGAACAATTATTAAATGCAGCAGCGCACCAATTTCTTGAAGGGGATGTGCAACATTGGTGGTTGCCTGACACAAATGCTGGTGTTCGTACATACATTTCTGATGATATCGTTTGGCTTGCATATGCAACAGCTCTTTATGTCACTACCACTGGTGATGACGCTTTTCTTGATACGCTCATTCCTTTTATTGAAGGTGATGTTCTCAAAAGTGGGCAACAGGATGCTTATTTTCAACCTATCCAATCCTCAAAGGTTGCAACAGTTTATGAACATTGTGCTTTAGCTTTAGACCTTGCCATTAAACGCTGCGGGCCCCATGGTCTCCCTCTTATTTTAGGTGGGGATTGGAATGATGGCATGAATTTGGTAGGTGTGGAAGGAAAAGGCGAAAGCATTTGGTTAGGATGGTTTCTTGGGTACACATTACAAGCATTTATTCCTTTGGCCAAAAAACGTGGTGATAACAGCCATATGCAAATATGGAGTACATACCTTGAACGCTTAACAAAATCCCTAGAGGAAAACGGTTGGGATGGTGCTTGGTATCGACGTGGTTATTTTGATGATGGAACACCTCTTGGTTCTAAAATTAATGATGAATGCCAAATTGATACCATTGCTCAATCTTGGGCTGTCATTTCTCAAATGGCGTCGCCTGAACATCAAAAGCAAGCAATGACATCAATGTTGGAACATCTCTATGATAAAAAAGGCGGACTCATTCGCCTTTTTTGGCCACCTTTTGATAAAAGCACACTTGAGCCCGGTTATATAAAAGGTTATCCTCCGGGAATCCGAGAAAATGGTGGTCAATACACGCATGGTGCCATTTGGAGTATTTTAGCATTGGCTGAAATGGAACAAAACGATAAAGCTTACGCTTTATTTTCTATGATTAACCCGATTACCCATGGACAAGATCCTGAAACTTATCGTGTTGAACCTTATGTGATGGCCGCAGATATTTATTCTGTTGAACCACGATGTGGTCAAGGCGGTTGGACATGGTATACAGGCTCAGCCGGTTGGTTTTATCGTGCTGCAACACAAGCTATTCTTGGAATACAGCGTCAGGGAGATCTGTTGTTTTTACAGCCACATTTACCCTCTATTTGGCCAAAATATGAAGCAACAATGAAGTTTTATGATGCCGTTTATACCATTAAAGTAAAATGGGGACCTAAAAATATGCTCCATGTTAATGGCAAAAAATATACCGAAGTTCATGCGGGGATAAAGTTACACAAAACAGGTCAGCATGAAATTATACGTATTGTTAAATCTTAGAGATGAAAGATGAAAAAGAGAGCAGACTTTTTTATTCTTGCCCAAAACTGTAGAGTTGTTATATTGCACCGCCTATATTGTCCGTGTTGGTGCATAATATTTTAGATTTTATGAAACTGAAAGAAAAAGGTTATGAATCATCCGGATATTGCTAGACGTGTTTACAATCATACTTGGAAACTTGATCCCATTATTCGTTCACTTCTCGATACGGATTTTTATAAGCTTCTTATGGTACAGATGATTTGGGGGTTGTATCCTAATGTTAATGTTACTTTTTCCCTCATAAATCGCTCTAAAACAATACGTCTTGCCGATGATATTGATGAGAGTGAATTACGTGCTCAACTTGATCATGCTCTTAGTTTGCGCTTTACAAAAAAAGAAATGATCTGGCTTGCTGGTAATACATTTTATGGACGCAAACAAATTTTTGAACCGGATTTTCTTCAGTGGCTTGAGAATTTTCAACTCCCAGAATATGAACTAACCCGCAAAGATGGCCAATATATGCTTCATTTTTATGGTTCGTGGGCTCATAGCTCTATGTGGGAAATTCCAGCCCTTGCTATTATCAGTGAATTACGTTCACGTGCAGCTCTCAAAAAACTAGATCGTTTTGCTCTTGATGTACTTTATGCGCGTGCTAAAGCAAAAATGTGGAGTAAAGTTGAACGTCTCAAAAAATTGCCTGATATTAAAATATCTGACTTTGGGACAAGGCGTCGCCATTCTTTTTTATGGCAGCGCTGGTGTGTGGAAGCATTAAAAGAAGGCATTGGTAATTCTTTTACTGGAACTTCTAATGTTCTTCTTGCCATGGATACGGATTTAGAAGCTCTTGGAACCAATGCACACGAATTGCCCATGGTTATTGCGGCTCTCAGCAACAACGATGATGAATTACGCAGAGCTCCATATCAAGTCTTGCAAGATTGGAACCGTTATTATGGTGGAAATCTTCTCATTGTTTTACCTGATACCTTTGGTACAGAAGCATTTTTACGCAATGCACCAGATTGGGTCGCTGATTGGACAGGTTTCAGACCCGATAGTGCGCCCCCTATTGAAGGTGGCGAACGTATTATTCAATGGTGGAAAGAAAAAGGAAAAGATCCACGCGAAAAACTTTTAATTTTTTCTGATGCTCTTGATGTCAATACAATTGAAAAAACCTATCATCATTTCCATGGCAGAGTGCGCATGAGTTTTGGATGGGGCACGGATCTTACCAATGACTTTACAGGCTGTGCACCTCAGGAAATCGAAACTCTTGATGCTCTTTCCCTTGTTTGTAAGGTGACCTATGCCAATGGTCGACCAGCCGTAAAGCTTTCAGATAATCCTGAAAAAACGATCGGTGATTCAAAAGAAGTACAACGTTATCTCAATTTTTTTGGTAATAAAAAGCGAATTGCTAGACCTATAAAGACGTAGTTTCCGGTTCTTTAAACGAGTATATTGACTCATCATATTGTTTATAAGATTGATTTTTGTCCTGCCCTAAGGATGAGGGTTCTTAACCTTTGCTGGTCTGTAAATAGTTCGGTTGTTTTTTGAGCAGATTCTACTTGGCCTACCACGCATACGCTTCACTTACATAAGGATTCGACAGATCAGACTTAAAAATATTCACTACGCATTAAAAAAATACTTAACTTGCTAGGGAAGTTTAGCCAAGGAGGTTTCCTTATATCATTGTCATAAATAACGGTGTTATACGGCACAACAAGATACTGTTGTTTTGCATGTTGAAAGAGCGTGCGTGAATATCATAAATTTTTTTCATTTCAACCCTTTTAAATCAAGCACACTCATCTCCTTACATGTATGAAGGTTTTCAAGTTTTAAGGGTTATTGTTGTAGCTCGACAGTAGGTTTGTACTAAGTGGGAAGAGATAGGATTAAGTAGGAATACGTGGTAATTTGTTGTTTTTATGTACAATTTTGACCATTAAATGCGCTTTTCCATAGTAAAAATGAGAAAAGGCTTTGCCCTCCTTTGAGAACATCTTTAAAACTCTTTGAAAAAAAATAAATTGGTACAAAATCTAGTGTAAAAATATACAAAACCCGATGAAAAGCTACAGTTGTAACATTAGGAATTGCTAAGGCAACATTGGAGGATGACAAATAGCACGGTGACTATCGGTGTGCATTTTGTAAGGCAAGGATGATGATGTTTGCTTTGTATTATATCCTCATTAAGAGATATGAAAATAAACGAAACGTCTTTTTAGAAAGAAATGGCTATCATATCAATGACTTTTCAATGATGTATATGTAGAGATTCATACAAACATGCCTTATAAAAATAATGACTCTTTTCCATGAATGTGGTTTATCCAAGTGAGAACATTTTGAGTGTGCGTAAACAGTCTTCTTTGTTCATAAAAATCATTTCACAAACATATTATTAATTAATTGCTTTCAAAAAGCTTGCTATTTCATATGCATTTTGGATATGGAGAGCTTATATTCAAAACTTAAAAGTCCTCATAGTTTTTACAAATAAGTCGAAGCTAAAAAGAATATCTCATAAAGCCTTTTCTATCATTATGAAGATGGACGTGTTACAATATAAATGGCAATCAGCAGTAATATAACCGCAAAAAGTAAGGAAATCCATAAAGGAGGGTGTACCATTACGAAAAAGGATAAAAATCCTCCTGTCATACTCATTATTGCAAAAACTTTAATGAATGGAGAGATTGCTTTTTTTTCTTCCCATCGCTTAATAGGGGGACCAAAAATACGATGATTATTCAACCATTGATGAAAACGTGGAGAAGAACGCGTAAAACACCATGAGGCAACTAACAAAAAAGGCACAGTTGGCATAATAGGTAATACTACACCGATAATACCTAATATAACCATTGTCCACCCTGCTATATAATAGCAGATACGCAAAGGGTGAGATATCTTCAAATCTTTTTTCATTTTCTTGTATTTTTTTCCTCTACGCAAAACCCTCTACAAAAACATTATATCTGTTTTTTTCTGTTTACATGTCTGAGTGCACAATTACTTTCTACCCCTTCATGCGTAAGCGTCTTTGCTGTTATAAGTTCCTTGAAAATACCAAATAGCTTACGCAATATGATAATCATTTTAAATGATTTCAAGAAAAGAGAAGAGATTTTAGAAAATCAAAAAAATAAAAAGGCTGCAGAATAAATCAATACAGCCTCTTAATTAAGAATGCAGCGTTGGGGGGAGAAAATGTACCGCATTCACTTGCTAGACATTAGGAGGAAAAATAACCTAGCACCCCGAACTCTAATTAAAATAGAAATGAGAAACAATATATAAAAATGCATGGCTGATATGCATGAATTTTAACACTTTTAAGTTTCTTGAACTGTGTTTTGACGAAAAAAAATCATCATGAAAATAGCCATAAAAATCAACGTCAAGATCAACACAATTGTGGAAGCAGAATCAGAGCCGATAAATAAGCTGAGATAAATCCCTAAAAAGCCAGAAAAAGCTGCAACAAGTATCGCGATCATTAACATAAAAGAAAACCGCTTTGTAACAAGATAGGCAATTGCTCCTGGTGCTATCAGTAAAGAAATAACGAGCACGATACCTACAGCTTTCAAAGCCGCAACAATTGTAAGAGAAATCATCGTTAGAAGGGTATAGTGAAGTAGAGATATTGGTAACCCCATTGCATGTCCTTGAACTGTATCAAAAATATACAACATAAAGTCGCGCCATTTTGCTGCTAAAATGAAAGTGACAACAGCAGAAATGATCGCCGTTTGTGTTATATCAAGCCAGTTAACACCTAAAAGATTACCAAATAGAATATGATTCAAATCTAAGCTACTATAAATAGACGTGGCTAAAACAAGCCCCAAACCAAACATCGAAGAAAAGACCACACCCATCACCGTGTCCTGTTTGATACGGCTATTGCTCCCTAAAAAACCCGTTAATAGTGCACACACCATTCCTGCAACAAAAGCACCGCAAGTAATCAGAGTCATTGTAATATTCTCTGGACGCATATGCTGAAACCAAGCAAATGGCAAAGAAGTCAAAAATGCGATTACCCATGGTGTTGTCATATAACCAACAACAACACCTGGAAAAACTGCATGAGAAATGGCATCGCCTAACAGCGCCCATCCTTTCAAAATAAGAAAACAGGAAAGCATCGCCATGGGAATAGAAAGAATCATGACAATAAGCATACCCTTAAGCATAAAAGAAAACTGAAACGGAAGTAGTAATTGATCAATCATGATAATATTACACCCTTTTTGGCCGCATTTATGCGTAAGCGTGCAGCAATATACCCATGTTTAGGAGCAAAAATAAAAGCCAAAACAAATAAAGATGCTTGAAAAAGCACAACAACCCCCCCCGTTTGTGCATTTAAAAAATAACTCACATAAACACCCAAGACACTTGTGAATGTTCCAATTACAACTGCAATAACCAAGATATTCACGAAACGATCACTTAAAAGATAGGCTGTTGCCCCAGGTGTCACAACAAGACAAATGACTAAGAACGCTCCAACGGTTTGCATAGCAGCAACAGTACAAGCGGCAAGTAATGTGAAAAAGAGAATCTTTAAAAACTTTACATTTAATCCAATGGCATGCGCATGTGTTTCATCAAATAACGAAACAAGAAGATCCTTCCATTTCAAAAGCAATATAAGCAACGAAAAAAAGCCGATAAAAGCCAATTGTAGAATATCTGATGAACTAACGGCTAAAATATTTCCCAAAACAATCGTATCAATATTAACAGCCATTGGTTTTAACGATTTGAGAAACAACCCAAAGGCAAAAAAGGAGGAAAAAATGAGCCCAATAATGGTATCTTCTTTAAGCTTTGTCCGGTGGTTAAAAAAGAGCATTGCTGCTGCTGCAAGACCACCAGAAAAAAAAGCGCCGAGTGAAAAAGGTAACCCTAAAAGGTAAGCTCCTGCTACACCAGGAACAATCGAATGGGAAAGAGCATCACCAATCAATGACCAACCTTTTAACATCAAAAAAGCCGAAAGAAAGGCACAAACACACCCAACTAACCCAGAAACCCACATTGCATTCACCATATATTGATAGCTCAGTGGCTCAAGCAACCAAGAAATCATGCAACGTGCTCCACTCTTTCAATATCTTCACAAACTGCAGACTGCTTTCTTCCCATGAAACCATCATTTTTTTTTGTGCTAGGAAGATCAAAAATATGGTGGTGCAAAGATCCTCCAAAAGTTTTTTCTAGATTTTCTTTTGTAAAGATTTTTTCTGTTAACCCAGAAGCTAAAACGGTTCCTTTTATTAAAACTGTATGATCACAAAATTCGCGAACAGAACCCAAATTGTGAGTTGAAACCAAGATCACTGCTCCTTCTTTACGAAGATCTTGTAACAAAGCAATGATTTTATCTTCTGTTGTAACGTCAACCCCTGTAAACGGCTCATCTAATAAAATAGCTTTTGCTTTCTGTGCAAGAGCGCGCGCTAGGAAAACACGCTTTTTCTGTCCACCAGAAAGTTCTCCAATCTGGCGCTTGGCAAAAGCCAACATATCAACGCGCTCTAAGGCAATACGAACGGCTTCATAATCTTGTGTACGGGCATAGCGAAAGAAATTCATATGACCGTACCGCCCCATCAATACAACATCTTCGACCAAGACAGGAAAATTCCAATCAACATCTTCACTTTGAGGAACATAAGCAATAAGGTTTTTTTTCAAAGCTATATCAACGGGCAAATCAAACATGCGAATTTTTCCCTTTGAGGGGCGTACAAACCCCATAATCGCTTTAAATAACGTTGACTTACCGGATCCATTAACACCAACTAATGCCGTAATAGAACCCTTTGGACTTTCAAAATTCACTTCGCGTAAAGCCGTATGTCCATTACGATAAGTTACCGTTACTCCTTGGGCAAATATTCCAGATTCCGTCATTGGCTTTTTACTCCCTCTAATAAAGCATTGCTAATACGCCCACTCGTGACACGTAATAAATCAATATAAGTGGGTACCTCACCATTTTTCTCACTTAAAGAATCAACATAAAGAACGCCACCGTATTTAGCCCCTGTTTCTTTAGCAACCTGCTTAGCAGGCGCAGGGGAAATAGTGCTTTCAGAAAAAACTGCATGAATATTGTATTTGCGAACCATATCAATAACATGCTTGACCTGCTGTGGTGTTCCTTGCTGGTCAGCATTGATGGGCCATAAATAAAGCTCTTTTAGATTAAAATCACGCGCCAAATAGCTAAATGCCCCCTCACTGGTCACAAGCCAACGCTTATCTTGCGGTACGGCTTCTAATTCAGCCTTAATTGGATCAATCGTTGCACGAATTTTCTGTTTATAAATTTCAGCATTCTCTTTATAAATAGCAGCATGTTCAGGATCATATTTTACAAAAGCATCGCGAATATTATCAACGTAAATCAAAGCAGAGGTTGGTGACATCCACGCATGAGGATTGGGTTTACCGCTAAAGGGGCCCTCACCAATTTTAATGGGTACAATACCTTTTGAAACAACAACACTTGGAACATCCTTGATATTTTGAAAAAACTTTTCAAACCAAAGCTCTAACTCTAATCCATTCCACAATACAAGGTTAGCTCCCTGAGCACGCATAAGATCGCGAGGGGTGGGTTGATATTCATGAATTTCCGCACCTGGTTTTGTAATGGATTCAACATCAGCAGCATCACCTGCTACATTGCGTGCCATATCAGCAATGATAGTGAATGTCGTAACAGCTTTAAATTTACCAGCACACAAAGCAAAATTGGGTGTAAAAAAAATAACACTTCCAAAAACTATGCTGAAAAACGTTCTTACGTTCATTGATTCTCTCTTTCCTTTATATGCCTTCTTTTTATTGCAAATAATTTGCATTATCATTTAGCAATAGCAGTTATCTTTTACATTTGCAATGAAGGATTAAGAGAAAAAATAACTTTTCAAGATGTTTAAAAACAGCTTTTTTCATATTGAAAAAATTGATGATTTAAGCAGCTTGTTTTGGTAAGGAGATCCGCTTTCAAGAAGCTCTATAGCTCTTGAATGCCAAACAAAAAGGGAGCACTTAAAAATGCTCCCACTTCATGTAAAATATCTCATAAAAAATGAAAATACTCAGTAGCGCAAATATGCACCTGTCATTTTGGTAACATTATCCACGATCTTTAAGGCAAGCTTTTCTAAATCTTCATCTGTTAGAGTCCGTTCTATGGGCTGAATAGTTACTTCAATTGCAACAGATTTTTTATCTTCGCCAAAGCTTAAATCTTCAAAAATATCAAAAATCTGCACTGAATGAATAAGTTTTTTATCGGCTCCACTTGCCGCACGAATAATAAGAGAAGAGGCAACAGTTTTATCCGCTATAAAGGCAAAATCACGCCGCACCATTTGAAAAGGTGAGAGTTTCAAAGGAGGACGGCTTTTGGTCGTTTTTTTCTTTGATTCTGGAATTCTGTCTAGAAAAATTTCAAAGCCGCATAAAGGGCCACTGACATCTAACTTTTCTAATGTAGCAGGATGAAAAACACCAAAAAAACCAAGAATAATCTTTGATCCAAGTTTTATGACACCTGAACGACCAGGATGATACCAATCGGGTGCTCCTACTTCAATCTGCACTTTTCCAACATCCATATCGCATGCTTCTAAAATAGCTAAAGCATCTGCTTTGGCATCAAAAACATCAACGACGGTTGCATTTCCATTCCAAAAACGACCAGCCCCTTTAAATTGCTCTGTTCCGCGACGAATCCCACTAACAACACGGTGTTGTTTATCAGGGGTATCGCCTTCATAAATATTGGAAACTTCAAACAAAGCAAGATCGGAAAAACCACGATCAGCATTTCTCTGTGCCGCCATAATCAAACCAGGTAAAAGGGAAGGACGCATCATTGACATATCAGCAGCAATAGGATTAACCAATTTAAGCTCTTCTTGACCTCCTCCAAAAGCAAGAGCTTGATTTTCAGAAATAAAAGACCATGTTACCGCTTCTTTCATACCACGTTGCACTAAAGCCAAACGTGTAGCACGTGAACGAATTTGTGCGCATGTTAAAATTTGATCTTTTCCTTCTGCGAAGTTTTCCAAAGGAATAGGTTTAATTTTATCTAGCCCATAAATCCTCATGACTTCTTCCACCAAATCGGCTTTCCCCATAATATCAGGGCGCCATGATGGTACTTTTACTGTAACGACATCTCCTTTTCCTTCAACGAAAAATCCAAGTTTTGTTAAAATAGAGATGACTTTTTCAGGTTCTATTTCCAAATTTGTTAAACGTTTAATTTCAGAAAAAGGAAAAGCGATCTGTTTGATTTCTTGTTGCTGATAGCCAACGATCCTCTTCTTAGATACTTCACCACCACAAAGACGTAAGACCAATTCTGTTGCAATCTCAAGCCCTGTTTCTATAAAAGCCGGATCAACACCTCGTTCAAATCGATAACGTGCATCACTGATAAGACCTAATGCTCTTCCTGTTTGTGCAATGCTTTGCGCATCCCAAAGCGCTGATTCAATAATAACGCGACGTGTTGTCTCATCACAACTCGTTCTTTCACCGCCCATGATACCGGCAATCGAAACAATCCCCTCTTCATCTGCAATGGCACAATTCTTAGCGCCCAAATGATAGATTTTTCCGTTCAGTGCTTGAAGCTGTTCTCCCTCACGAGCACAACGTACACACAAATTACCTTTAATTTTATCCGCATCAAAAACATGGAGTGGACGACCAAGGTCAAAACTTATGTAATTGGTCATATCAACAAGCGCATTAATCGGTCTCAAACCAATTGCATTCAAACGCTGTTGCATCCACTGAGGTGATGCACCATTTTGAACATTGCGCACTTCACGCCAAGCAAAACCTAAACATAATGATGAATCTTGCGAAAAATCTAATGAAACATCGAGAGGTGTTTCAAAGGAAGGCTCAAATTTTGACAAGGATAATTCTTTTAATTTTCCCATTCCAGCGGCAGCAAGATCACGGGCAATACCACGAACACCTGTACAATCAGAGCGATTGGGGGTCAAACCAATATCAATGATCGGATCATCTAAACCAGCATAAGTTGCAAATGAATCTCCAATAGGTGCATCTTCTGGAAGTTCGATAATCCCGTCATGTTCATTTGATAATTCAAGCTCCGCTTGCGAACACATCATCCCAAAACTTTCAACACCGCGGATTTTTCCTACAGATAATGTCGCATCGAGTCCTGAAATATAAGTGCTTGGTAGTGCCAGAACACCAACAAGACCTGCACGCGCATTTGGTGCTCCACAGACAACTTGAACAGGTGTAGAAGTCCCTGTATCGACGGACAGAATCTGGAGTTTATCTGCATCAGGATGCTTTATTGCTGTTAAAACTTTTGCAATCACAAAACCTTTTAAAGAAGACCGATCATCAACGTAATCAACCTCAAGACCTATAGCTGTTAGTTTCTCACAAATTTCATCCAAAGATGCACTTGTCTCTAAGTGATCTTTTAACCACGACAATGTAAATTTCATTTTAAAACCTCACATGAAAGCGATGACTAAGATCACATATTTCTATTAGGAAAAAAAGCAGGCATATCAAAGCAACGAAAGCCATAATGGTCTAACCAACGCAGATCAGCATCAAAAAAAGCTCGTAAATCAGGCATACCGTATTTCAACATGGCAATACGGTCAATGCCCATTCCCCATGCAAAGCCTTGATATTCATCGGGATCTAAACCAACATTTTTCAACACATGAGGATGCACCATTCCGCATCCTAAAATTTCCAACCAATCCTGTCCTTCTCCGAATTTTACTTCTGAACCAGAGCGATCACATTGAATATCCACTTCCATAGATGGTTCGGTAAAAGGGAAAAAAGAAGGACGAAAACGCATTTTTACAGAGGGAACTTCAAAAAATGCTTTACAAAAGGTTTCATGTAGCCACATCATATGGGCAATGGTGGAGGTTTTATCAATGACAAGACCTTCTACCTGATGGAACATGGGCGAATGCGTCGCATCCGAATCCATGCGGTAAGTTTTTCCAGGAATAATGATCCGTATCGGTGCTTTTTGTTTTTCTAGTGTGCGAATTTGTACGGGTGATGTATGGGTCCGCAACAACTTTCGTTCTCCCATTTTATTGACATCAAAAAAGAAGGTATCATGCATTTCGCGTGCGGGATGCCCTTCAGGAAAATTCAATGCCGTAAAATTGTAATAATCTGTTTCAATATCAGGTCCCTCTGCAAGAGAAAAACCCAACTTCGTATAAATGGCAATAATTTCCTCAATAACCTGTGAAATAGGATGAATGCGTCCCCGTTCTATAGGTGAAGAGCGAACAGGCAAGGTAACATCAAGCGTTTCACGAGAAAGACGGGTATCCATTGCCTGTCTTTTCAGAAGATCACGCTTTTGCGCCCATAATTCTAAAATACGATTTTTTAATCCATTAAGAACTGGTCCAACTTTATGGCGCTCGCTAGCATCCATCTTCCCTAATGCTTTTAATTTTTCAGAGATGCTACCTTTTTTACCCAATGCTGCAATACGCACTGCTTCAAGTGCCTGTTCATCACCCGCTGCCTCTAAGGATAAACAAATTTCTTGTTCCAGACGCTCAATATCGTTCATATTTTTGCCTATTTTTTAATAAAAAAAACCCGCACTCGCAACAGCCAGCACGGGACCTCGAATAAATAAATGCTTTAAGAGAACACGACTGGCTTACTTGACAGCGCCTTCAAAAGCATTAGGTGTCGTATCTTTTAAATATTCCAAAGCCTTTTTTGCCGAAGCTACTAAAGCAGAAAATGCTTCTGCTTCGTGGATTGCTATATCTGAAAGAACCTTACGATCAACCTCAATACCGGCTTTTGATAAGCCATCAATAAAACGTCCATAAGTTAAACCTTCTGCGCGAACAGCCGCATTAATTCTCTGAATCCACAAAGAACGGAAAGTACGTTTCCTATTTTTGCGATCACGATAAGCGTATTGCTTTGAACGATCAACTGCTGCTTTAGCTGCACGAATGGTATTTTTACGACGACCGTAAAAACCTTCAGCCTGTTTAAGAACTTTTTTGTGCTTAGCGTGTGCTGTCACACCTCTTTTCACACGTGCCATATTATAATCTCCTCAAAATCAAAAGCGTAAGGTTTAAACACCATTCGGCAAATAATGCTGAACGACTTTTTTAGCATCTTGTTCACACAAAACCATCGTTCCACGTGCATCGCGAATAAATTTATTCGAACGCTTAATCATACCGTGGCGCTTACCGGCAGCTGCTACTTTAATTTTGCCTGACGCAGTGATTTTAAACCGCTTTTTAGCGGATGATTTGGTCTTCATCTTGGGCATTTTGCTACTCCGTACATTAATTTATTCAATCAAATATTTTATTCACTCAAGCGGACCAACGCTTGAACAAGCATTTAAACAGCCACGGCATGCCCTGCCGGGCGGTTCTAATAGTGTTTCCATAAGCCACTATACACAAAATAGCAAGACCGTATTACAAAAAAATCGGAGCTCCATTGCCTTGAAGCTCAACTAAAGGTGCCGGAATAGCATTTGTTTTGATAGCTGCTTTACATAGATCAGCAATAATGCATTGCCTACATTGTGCTTTACGTGCTTGGCAAACATAGCGTCCATGTAAAATAAGCCAATGATGTGCATGACGAAGATAATGGATTGGTATAATCTTTAATAATTTCTTCTCAACAATCTCTGGTGTTTTGCCAGGCGCTAAACCAAGACGATTGCTTAAGCGAAAAATATGTGTATCTACTGCCAATGTAGGCTGACCAAAAGCAACATTCAAAACAACATTAGCCGTTTTGCGCCCCACTCCAGGAAGGGACATAAGTGCTTCACGCGTATCAGGTACTTGACCGCCATAACAATCAATTAAACAGTTGCAAAGTGCATAAACATTGCGTGCTTTTGCTCGCCAAAGACCAATTGAACGGATATGATGTGCTATTTCTTCTTCTCCTAATGCAACCATTTTTTCCGGTTGATCAGCAAGGCGAAATAATTCTTTTGTCGCTTTATTAACGCTTACATCTGTCGCTTGAGCCGAAAGCACAACGGCAACCAAAAGCGTAAAAATATTTGTATAGATAAGATCACTCTTAGGCGCTGGGCGTTGCACAGAAAAACGGCGAAATATTTCTGCAATTTCATTTTCATTATATAATATACCAGATAAATTTCGCACGTTTGACAATTTTATGGTACTTTGAGGCATTGAACTCTCTTAAATCTTCTCTCTTGAAGTTATCATTCACGCTCGCCATATGAGAGGAATGCAGCGAACACTTTTATAGAGTTTGGTCAAGTAAAGCCGTTTTAAAGAGGATACTCATGAATGACACATGTGACACCTTTCTCCAATCCCTTCCTTTTAGGGTTTGAAACCGTAGAAAAAATATTGCAACGTATCGGTAAAGCTGATGAGGCTTACCCAGCCTATAACATTGAACGTTTGCATAAAAATGATGATGCAAATCATATCCGCATAACTTTGGCTGTTGCTGGATTTAAGATTAACCATCTTAATATTTTGCTCGATGATAATCAATTGGTTATTCATGGTAAACAAACAGATAACCAAAATCATCAATATTTATATCGCGGTATAGCTGCGCGACAATTCCAGCGAACCTTTGTTCTCGCGGAAGGGATGCATGTTACAAATGCAGAGTTGAAAAATGGTCTTTTATCAATTAATCTGTATCAACCAAAGTTAAAAAAAGAAATAAAACAGATTCCAATTAAAGTCAGTAGTGGTGAGTCATAAAAGTTAAGGCGTAAAGGAACAGTGAAATGGGAGAACATAAACAAAACTTGTCGTTTCAGAACACATCCTACTCTGATGCGGGACAGATTGCCTATTTAAAAAAAGTTTGTACAGATGATCTGGCTAAAAACTTTCCAGATCTTCCACCAATGACCCCAGGAATTACGATATGGGCTCTCTTTGGTGAAACAGGTTATCCTATCATTTTATCCGATGAGCGTTCTATCGCCCTTGCTGGAGCCAATGAGCATGAACTACAAATTGTAACTCTGCACTAGATTACCTTACGAGAAAACGCTGTACTCTTTATAAATTCTATCTGTTTTTTCGTAAAGGGTGTAATGTGAGTTATAATGAGATAAGTATAGGTTTATATTCATAATTAATTTTTACAACTGGAATGAGAGTCCCGAATATCATAAGGTTCTCTCATTTGAAATCCTCTTGTATTAAAACAATTAAAGTCACTTGCTTGTATGTCACACGCAGGGAGAGCCGTGTGGATAAAAACACTTGAAGAAAGGAATAAAAATATCTAAGAAAGGAATAAAAATATCTCTTGTGAATTGTCTTAATTAGCAAGGATGTTGGCAATATTGGGGATGAGAAAAATGTATGATGGTGTCAGTTTGCTTCTTCATAAGTGTGAAGATGTCCCCTATAGATTTATATTATTCACGGGAACTTTTATACCATTCATAGGCGCTATCGTGAAATAGGCTCGAGTGTGCATTGAAAGATGTTTCTTTAAAATGAGTACATGAAGGCTATACAAGTGTATTTTGTTTGGGGTTTTCTGTTCTTCGTGAGGAGAGTAACTCCATTGAAGAGTATAAAAACAAAAGCATGATATAATGCGTCATCGTTATTTAAAAGATATTGCTATGAATGCTTTTGAAAGATGTAAAGCTGAATTGTAAGGAGATGATAGATTTTTACCATGATGCCTTTATATTCTTTCCAAATTAGGCTGTCTTCTTGTTCCAGAAATTACGCAAACAGATAGATGCAATATACTTACCAAATCTGGCATACAAAAATCTGGTACAGTTCGTGCCACACTGAAGTGTTTTGATATTTGTCTCAAACGTGGAATTGCACAGGGATTAGATGTTGATTAACAGGTAATAAAAAAACAAAGGCTTTATGAAAAAGTTTATGCAGAGCTTTTAATTTTGTGCTTCAAATGCCTCAGTACAAGGTATTTTTCTCTTTTGAATATTAAAGCTCTTGTTTTTATAATGAAGTTACAGCACAACAAGCAAAATGGAATTATTTGAGGGGAAAAAAATAATGCCTTCTTACCGTTCAAGAATATCGACCCACGGGCGTAATATGGCAGGAGCCCGCGGACTTTGGCGTGCAACAGGGATGAAAGATACTGATTTTGGTAAACCCATTATTGCGATTGCGAATTCTTTTACACAATTTGTACCAGGGCATGTCCATTTAAAAGATCTTGGGCAATTAGTCGCACAACAGATAGCGGTTGCCGGTGGTGTTGCGAAAGAATTTAATACCATTGCTGTAGATGATGGAATTGCGATGGGGCACGATGGAATGCTCTATTCTTTGCCCTCACGTGAAATCATTGCTGATTCTGTAGAGTACATGGTTAATGCACATTGTGCGGATGCACTTGTCTGTATTTCTAATTGTGACAAAATTACGCCTGGTATGTTAATGGCTGCTTTACGGTTGAATATTCCGACAATCTTTGTTTCAGGCGGTCCTATGGAAGCAGGTAAGATTAAATGGAAGGATCAAGATCTAAGGGTTGATTTGGTCGATGCCATGGTTGCAGCAGCTTCAGAACAGAATTCAGAAGAAGAAGTTGCTGAAATGGAGCGTGCTGCTTGTCCTACATGTGGTTCTTGTTCAGGAATGTTTACAGCCAACTCCATGAATTGCTTAACGGAAGCATTGGGGCTTTCGCTTCCCGGAAATGGATCAATGTTAGCAACACATGCAGATCGACGGATGCTTTTTGAAGAAGCTGGAAAACAGATTGTTGCATTGGTTAAACGTTATTATGAAAAAGATGATGAAACAGTTTTGCCCCGCTCTATTGCTTCACGCAAGGCTTTTGAAAATGCAATGACCGTTGATATTGCTATGGGGGGATCAACCAATACGGTACTGCATCTTTTAGCCGCGGCGCAAGAAGGTGAGGTGGATTTTACCATGACGGATATTGATCATCTTTCACGTCGTGTTCCTGTTTTATGTAAGGTTGCTCCTGCTGTTGCGAATGTACATATGGAAGATGTTCATCGCGCTGGTGGTATTATGGGGCTTTTAGGCGAACTGGATGCGGCGGGACTCATTGATACGTCAACTTATACGGTTCATGCAAAAACAATGAAAGAAGCTCTTTACCGTTGGGATGTGAAACAAACTAATGAACCAACAGTCCGTACATTTTATCGTGCTGCTCCTGGTGGTATTCCAACACAGACAGCTTTTAGCCAATCTTGTCGCTATGAGACCCTTGATCTTGATCGTGAAAAAGGTGTGATTCGCGATAGGGAACATGCATATTCACAAGATGGAGGATTGGCAGTTCTTTATGGAAATCTTGCAAAAGATGGCTGTATTGTAAAAACAGCAGGCGTTGATCAATCAATTTTAACTTTTAAAGGTCCGGCAAGAATTTTTGAAAGCCAAGATTCAGCTGTTTCAGCTATATTAACTGATAAGATTAAAATAGGTGAAATTGTTTTAATCCGTTATGAAGGTCCACGTGGTGGACCTGGAATGCAAGAAATGCTTTATCCAACAAGTTATCTCAAATCTAAAGGATTGGGCAAGGTTTGTGCACTTGTTACGGATGGACGTTTTTCAGGGGGAAGTTCAGGGCTCTCGATAGGACATATTTCACCAGAAGCTGCTGAAGGAGGAGAAATTGCGTTGGTGGAGGAGGGGGATATCATAGAAATTGATATTCCAAATCGTAGAATTCATATGTTGGTGGATGACGTTGAGATGAAGCAGCGCCGTGCTAAGATGGAAGCAAAAGGAAAAGGTGCTTGGCAACCGATTGAGAAGCGTCAGCGTAAAGTTTCAAAGGCTCTCAAAGCCTATGCAGCGATGACCACATCTGCTGCAAAGGGTGCAGTACGTAATATTTAATGAGATGAATGACGCGTCTTATAAAAGAGAGATAGTATTCTGATTTTTTTTTGCATCTTTTACACGATATTCTAAGCTAATTATTTTATGAGTTTATGAACTTATCAGAATATTTCGAGCCATGATAAGTATGATTAAAAAGCTATCAATACAACTAAAAGCTGCTGCGGATTGCTTATTTCAGCAGCTATGTAAGACAGATAAAGATAGATATGGTATGATTACGCTTCATATCATATTTCAATTTTATACGAAATTACGATTTCCTGTTCTTATATTTATGAAAGATATTTATTGTACTGGTGGCATTATCTTTTTGTACCGTAAAAACACTGTCATTTAGGGCTGTGATATACGGCATCTTCCTTAATATATTAAGTGTTTTTTAAGTGTGTGGTGAATATTCTTAGACTTGTTTATCAAGCTTTGGGTTTAAGTGAATCACATGAAGGAAGTCAAGGTAAATCCCTTAGAATCTAGACTGTTTGCAGACTTGATGTGAATGAAAATCTTTATCCTTTGAGGTGTGGGAAGGAGTTCAAAGGATGTTTAGGAAAATAAAATGCTGCTGTGATATATCTGATTATATGGTTCATATGAAAACAGTAAAAGAGCTTTTTATAACTTAAAATGTGAAGAAAATACGAGACCCATCATCCATGAATTTATTATGCAAAATGGGGTGGCATCCCAACACCGACAGCTTTAAACTAAAACTGTTGCTATGATAACAATAATATTGATTGTGAAAAAGCATAATTCATTAAATATTGCGTATTTGCAAGGTGGAGGAGATTTCATGACAATCTTCACAAAAAACGACTATCTTGTAAAAATAGTCGATATTGACTAATTTTTTGTCTACGGGCCAATATTGATCTAAGGAAATATGGAATATAATGCATAGGATTTTGCCTCTATATGCATTACACTTATCAAAATATATTGTGTAGAAAAGCGATGGGAATACGGTAAACAACAGTTTGTGCTGTGGCATATCAAAAAGTGATACTTTATCTCCTCTTAAGAAAGCTTTTTAATAAAAAATAACATCCGTTTTCTATAAGAGGTTATTCTTTTCAAGCTGTTTGAGGTGGTAAATTGCTTCTAAAGCTTGTTTAGGAGAGAGTTCATCGGGATGGATATTTTTTAAAGCTTCGTGAAGTACACAATGTTTGTTTCTTGCTTCATTGACGGGAGATGTTGCTTTAAGAGAAAAGAGTGGTAAATCATCAATGAGTTTATGCCCTTTTCCAGCCATTTCACTTTGTTCTAATTGATGGAGTACATCTGTTGCTCGTGTAATAACGGCTGGGGGAAGTCCAGCAAGCTTTGCGACTTGTACACCATAGGAACGGTCAGCAGCTCCTGGTGTGACCTCATGAAGAAAAACTACATCACCATCCCAATTTTTGACTTTCATGGTTACATTATGCAGTCTGTCAAGTTTTTCGGTAAGTGCAGTCATTTCATGAAAATGGGTAGCGAGAATAGCACGACAATGGTTAACTTCATGGAGATATTCAACAGCAGCCCAAGCAATAGAAAGTCCATCAAAGGTTGATGTCCCACGTCCTATTTCATCAAGAATAACAAGGGAATGGTGGCTAGCATGATTGAGAATTGTTGCTGTTTCAACCATTTCCATCATAAAGGTTGAGCGCCCCCGTGCAAGATCATCGGAAGCCCCAACACGACTAAATAGGCGGTCAACAATACCAATATGTGCTGAAGTCGCTGGAACGAAGGACCCCATTTGCGCCATAATAGCAATAAGAGCATTTTGCCGCAAAAAAGTTGATTTTCCTCCCATATTAGGCCCTGTCAACAGCCAGATTGCTGCATATTGCTGATTTTCTTGCACAGAGAGATCACAATTATTGGCAATAAAAGGTTCTGCTGCTTGTTTGCGGAGTGCTTGCTCGACGACAGGATGGCGTCCTGCTGTGATATGGAAGGTAAGTGAAAGATCAATTTTAGGTCGGCAATAGCCTTGTTCTTCAGCAAGATATGCTAAGGCGACAGAGACATCTAAAATAGCAAGTGCTTCAGAGGCTTTACGAATAAAATCAACTTGTTCGGTAATTTCCTGAACGAGAATATCAAAAATCTCTAGTTCAAGTGTCAATGCGTGATTGGCAGCATGGGCAATACGGCTTTCAAGGTCAGCAAGCTCTGTTGTTGTAAAACGCATAGCGTTTGCCATTGTTTGCCGATGAATAAAACGTGCTTTAGCTTGTGGATTATTTGTAAGAGCAGATGCTTGTGTACTGGTTACTTCAATGAAATAACCTAGAATATTATTATGCTTTATTTTAAGCGTTTTAATATCTGTTTCTTGGGCATATTGCGCTTGAAGTTCAGCAATGACACGGCGCGATTCATCACGTAAAGCACGCATTTCATCGAGCTCTTTATGATAATTTGAACGAATAAAACCACCATCACGTTTAAGGAGTGGGAGATCATCAGCTAATGCTTGTTCTAAATGAAAGTATAACGCTGTGGGTAAGTTTGAGAACACCTGTTGTACATCACTTATTTCTTGAGGCAGAAGCTCATTATTAAGAAGTTGATGCAATTCACGAATGATTTCAAAGCCGCGCTGGATTGTCGCCATATCACGGGGACCTCCTCGTCCAAGAGCCAAACGTGAAACGGCGCGGGGCATATCTGGTCCCCCTTTTAAAATAAGCTTTATCGCTTCTGCAAGAGAAGGATTACGTAGAAAAAAATCGATAGAATCCAAACGCGTATCAATAGCCGAAGGAGTGGTGAGGGGAGCAATAAGGCGATCGATGAGAAGGCGTGATCCTCCTCCTGTTACAGTGCGATCAATAGCTTTTAATAAACTTCCATCCCGTTGACCTGATGTCGTACGAATAAGTTCAAGGCTTAATCTGGTTGCGGCATCAATAAAAAGAGTCGCACTTTCATTTTGGCGCTCAGGCTGCATGAGGGGAGGACGATGCGTGATTTGTGTTTTTTCGATATAACGAATAGCAGCTACAATTGCAGAGAGTTCGGAACGTGAATAATCGGCAACGCCTTCAAGAGTTGAGAGTTTAAAATAATTGCAAATATCGCGTTCAGCGGTCAGTGCATCAAAGAGACAAGCAGGTTGAGGTGAAACGATACGATCAAGAACATTAAAAAGTGATTTGTGAGATTTATCATGAAAGAATGAATCAGCAACAATGATTTCTTGTGGATCCACACGCATAATATCTGCCAAAAGTTTTTCTTGGCGGCTTTCTGTTACACGAAATATGCCTGTTGAGATATCAATCCAAGAAAGAGCAAATTCCTCTCCATCGCTTGTTTTTATACGGGAAAGTGTCATCAAATAATTTGCGCGTGTTGGATCAAGGAGTTTTTCTTCTGTTATCGTTCCAGGTGTTACAAGGCGAACAACATCACGCCGAACAACAGATTTTGAGCCACGTTTTTTTGCTTCAGCAGGATCTTCTATTTGTTCACAAACAGCAACTCGGTAACCACAAGCAATCAGTTTTTGTAAATAATCATCAGCAGCATGAACGGGAACACCGCACATAGGAATATCTTGTCCTAAATGTTTTCCGCGTGCTGTGAGTGTGATTCCTAAAGCCTGAGCAGCTTCAATCGCATCATTAAAAAATAATTCATAAAAATCCCCCATTCGGTAAAAGAGAAGGGAATCATGATGTACGGCTTTGATTTCTATGTACTGCTCCATCATAGGTGTCAGACGTTCTTGAGAGGAAGCAGATGAGGAGGCAGGCTGTGGAATTAAATTATTTTTATGGTTGTCTTTTTTATCCATTTGTACGAGGCCTGTTTCCTTTAAGTGAAGTTTTTACTCTTTTTTGTTTACTTCAATATCTATTTATCTCTAAATTGCAACGCATCATCAGATTTGCTAAGGCAAGAATAGCGAGTTCTAATACATGAATCAAATTTAATGACTATACGCATTATCAAGCAAAATTTACACTGTTTTTGGAGAAAATAAAGTGAAATGAAAGAGAGCAAGCAGGATCAGAAAATGTCTCAAACTGTTTACAGTGCGAGCGAACGAGAAGCTCTAGATTTTCATAGTCGTGGTCGACCAGGAAAGCTTGAGATTGTTGCAACAAAGTCTATGGCAACACAGCATGATTTAGCACTTGCTTATTCACCAGGTGTTGCAGTTCCAGTTAAGGCAATTGCTCAAAATCCAGCGCTAGCTTACGATTATACAGCAAAAGGCAATCTTGTTGCTGTTATTTCAAATGGTACAGCTATTTTAGGGTTAGGCAACTTAGGAGCTCTTGCCTCTAAGCCGGTCATGGAAGGCAAAGCAGTGCTGTTTAAGCGTTTTGCGGATATTGATTCCATTGATTTAGAAATTGATATAAACGATACAGAAAGTTTTATCAATTTGGTGCGTCATTTAGAACCTTCTTTTGGTGGAATTAATCTTGAAGACATTAAGGCGCCAGAGTGCTTTATGATTGAAAGCCGCCTACGCGAGGTGATGAATATACCTGTTTTTCACGACGATCAACATGGTACAGCAATTATTGTTGCTGCTGGTGTTCTCAATGCTTTGACTTTAACAGGGCGCAATATGCAAAATACGCGGTTAGTCTGTAATGGTGCTGGTTCTGCAGGAATTGCTTGTATTGAACTGATTAAAGCGATGGGCTTTCGTGCCGAAAATATCATATTATGTGATACAAAGGGTGTGGTCTATGAAGGTCGCAAAGAGGGAATGAATCAGTGGAAATCTGCGCATGCTATTCAAACAGATAAACGTACGCTTATAGAAGCAATGGAAGGTGCAGATATATTTTTTGGGGTTTCTGCTAAAGGTGCTCTTACTCCTGAAATGGTAAGATCTATGGCACCACAGCCGATCATTTTTGCTATGGCTAATCCCGATCCAGAAATTACGCCGGAAGAGGTTATGCAAGTGCGTCATGATGCCATTGTCGCAACAGGGCGTTCCGATTATCCAAATCAGATTAATAATGTTCTCTGCTTTCCTTATATATTTCGTGGTGCACTTGATGTGCGTGCAAGAGTTATTAATGAAGAAATGAAGATTGCTGCGGCAAAGGCTCTTGCCAATTTAGCGCATGAAGAAGTGCCTGACAGCGTTGCAGAAGCTTATTGTGGAAAGCGATTAAAATTTGGTCCTAATTATATCATCCCTGTTCCTTTTGATCCGCGTTTATTGACGGTTGTTTCAATAGCGGTAGCAAAAGCAGCAATGGAAAGCGGTGTTGCGCAAAAGAACATAGATGATTTAGAGGCCTATGAGCGCGATTTGAATGCGAGACGTGATCCTACTTCCTCGATGATGCGTGGGGTTTATAACCATGTTCGTCAAGCGCCAAAACAAATTGTCTTTGCAGAAGGTGAAGAAGAGCAAATTATGCGGGCAGCCGTTTCCTATGTTCATCAAAAATTAGGACAAGCGATTTTGGTTGGTCGTGAAGAGCAAGTAAGAGAAACAGCTGTTATCGCTGGAATTGATCTGGAGCGTGAAGGTATTTCTATTATGAATGCTAAGCTTTCTTGCCGTACAGATGATTATGCGAATTATCTTTATAAAAAGATGCAGCGTCAAGGTTGGCTGTTGCGTGATTGTCATCGTCGTATCAATAATGATCGCAATTATTTTGCTGCGTGTATGGTGGCACTAGGAGATGCTGATGCAATGGTTACAGGGGTGACACGCAATTATGAAACAGCGCTGATCGATATACGTCGTGCAATTGATGAAAAACCAAAAGAACGATTGATTGGTATCTCAATGGCTATTTGCCGAGGACGAACTGTGTTTATTACGGATACAGCTGTTTATGAAAATCCTAATGCTGAAGAACTTGCGGATATAGCGGAACAAACCGCTTCGTTTGTACGTGGATTTGGATATCAACCACGGGTAGCATTTTTAGCATTTTCTACGTTTGGTTATATGAAAGGGCAAATCACACAGCAAATTCAGGATGCGATTAATATTTTGCATGAACGCAAGGTTGATTTTGAGTTTGATGGAGAAATAAGTGCTGATGTAGCACTCAATTCCAAATTGATGCAGCAATATCCATTTATGGGATTAACAGAGCCCGCTAACATTTTGGTTATGCCTGGATATCACGCGTCTTCCATTGCAAGCAAAATGTTACAAGAACTTGGTGGAGCAACCATCATTGGTCCTATTTTAATTGGGTTGGAAAAATCTGTCCAAATTGTACCGTTTAGTGGAAACGATACAGATGTGGTCAATATTGCAATGCTCGCGGCTTATCATGCCGCAAAAGCCGTCTAAAGGAAAAAAGCCCCTAATATACCAATAATATATCAAGGGGCTTTATGATAGCAAAAGAATAAATTTTTTAAGAGGGCTGTATTTGATTGTCTTTTTGTTCTTCAGCGAGACGCTTTTGGAAGAGGGCTGCAAAATCAATAGGATCAATCCATAAAGGTGGAAAACCACCATTTTGAGTAGCATCAGATATAATTTGGCGAGCAAATGGAAATAAAAGACGGGGACATTCAATAAAGACCAATGGCATAACATGTTCTTGTGGAATGTTTTCAAGGTGGAAAACACCACCGTAAATCAGTTCTACATGAAATAAGATTTCAGTATTATCATTGGCTTTGACGGAGAGAGACAAAACGACATCATAATTGTCATCACCAATTGGGTTAGCATTGACGTTAATATTGATATCAATTTGTGGTGATTTTTCACGTGTACGCAATGAACGAGGAGCACCTGGGTTTTCGAATGATAAATCTTTTAAATATTGAGTTAATACAGCAAAAACCGGCTCTCCACCACTGTTATTCATTTCACCTTCGGCCATACGACGAACCTCTCTCATTATAATATGTATATTTATTTTAGATCTAAAGACCAAATTGGTTATCACGCCTTGCAAAAGGTTGCAAGAAATGCGCTCTTTATCTTGAATATTTTTTTAGTTTGTTACAGATTTTTTAGGCATTTCAATGGTTATCATCATTTTTGCGCCATGGAGATTCTGTCGTATCATGAATTGTGTAATCTTCTGCGTTAAGATCAATTATTTTTTCAGAGTCATTTTTTCTTTTAGTATTGGGATTTATTTTGTTTTTTAATGATGTAAAGAAATGCCAAACAACAGAGCGAATTGGTTTAATAAGAAGTAATATTCCCAAGAGATCACTTACAAAGCCGGGAAGAATAAGTAAAATTGCACTAAACATGATGAAAGCATCATTAATAATATTATTCTCTAATGTGCGTCCTTGGATAAGTTCAGTTTGTATGTTTCTTAAAAGGCTAAACCCTTGAACTCGCAATAAAACAACCCCAACTATGGTTGTGAGAATAACCAAACTCAAAGTTGCCAAAATACCAATTTCTTGACCAACAAAGATAAAACCAGCGATCTCGATTAAAAGAATGCAAAGAAAGATAACAACAAAAAAACGAGGACTTATAGAATAAAGTTTTATCACATGCAAATTTCCTTCTGGATGAGGTGGGGAGAAATTCTTAAGAGCACTCCATTTAATATAAAATCTATAAAAATATTTGAATGGTAGGATTCCTTATTTTACATATTTATTGATAAATGGTATTGACTGCAATGTTTATTAGAGATTTAAGCTTTGGAGATTGACAGCGCCCATGGAATTTGACGTTATACTTGTCATAGCTCTTGTTGTTATGGTTGTTATTTTTGTGCAACTCCGTAATGTATTAGGGAAACGAATTGGGTTTGAAAAGCCCCCCTTTGATCCTTATTCGCGTCGTTCTAAAAAACAGGTTGAAGCAGAAACGGCTGATAATATTGTTTCGTTCCCTCATCAGAAAAATTCACAAAAAGACGACTTTAGTGAAATTGATAAAATTTCACCGGAGGGGAGTATTTTGAATAAAAATTTGCGGGAATTGCATAAAATTGATCCTCAATTTTCTCCTCAATTTTTTATAAAAGGTGCACAAATTGCTTATGAAATGATTGTAACAGCTTTTGCCAAAGGTGATCGCAATCAACTTAAAAGCTTGCTTTGTCAGGATGTTTTTGAGAGCTTTTGTACGGCTATTGAGCAACGAGAAAAAAATAAAGAGAGAATAGAGTTCACTTTTGTTGGAATTAATAAGATCGAATTTGTTGCGGCGGCAATACAAGAAAAGGATGAACTTTTAACGATACGTATTGTCAGTGAGATGATTTCTGTTACTTATAATGAACAGGGTGAGCGTATAGACGGTGATCCTGATGCTATTGTAGAAATCAGGGATATTTGGACTTTCGTTCGCAATAGTTTATCGTCAGATCCAAACTGGAAGCTTTTTGCTACAGAAAATGAAAATTAAAATACTTTTTGTTTTTCTTCCATAAGTATTCAATGATTTATGAGAAATTAAAATGTCCTCAAGTAAATGGAGACAAAAAAGAGATTTATTGGCTTCACAGGATCGCCTTTTATGGGAGATGGTTTGTCGTACGATAACACCGCTTCACGGTAAGATGCTCTCTTCTGCTTCAGAAACTATTGCAAATATTAATGATAAAAAACAGCCTGTAACTCAAATCTCCTCATTGTCTCAGGAAAATCAACAATCCTCGACATTTATTAAAAAAGAAAAGAGGGCAGTTACACAAGTACAAAAGATTCATTTCTTTGATCATGTTGCACATCGTAAAATTTCCCAAGGTCGTTATCCTCTTGAGGCGCGCCTTGATCTCCACGGTTATATGCAGGAAGAAGCTTATTTTTTCTTAAAAAATTTTCTACAATCCTCTCAGCAGAGAGGATTGCGTTATGTCCTTGTGATTACAGGAAAAGGACGATCTGTTGGGAGCGATGGAGCTTTGTATAGATTTGTTCCGTATTGGTTATCAACACCAGCTTTTCGATATTATGTCCATGCGTTTGAGCAAGCAGCGCGTCAGCATGGCGGAGAAGGTGCACTTTATGTTTGGTTGCGCCGTTTCGTGTCGGGAAAAGGAAAGTGATGTTATTGTGGTCGTTCTAGGTTTAATATTTATTTATACGTAATAATTTATAGTTTTCGTATATTTCGTAAGAGCCTTGAATACAATATCCCCTTATTTATAATTTTTTATAAAAAATTATAAATATATCATTTTACATTCTACGTATTGCTTCACGCTTTTATTTATCGCATTCTTTGATGGGGCACATCCCTCACGCAAAACAGAATGACATTGGATTGCATATATGCACAGGCTTGTTTTAAAGAAACATTTCTCAACGCATCCAAGCCTATTTTGCGACGGCATCCGTGAAGGGTATAACGATAAATCCATTAAGACTCTTATCTTTATGCTTAATAAAAGAGCAAGCTGGCATCATCACACACTTTGCTAGCTCCCAATGTTGCAACAACTCTTGAAGCCCTTGGCACTTGAAAGCATTTGTAGAAGGCATGCTTTTCTTTAAGTGTTTTTACTCTCCCCAGTTCTCATCTCATTCGTGACGCCCAAACGAAAGATTTTGATTGATTCAATATAAGAGGGCTTGAAATGAAAGAGATATTGATGGATCTCATTTAGGTTGCAACGCGATAAATTGTTTTTATAAACCACAGCATTACTCTATTAAATACACGAAGAATAAAAACATGAGAAATTGTCTTATTCAAAAGATATTGCTATGGATAGTGTTAAAAGTAGTACAACTAAATTAAAGAGGATCTTGGAAATAAACAGGAATATAACTTTACAACACATAATTGTGCAATAGCACAAAAGATACAATTTCGTTGAATAGTTTCATGAAGAAATTTTTTCACTCATTAAAAGCTCTATTAAATTTCTTTCTCATAATAATTCGATAATTAAAATTTCATAACGAAGCGCAGAAGGTGTAGAATATGAGATTCAATCGAGGATATTACACTCTTATCCGACGTCTTTCAGATATTGGTTGAAATGCTAACTTAGCATGAAAGGCACAATAGGGGCTATTTTCATCAGAATCTGCACCACAAAAATGAAAATCTGCTGATAATGGATCGCCAACCGGCCATCTACATGTATTTTCACTCAATTGTAAAAGATTAAGTTGACGTGATATAGGCACAACTACATTGGATTTTGTGGACATATCAACTTCTTTTATATCTTCCGCTACAAATTCTGTCTTTAAAGCTGTTTCTTCAATACTTACAGATGATGTGTTCATTGGCGATACCGTGGATGTGTTGCGACGCACACGTGGAGATGATGGGCTGCTTCCCACGGGGGGTTTTTGCGTACGCGCGCTTCCTTGTGCTGTCTTACCGCGTCCTGGTAACTTTAATCGGTGTACTTTGCCGATGACTGCGTTTCTGCTGACCCCACCTAATTGAGCAGCAATTTGACTTGCACTTAACCCTTCACTCCAAAGCTTTTTAAGAAGCTCAACGCGTTCACATGTCCAACCCATACCAGCACTCCATTCCGATTACGTCACTAAGATGCTCTCCCCTTTGCATCTTCAAATGTTTTAATAATATTTTCACTACGCTGAATGAAAGAATTTTACACTCTAAGCGAGCATAAGAAAATCATCCAACCTGTGGACTTACAAACTAAAACACATCATCTTGCTTATTATATTATAAATTACAATATGCACTCACTCTATGACAAGAGTCTTTACCTCTTGAAGAGTTTATTTAGAATGTTTTCCCCAACTTGCAAATCAATCATAGGTTAAACTTTCACTTTTGTTTAAGGCTTTTTCCCAAAATGCTTATTTATAGAACCTTCATTGACTTTTTTTCAATTGGTGTAATGATCTATTCCATAGGTGTAATCATTAATCGTAATGAAATGTTGAAAGCACCGTAACAAAATGTACCATGTTGTTTTATTTGTAGTGTTGCTTTGTATATATATTGAAAAGGTTAAAATATAAAGGAAATTATGATGGATGCCGTCTCTATACAACCACTTTATGAATGCTTCGCACGACGAGATTTGCATTTTGAACAGGGGCATGGTGTATGGCTTATTTCCGATAAGGGAGAACATTATCTTGATTTCACATCTGGCATTGCTGTTAATGCATTAGGGTATTCACATCCAAAATTGGTTGATACGCTCAAAATACAAGCTGAAAAACTTTGGCATGTTTCTAATATTTTTCAATCCCCTGAACAAGCAGCTTTTGCCACGCGGCTTTGTGCAAATAGTTTTGCGGATAAGGTTTTTTTCTGCAATTCAGGCACTGAAGCATTGGAGTGCGCATTCAAAACGGCACGTCATTATTACTATGCTGCTGGTCATTCAGAACGCATTGAAATAATTACTTTTGAAGGGGCATTTCATGGACGTACACTTGCAGCACTTGCTGCGACTGGGCATGAAAAATATCTTGAAGGCTTTGGACCTAAAGCTGGTGGATTTATTCAAGTACCTTTTTGTGATGAAATCGCTTTGCGTAACGCTATTAATAAAAATACCGCCGCTATTCTTATTGAACCTATTCAAGGAGAAGGAGGAATACGAACGGTTTCTCATGAATATTTAAGATTTTTGCGCAAAATATGCGATGATAATGGTCTGTTATTGATTTTGGATGAAGTCCAAACGGGTATAGGACGAACAGGGAAGCTTTTTGCTTATGAATGGAGTGATGTCTCGCCTGATATTCTTACCCTCGCAAAAGGATTAGGAGGAGGATTTCCATTAGGTGCTTGCCTTGCAACGGATAAAGTTGCAAAAAGCATGACACTTGGGACCCATGGTTCAACCTTTGGAGGAAATCTTCTTGGAATGGCTGTAGGAAATAGTGTTCTTGATATTTTGTTAGAGCCAAATTTTCTCAACCATGTTCAGCGTATGGGAAATAAACTAAGAAGTGGACTTTTGCACATTCTCAATATCTATCCTGATATTATCTGCGCAGTTCAGGGGATGGGCCTAATGGTGGGTATTCAGTGTGTTGTGTCTTCTAATCTTGTCGTTAATGCTTTAGAAAATGAATATCTCTTAAGTGTTGCTGCCAACAACAATGTTGTGCGCTTATTGCCTCCTCTTATCATTAGGGAAGAAGAAATAGATGAAAGTTTGCATCGTATTGAAAAAGCAATAGCGTATCTTTCGCAAGTAAACAAAGAAAGACAAATATTACACACATGACAAATGCTCTTCGTCATTTCACGGACTTATCCATTTTAACGCCAGCAATAGCACGCGCACTGATCGATTATGCAAAAATCCTTAAAGCATCTTTTAAAGCAGGGAAAGGTTCAAAACCTTTTATAGGTAAAACACTTGCGATGATTTTTGAAAAACCATCCACACGAACCCGTATTTCATTCGATATCAGTATGCGCCAGCTTGGGGGAGATACAATCATGCTCACGGGGTCAGAGATGCAGCTTGGTCATAGTGAAACTATAGCTGACACGGCTCGTGTTTTATCCCGTTTTGTGGATATCGTGATATTACGAACAACAAAACATCAACGTATGCTCGAATTGGCACAATATGCACAAATTCCTGTCATTAATGCCCTTACAGATGATACACATCCTTGCCAAATTTTAGCAGATATATTAACCTATGAAGAGCATCGGGGGCCAATTGCTGGCAAAATATTCGCGTGGATGGGGGATGGTAATAATGTGCTCCATTCCTTAATTGAGGCCGCAGCTCTTTTTGATTTTCATTTGCGTATTGCTACTCCAAAGGGCAGTGAACCACAAGAAAAATTTATACATTGGGCACGTGAACGAGGAGCGCACCTTACACTAACTCATAGTCCCCAAAAAGCAGCTCAAGATGCTGATTGTATTATGACCGATACATGGGTCTCCATGGGACAAGAATTTCGTGCTCGCAGTCATTCTATTTTTCAGCCTTATCAAGTCAATGAAGCTCTCATGAAATTAGCAAAATCTGATGCTCTTTTTATGCATTGTCTTCCTGCTCATCGTGGTGAAGAAGTGGTTGATTCTATTATTGATGGACCGCACTCCGTTGTTTTCGATGAGGCTGAAAATCGTCTTCATGCTCAAAAGGCAATTCTTTCTTGGTGTTTACAAGATGCGTTTTTCTCTCCACAATAGCTCCTCTACAACAAATTATATAAAAAAGGCAAAGCTATGAGTAAACAAGCTAAAGATGAAGCCTCTCTCAATAACAACTTCTTGCATGAAGATGATACTGTTATTCCCTTTCAAGTCGAAGAACTTGATATTCGTGGACGTGCCGTACAACTTGGAGAAACTTTAAATTCTATTCTTAACAGACATCAATACCCTGAACCGGTTTCCTATCTTCTGGCAGAAGCTTTACTTTTAACTGTTTTGCTTGGAACTTCTCTAAAGCTTACGGGAAAATTTATTTTACAAACTCATTCAGATGGACCGGTTAATATGTTGGTATGCGATTTTTCGCCTCCTTCCAGTTTACGTGGATATGCTCGTTTTGATAAAGAACAGCTTAAACAAGCCATGGACAATAATCAAATCTCTTCAGAAACCCTTTTAGGGAAAGGCACTTTAGCCTTCACAATTGATCAAGGTCCCCATATGCAGCCCTATCAAGGGATAGTTGCATTAGATGGATCAAATTTACAAGAAACTTCTCGTATTTATTTTGATCAATCAGAACAAATTCCTACCGATATCCGTTTGGCTGTTGCTATATTAATTAATCGTGACCAACAAGGAAAAACGCAGAAAAGCTGGCGAGCTGGAGGTATTTTGATCCAACTTTTACCCCAAGAATTGTCTCATCATAAAATAGATACCCCTCATCAAACGCGAGAAAAAACGAAAACCCATAGCCAATTGGATAACCAATGGCAGGAAGCTAAAATACTCATGGCAACGATTGAAAGTTCAGAATTAACAGATCCCCAAGTTGGTAGTAAACAGCTCTTGTTCCGTCTTTTTCATGAACAAGGTGTTAGAGTTTTTAATCCTTTTTCTCTTGTCGATCAATGTTCTTGTTCACACGAAAAAATTAAAGGAATCCTAGAAGGATTTTCGATTGATGAACGCAATAAAATGGTTAAAAATAAATATATTTCAGTCACATGTGAATTTTGCTCAAAAACGTATTGTTTTACACCACAAGAATTTTAGAAGAAAAAACATAATCAAATATTTTTCATAAAAAAATGATGATTGCAACAAAAGCCTATTTTATTTGCGTCATAAAAGTTTACCTATAAGCTCATATGAACTTCTAGAATATTTCTTGTCTTAGAGTTTTTTAATGTATACGAGTGATCTTTCTGTTGAAATCAGTAATCACGTCACCGAGTGCTTAAAAAAGAGTTCTCTGTAAAATATATTTTCTCCTCTCGAAAAAGCTTCTTGTTTATTTTTTCATCTCAAAAGCTTATTTCTTACAATGAATTCTTTTATAATATTCATTGATAGATTGATCATGTACTTATAACTTATCTTCTCTGTTAAATGAGATTTTTTGATTGTAGTCATATTTTCTTACTCGAATTTATCTTATTAAAAGTCAAAAAAGCTTATTAGTTGTAATCATAAGATAAATTATCGAAAGAATAAGAATGTATAGACTCAATATGGGCTTTATGGAGTCTATTACGAACAGATAGTGTAATGGGAATAAATATACCAATAACGCTGCGAAGGAATGGATTTGTTATTTTATAAAGATGAAAATAGTGGTGAAGTCCCCTCATAACAATGTGCATTTCAGATAAAAAAGCGGAGACAGAACACTATATGATTTTGAAAATAATAGTTGGTTGCTTTCACTAATCTAACGATGTTTCTATAGCAATATTGTTTTGTCCAAATAATCAAAATAAAGTTCAAAAACAGATATTTAATCGCTAAAAAAATGAAAACTACTTAAATTTTTGTTATATTTGGGAGGTTTGCTCTACAGATATTTCTTTGCACATGTTTTTGAATCAACAATGGTAATGCTCTTGTCAAATTTTCCTAAGAAGAATGAGGATCCGTATAAATAAAGTAGCATACATAGCATGATAAAACGTTATGTTTTTACAAACCTGCATTATTGTATTTTTCAACTTAAAATATTGCCAATTATTTTCACGTTTAGACAATTCATAAGGGGTATTTTTAGTCTTTATCTTAAATGTTTTTTTGATTCAACATATAGAAATTTTAAAAAATCTCATAGTATACGGTATTTTCAGTTAATAGATAAAAATGGTAAATTACTATTTATAAATCAATATTTTGATATTTTATTTTTCTTCTGTCATGATCGCTTGTTTAATTTTTGGTAGAATTTTTTTTTGATAAATTTGCCATGTTAAGGGACCAACATGTTTGGCAATGATGATGCTCTCTTTATTCAAGAGAAAGGTTTCTGGGGGTCCATATATTCCCCAATCAATAGCTGTATATCCTGAAACATCAAAGCCAATAAATTTAAAAGGATTACCAAAACTGTTTAAAAAGCGCAGGGCGTTTGTTTTGTTATCTTTATAATTAATACCAATCAGATCAAAACGTCTATCTTGTGCAATTTTCATAAGAATAGGATGCTCTTCGCGACAGGGCAAACACCAAGAGCCCCAAAAATTGACCAACGTGACACGTCCCTTAAACTGTTTTGAATTGAGATAACGTTCTTTATCAAGAAGAGGAAGATGAATATTGGGAGCAGGTTTTTCAGCTAATGCGTTTGGGAGAAGAGAAGAATCTTGAAGGTTTTTTTTATCCATAAAGTTGAAAAAAAGCACCACGAGAAGAAGAAAAAGCACAAATGGTCCAAAAAAAACAAGCAGAACAGGAAAAGATATATTTTTTTTAAGTTTTGGAGGGATGTTTTTCATTATACTTTTCTTTTTGTGACAACTCTTTTTTGTTTAGCTGTTGGAGAATTTTTTTTTGGTATAGCGCTTTGCAAAGAATATATCCAATAAGACATAAGAGGGATATTGCAGAAAGCACATAGCTTAAAACAACAATTTGCTCGTGTTTAAGGGTGCTAAGGAAAAAATCAATTTTCTGAGATAGATTTCCTAAAAATCCGCCCTGGATGCCATTTAGGTCGAGCATGATGAAGAGTCCTGTTGTTGTGCACGACGGGATTTTTTAATCTGAAGTATTCGAATATAATGACTATTGATTTCATTTCGCATAGCCATCAAATAGAGTGCAATAAACATAAAGATAAAACAAAATAGCATTGTTATAAGGGGCCATAACATAGCATTGTCGATTGTTGATCCTCCAGCACGTAACAATGATGCTGGTTGATGCAATGTATTCCACCAATTAACGGAAAATTTAATAACAGGAATATTAACAAATCCAACAAGTGTAAGAATTGCAGTAGCGCGAGCGGCTTTTACTTGGTTGTCAAAAGCACGTCCAAGCAGGATAATGGAAAGATAGATAAAAAGCAGAATTAAAACTGATGTTAACCGTGCATCCCAGACCCACCATGTTCCCCATGTAGGTCGCCCCCAAAGTGCTCCTGTCATGAGAGCCAATGCGGTAAAAATCGCTCCAATAGGCGCTCCACATTTAAGTGCCACATCAGCAAGATGATATTTCCAAATCAGATTTCCTAATGCTGCTGCACTCATAGTTACATAACAGAATGTAGACAACCACGCAAAGGGTACATGAAGGTACATAATCTTAACAGTAATGCCTTGTTGATAGTCATCAGGGGAATACATCACCAGAATAAGTCCTAAAATAAGGAAACACAATGTTATGCCGGCCAACCAAGGTAAGACGATACTGCTTATTTTCATGAAAAGGGTGAAACTTGCAGGGAGTGACCTGATTTTATATGGACGAGATAGTTCATTCATGAAATTCATAATAGGCAGAGTTTTTCTATGCGGCAATCATCTTTTATTATTCTGATAAAAGTTTAAGCGTTATTGCAGCAACAAAAGAGCCAAAGAGACTCAAAAGAAGTGAAAAAGCGCTGAGAAGAGCCAAGGACGTGAGAAAAGAAATATTTGGATTTATTGGGGCTGTAGCAGCCGAGACACCAAAAATCATAATTGGAATGATCCACGGCAAGATAATGATAAAAATAAGCAGAGTACTGTGCAACAATGAGGTTGCCAGTGCCGCGCCTATGGCGCCAATAAAAATAATGGCTGGTGTTCCGCATAAAAGGGTAAGTATTGTTGTAAAAGTTATTGTTACATCTAAATGGAGCATGAGGGCTAAAATAGGTGTAGCAAAAATAAGAGGAAGCATTGTTCCTACCCAATGGGCAAGACATTTGGTAAAAACAATTAGTGTAAAACTTTGTCTTTTTCCTGAAAGGATAAATTGGTCGAGATTACCATCATCGCGATCGATTTGGAAAAGTTTGTTTAGATTGAGGAGTCCTGCAAGAAGGGCTCCAAACCACAATATACCTGGCCCTATTTGTGCAAGAATTTTGGGATCTGGTCCAATGGCAAAGGGGGTTATGACAACAACAGCGATAAAAAATAATAGTCCTGTTAGTGAAGAGGCTTGTGGCGCTAATAATAGTTTAAGGTCACGCCAGAACAGTGCTTTCATTTTATTCTCTCCTAGAGAGGTAAAAATTTTTCCAGAGCGATTTTATGGTTTTCTGGAATACCTAGGGAATTATGAGTTGCAGCGATAATCATACCACCTTGATTGAGATGACGCTGGAAAATACGAGCAAGGAGTTTTTGAGCATGGTTATCAAGTCCAGATATTGGTTCATCTAAAATCCAAAGAGGACGATAGGAGAGCAAAAGGCGAGCAATAGCTACGCGCCTTTGTTGTCCAGTTGACAGAGCTTTAAAGGGTAAATGTTCAAGGTTAGAAAGACCAATATCGGCAAGAACCTCATGCACAAAGCGTAAATGTTGACCGTAAAAATCTGCCCAAAATTGCAAATTGTCAATGACAGATAAGAGAGGTTTCATAGCATTTTGAGGACCAAGATAATGACACGCAGTTGCAACAGGGTATATTTGATTATGGTCTTTAAGTATTATATGACCTTCAGCAGCTTCAAGAAGACCGACAATGATTCGGAGTAATGTAGATTTTCCGATACCATTAGGACCGGTGATTGTCATCAGTTGCTGTGAAAATAAACAAAAAGAAAGACCTTTAAACAGAATTTCCTCGTTTCTGTAAGCGGCTAAATCTTTGCCTGATAACACCATGTGATTGCCTATTTTGTTTTTATTTTCATATTCTTTATTGCATTATAGAATAAAAAACACATTTTTTGTGCAATTGTACCTAGAATAGTTCTAGAAATAGTTCTATAAGAGATACCTTACATCAATATCTGGTGTAAAATGGTTTCTGGCGCTGATTTCCGCATTTGCCTACGAGAGGGTGGAGGGGGAAATGGATGGCGGAGGTGATTGCGTCTGCGCTCAAGCTGCGACCTTGACTCGTAGTTTGTGTTGTTCATTCCTGGAAATTGGGTGGTTATAGTATGAGGGTGGACAGTCATGACTCAAATTGATAGCTTTAATTGTCGCAAAGTATTAAATGTTGGTGGCAAAGAATATACTTATTATAGCTTGATCGAAGCGGAGAAGAATGGTCTTGAAGGTGTTTCTCGTTTACCGTTTTCGATGAAAGTTATTCTCGAAAATTTATTGCGATTTGAAGATGGTCGCACAGTTAAAAAAGAGGATATCCTCAATGTTGCTAAGTGGTTAAACGACAAAGGGAGCGCTGGGGCAGAAATTGCTTACCGTCCTGCACGTGTTCTTATGCAGGATTTTACAGGTGTTCCAGCAGTTGTTGATCTTTCTGCAATGCGTGATGCTATGGTTAAACTTGGCGGTAACGCTGAAAAAATCAATCCTCTCATTCCCGTTGATCTCATCATTGATCACTCAGTTATTGTTGATGCTTTTGGCAATTCCATGGCTTTTAAGGAAAACGTTGAGCATGAATATGAACGCAATGGTGAACGCTATCGTTTCCTTAAATGGGGGCAGCAAGCCTTTCAAAATTTTCGCGTTGTTCCTCCAGGAACAGGGATTTGTCATCAGGTTAACCTAGAATATTTAGCACAATGTGTATGGATGAAGAATGAAGAGGGGTGTGAGACGATTTATCCTGATACCTGTGTGGGAACTGATTCGCATACGACTATGGTTAATGGTTTAGGGGTTTTAGGTTGGGGTGTTGGTGGTATTGAAGCAGAAGCAGCAATGTTAGGCCAACCTGTTTCTATGTTGTTACCTGAAGTGATTGGTTTTCGTCTAACAGGTAAACTTAAAGAAGGTGTAACAGCCACCGATCTCGTATTGACGGTGACTCAAATGCTACGCCGGAAGGGTGTTGTCGGTAAATTTGTTGAGTTTTTTGGTCCTGGTTTGGAGCAGATGACGCTTGCTGATCGGGCAACGATTGGAAATATGGCACCTGAATATGGAGCAACGTGTGGTTTTTTCCCAATTGATAAGGAGACAGTGCGTTATCTCAATATGACAGGGCGTGATGAAAATCGGATTGCCTTAGTAGAAGCTTACACCAAAGCACAAGGGATGTGGCATGACGAAATGGTGGCTCATCCCATTTTTAGTGATACAATTGAATTGGATATGGGAACTGTTGTTCCTTCTATGGCTGGTCCTAAACGTCCTGAAGGACGTATTGCATTGGAAAACGTTGGGCAGGGTTTTGAGAAGGCATTGGTCGAAGACTATAAGAAGACTTCTGAACAAAATAAGCGTTATCGGGTCGAGGGTGAAGAATATACGCTTGGTCACGGTGATGTGGTGATCGCTGCGATTACGTCGTGTACGAATACATCGAATCCAAGTGTTCTTATTGCAGCGGGTCTTTTGGCAAGAAATGCAGTGGCAAAAGGTCTCAAGAGCAAACCATGGGTAAAAACTTCTCTTGCACCAGGTTCACAAGTCGTTGAAGCTTACCTTCAAAATTCGGGTCTGCAAAAAGATTTAGATGCATTAGGATTTAACTTAGTAGGATTTGGGTGCACAACATGTATTGGGAATTCTGGTCCTTTGCATCCAGCTATTTCCAAAACGATTAATGACAATGGTATAATTGCATCTGCAGTTCTTTCGGGAAATCGTAATTTTGAAGGGCGTGTTTCCCCTGATGTGCAAGCGAATTATTTAGCTTCACCACCGTTAGTTGTTGCACATGCGCTCATCGGGACGGTGTGTAAAGATTTAACCAAGGAACCTCTTGGTGAAGATTCAAATGGCCAACCCATTTATTTGAGAGATATTTGGCCAACCTCTCAAGAAATACAGGAATTCATCGAAAAAAATGTCACGCGTAAGGTTTTTGCTGAAAAGTATGCAGATGTTTTTAAGGGAGATGAAAATTGGCAAAAAGTTCAGATTCCTACGGGTTCTACCTATTCTTGGGATGAGCAATCCACTTATGTACGCAATCCACCTTATTTCGATGATATGCAGAAAACACCTGATATCTTACCAGATATTAAAGATGCACGGATTTTAGGTTTATTTGGTGATAAAATCACGACGGATCATATTTCTCCTGCTGGTTCTATTAAAGCAGCTTCTCCTGCCGGAAAATATTTAATGGATCATGGTGTTAAAGTGGCTGATTTTAATCAGTATGGAACGCGTCGTGGGAATCATGAAGTTATGGTGCGTGGGACCTTTGCCAATATTCGCATTCGTAATTTCATGTTGGGGGAAAATGGTCGAGAAGGAGGTTATACGGTTCATTATCCGTCAGCGGTAGAACAAGCCATTTACGATGCAGCAATGGCGTATAAACAAGAAGGTACTCCACTTGTTGTTTTTGCTGGTATTGAATATGGCAATGGATCATCGCGCGATTGGGCAGCCAAAGGTACCAATCTTCTTGGTATAAAAGCAGTGATTGTACAGTCTTTTGAAAGGATTCATCGCTCTAATCTTGTTGGTATGGGCATTGTTCCCTTTGTCTTTGAGGAGGGTGTAAGTTGGAAATCTTTAGGCTTAAAGGGAGATGAAAAGGTGACAATTGAAGGAATTCATAACTTGAAACCTCGTCAAAAGACAGTAGCGAAAATTACTTTTTCTGATGGTACGATAAAAACCGCTCCGTTATTATGCCGTATCGATACTGAAGATGAGCTAGATTATTTGCATCATGGGGGAATTTTGCAATATGTCTTGCGTAAGTTAGCTGTTTAAATTCTTTTGTTTGTTAAGGAATATCTATTATTAAGCTGTAAAGTTGCGGATCAAAGAGTTTGGCTTCGTTTTTTTATGACTATCTTTGAAAATCTAATTGACGTTAGCTTTGGGATTGCGCTATAAGCCACACAGTTATAGGCAGCTTTATAGTTTTGCTTGGGTTGAATTTATTTATATTGGTAGAGTTGTCATTTAGACTCATTTTACCAAGGTGTTGAAAGAGAGATTATATTTATGGCGAATACACCTTCTGCTCGAAAAGCGGTGCGCAAGGTTGCAACGCGCGCACAGGTTAATAAGGCCCGCCGTTCGCGCGTTCGTACCTTTATACGTAAGTTTGATGATGCTTTAGCGGGTGGCGATAAGGCATCTGCAGAGATTGCATTTAAGAATTTTGAGCCTGAAATTATGCGTGCGGTTTCTAAAGGGGTTTTTCATAAAAATGCTGCTGCGAGGAAGGTATCGCGTTTAGCTAAACGTTTGAAGGCTCTCAGCGTTTAAGCTTTTTCTCCTTTATTGAGAATCAAGCCAGTATCCATGAGGATGCTGGCTTTTTGTTTATTATTTCAAAAAGTTTCTATTGAAAATAAGAATCGATAATGATTCTCCTCTTGAAAAAGGAGAGAAAGTTTATAGGGGGAGTATGGTTATCCACAAGCTTTGTGGATTTTTACAGAGTCTTTTTTGTCAAGCATTTTATTTTTTTTTTTAAATCTGAGGAGATTCTTTAATTATTGGTAAATTTAGAGAAAAAAAATGAATTGAATCAATATTTTTTTCATTCCTCATTGATACAAGCATTTTTTTCGGGTTTTTTGATTTTATTTTGACCTCTTGCATTTTACCTCTGCTGTTTTGTATGGTTCTTATGAAGACTAAAAAGCATGAAGGGGTCACACCAGCACATTGTTCTATATTTTGTTGAGTACAAGATGTTTTGACTTAGGCTTTTCGAAGCTTTTGTACTGGAAAGGTTTTCTGACGATTTTTTAGTTTTCTGAATAGATATGTTTACCATTTTAGAAGGGTGGGTCATATCATGAGTGCAAGTAAATCTTATTGGTCATCTTTGTTAGTGGGGTTGTGATGAGGCTATCCTAGGGGAGGGTGAGTAATCTTATTTGGGGTAGGGCGTTTTGCCTTCGCTAGATTTATTTTAGCTGTTTGGCAGGACAAAATTTTATTTTTATCAGGATGGAAGATGGTGGATAAATTGAACTCTAAAGCTAGTTCCTTTAAAAGGGTTTCGGTGAATATCCTGTCAGCAGAGAACATAATAAAGAATAGGATGACGGAGAGTGATGAGGATGTTCGTAGAAATGCTTCTATAGGGCATTCTATTGTTTCAGAGGAGGAAAGTGCGGCGGCTTTTATACGTGTTATGGCGCAATTAAAGGTGCAGGTTGGTGTTGAGGCTTATACCAGTTGGTTTGGACGTGTGAAGCTTGCTGAATATAGCCATACTCTTGTAAAGCTTTCTGTTCCTACTGCTTTTTTACGTTCATGGATTAATAATCACTATGGTTCTCTTTTGACTCATTTATGGAAACAAGAGAATTCAGCAATTCTTCGTGTTGAAGTTATTGTTCGTGGTATGGAACGCGTTTCAAGAGACGTCGTTTGTAAAAGAAGTGTTCCTTCTGTTGTGCTAGAGGAGCAGGCGACTTCATCTTTTGTTGAAAGTTGTGCAGAGCATTCAGTTAAGAGTTCTCAAACGGGAGTTTTTGGATCTCCGCTTGATTCGCGCTATACTTTTGAAAGTTTTGTTGAGGGGGCTTCTAATCGTGTTGCTTTAGCAGCTGCGCGTTCAATTGCGGAGGGGCATAAAAGTGCTTTGCGTTTTAATCCTCTTTTTATTCACGCATCTGTTGGTTTAGGAAAAACACATTTGCTTCAGGCGATTGCTGCTTCTGCATTGAAGCGTTTAACGTCTGCGCGCGTTATTTATTTAACTGCTGAATATTTTATGTGGCGTTTTGCAACAGCTATTCGTGATAATGATGCTCTTTCTTTTAAAGAACAGCTTCGTGATATCGACCTTTTGATTATTGATGATATGCAGTTTTTGCAGGGTAAGTCGATACAACATGAGTTTTGCCATTTGCTTAATATGTTGCTTGATAGTGCAAAACAAGTTGTTGTCGCTGCAGATCGTCCGCCAGCAGAATTAGAATCGCTTGATCTTCGCGTTCGTTCTCGTCTTCAGGGAGGGGTAGCTCTTGAAATTGAAGCACCAGATTATGAAATGCGTTTGCAAATGTTGCGCCAGCGGTTGAAGGTGGCACAACAAGATGATGGCATGGTATCAATTTCTGATGATATCTTGGAATATATTGCGAAAACGGTTTTAGGGTCGGGGCGTGATATTGAAGGTGCATTTAATCAGCTCTTGTTTCGTCAATCTTTTGAGTCTGATTTATCTTTAGAGCGGATTGATGAGTTATTAGGCCACTTGACACGTCCTGGTGAACCTAAGCGCATTCGGATTGAAGAAATTCAGCGTACGGTAGCACGTCATTATAATGTTTCTAAACAGGACTTGTTATCTAATCGTCGAACACGTACGGTTGTGAAGCCACGGCAAGTTGCAATGTATTTAGCAAAAGTATTAACTCCTCGCTCGTTGCCAGAAATTGGGCGTCGTTTTGGTGGGCGTGATCATACAACAGTTTTACACGCTGTGCGTAAAATTGAAGATTTGGTTTGTGGTGATCAGACCTTGGCTAAGGAACTTGAATTGCTTAAGCGGTTGATTGGAGAACAGGCTGTATAGTGTTTATTGTTTCTTTCTTTGGAGAAACTTTAAAGAATTTAATGAAAAGATTTATTTTTTCTTGTGCAGGAGTGACTTGCCATTTTAAGAGAGGTTTAATAAAGTCTAGCAGGCGATTCTTTGAAGAGGATCTATTTTTAATGCTAAGGAATTCTTATAGTTTTTAGTAAATCATACGGGGCTTTTATGCGTATTACAGTTGATCGCAGTCAATTTCTCAAGTCTCTTGGTCGGGTTCACCGTGTGGTAGAGCGCCGTAATACTGTTCCTATTTTATCGAATGTGCTGATTGATGCAGAAAATGGTTCTGTGCAGTTAAAAGCAACAGACCTTGATTTAGAGGTTACGGAATCTTTTGCAGTTAATGTTAAACAAGCTGGAGCAACAACTGTTCCAGCACATTTGCTCTATGATATCATTCGAAAACTTCCTGATAGCAATGAAGTTGTATTATCCGTCGATGAGAATCAGGCAGGTACAATGTCCGTTGTTTCGGGTTGTGCACATTTTCAGCTTCAATGTCTTCCGAAGGCAGATTTTCCAGAGTCGCTTCCTGGGCAGTTTGGTTATCGTTTTTCTCTATCGGCATCAAGCTTAAAACATTTACTTGATTGTACGCAGTTTGCTATTTCTACTGAAGAAACCCGTTATTATCTTAATGGTATTTATTTACATGTTATTAATGACGGTGTTTTGAAATTGCGTTTGGTTGCAACTGATGGTCATCGTTTGGCACAAGTTGAGATGGAAGCTCCTTCAGGAGTTGAGGGAATGCCCAGTGTTATTGTCCCCCGTAAAGCTGTAGGAGAATTGCAAAAACTTCTTTCAGAAGAAAATGATAGCGATGTATGTATAGAGCTTTCAGAGACAAAGATTCGTTTTTCTGTAGGTTCTGTGATTTTTACATCAAAATTAATTGATGGAACATTTCCGGATTATCAACGTGTTATCCCTCTTGGAAATGATAAAGAATTAATTGTTAATAGGCAGGACTTTTCTTCTGCAGTTGATCGTGTTTCAACGATTTCAAGTGATCGGGGGCGTGCAGTTAAATTAACGATTGAGCACGGACAGTTAAGGCTTGTTGTTAATAGCCCAGATTCGGGCAGTGCAGAAGATCAATTATCAGTAACTTATGCATCTGAACCGCTTGAGATAGGATTTAATTCACGTTATCTTTTGGATATTGCTGGGCAGCTTTCAAGTGACGAGATGGTTTTTATGTTGGCTGAGGCTGGAGCACCAGCTCTGATTCGTGATAATGATGATGTGGATGTGCTCTATGTACTGATGCCTATTCGCGTTTAGGGGCAATTGTTTTGCAATGCATGGCCAGTCATGTGCACAAAGTGGCAGTGAGGCAGCTGAAGCTTTTACGTTATCGCAATTATCCTTTTTTCAATATTCATTTTTCTGGTCAGCATGTGGTTTTTACCGGCCATAACGGTGCTGGTAAGACGAATCTTTTGGAGGCGTTATCTTTTCTTTCTCCTGGTCGTGGTTTGCGGCGTGCTGCTTATTCTGACGTTAGCTTTGTAGATGGTGACGGTGGAGGATTTGTTGTATTTGCGCGTCTTGAATGCGCTCTTTATGGTGAAGTAAAGATTGGTACAGCTTTGGAGGTTAGCGATAACAGTCGAAAAGTCCATATTAATGGTGTAAATGAGTCGGGTGATTGCCTAACAGATTATTGTCATATTAGTGTCCTAACACCATCCATGGATGGTCTTTTTACAGGTCCTTCGCTTGAGCGCCGTAGTTTTTTGGATCGTATGGTTTTGGCGATTGATCCCTTGCATAGGCGCCGCATAGCCGATTATGATAGAGCTATGCGCGCACGTAATCGTTTGTTTTTAGATGGAAATGAAGATTATGCTTGGTTTGATGCTTTAGAAAAGCAGATGGCAGAACTGGCGACAGCTATTTCTGCGGCGCGTGTTGATGTTATTCGTCTTTTAAATGATATGTTTACACAAATGCCATCACAGATACCTTTTCCACGAGCTTTTTTGCAAATTGATGGTTTTTTGGAAACAGCTCTTAGTGAAATATCAGCAATTGAAGTTGAAGAGCAATTTTGTGATCGATTGCGGCATAATCGCGCAATGGACCGTGCTGCTGGGCGGACGTTAGAAGGACCACATCGCGCAGATTTGCAGGTTTTTTATGCTGATAAAAATATAGGAGCCGCATCGTGTTCAACAGGTGAACAAAAAGCGCTGCTGACAGGTTTAGTTTTGTGTCATGCACGTCTAACAGGTATGATGTCGGAAAAAGCTCCTATTCTTCTTCTTGATGAAATGGCTGCCCATCTTGATTCGCATCGACGTGCTGCTTTATTTGATATTCTTGATGATTTAGCTGTACAAACATTTATGACAGGAACAGATCGTCTTTTATTTGATGACTTAAAAGGACGCGCAGAATTCTTTGAGATTAAGGATGGGGCTTTATTGTCGTAAAAACATGCTAAATATTTTTTTAATAAGTGATAGGTCTAAAAGAAAAGGCATGCTATGTCTGAGGTGATAACGATTTTAAATGGTCCTAATTTAAATTTTCTAGGTCAACGTGAGCCAGAAATTTATGGAACTGAGACTCTGGAAGATATTGAAAAAAGATGCAGAGAATGGGCAAAAAAAAATGATATCGTAATAAATTTTTATCAAAGTAACTGTGAAGGGCAGTTGGTAGCATGGATACAAGAAGCAATAGAGGCAAGTTCTGGATTGATCATTAACCCAGCGGCTTACAGTCATACATCTGTTGCACTTCTTGATGCCCTAAAAATGTTTTCAGGGCCGAAAGTAGAAGTTCATTTATCTCATATTTACCAGCGTGAAGCTTTTCGTCACCACTCTTATACATCTGCAGGTGTAGACGCTATCATAACTGGGTGTGGAGGTGATGGATATTGGTTTGCACTTGAATATATTGCAAAACAATTAAGCAAAACAATTAAATTGTGATAGGTAAAGAATAAGCGTTTGATAAGAGTAATATAGGCATTGAATTCACTTGATAATTATTTTCAAATCTGTACAATATGAGGTATATATATTTTATGACAATTTTTGGTGCATATGACGGGGGTAAATAGAGATGAAAAGCTTTGTTCGACAATTAGAAATGCTTGTGATTTTAGGGGGAGCACTGCTTTTATCTGGTTGTAAAATTGATGTTATACAGCCATCAGGTTATGTTGCACGTCAACAGCTCATTTTGATAGTTGTTTGTGTGGTGGTGATGCTTTGTGTTGTCATCCCAGTTATGGTGAGTGTGGTGTTTTTAGCTATAAAATATCGCGCATCGAATATGAAAGCGGACTATTCTCCTGATTGGGCGCATTCAAATAAAATTGAAGCGTTGATGTGGGGTATTCCAATTGTAATTGTAATGGTTTTAGGTTCATTAACAGCTTATTATACTTATAAGCTGGAACCTACAAATCCTCTCCCAGTGGAAGTTGTAGGTGAAGGAAAGCCATTACAGATTGATGCCGTTTCTCTTGATTGGAAATGGCTTTTTATTTATCCTGAATATGGTGTTGCATCGATTAATGAGATTTATGCGCCTGAAGGACGTCAGGTTTTATTGCAATTGACGTCAGAGAATTCTGTCAATGCTTTTTGGGTCCCCAAACTGGGTACAGTTCTTTACGCTATGCCGCAGATGAATGCTAAGTTGCATTTGGTCGCTGAAGAGCAAGGAGTATTCAAAGGAACCTCAGCAAATTACAGTGGTGATGGTTTTTCGAGTATGCGGTTTAAGTGGCATTCTGTGTCTTTGCAGGACTTTGAGGATTGGATTGTAAAAGCTCGGGCTAATGGTCGAGTACTTGATCGTGCATCTTATCGTCAACTTTCTATTGCGCCTCGTATGGGTGATATTGCTGCGAAGAAAAAAGATGCTGAAGTTCGTTATTTTGCACCTGTTGAGAAGCGCCTTTACTATCGTGTTGTTAATCGATGTGTCGATGAAAATACGGTATGTAATGAGGATTTAATGAAACGTGCTGCTGCTCAGACGCTATGGGGTGCACTATGTTCAGTATTTGATCCTGATGTTATTTAAAGGGTCAGTAAAGAAAGAGCCCTTTTAACATAAGGTTTCTTTTAAACTTGAATTTCATTTGAAATGGGTTGAGAAATGTTTGGAAGACTTACAGATCCTACGGCAGGTGCTTTTCATGCACTTGCACATGAGCCGATCGTTTTATACACGTGTATTGCGATTGTTGTGGTTGGTTTAATTGCTGTTGTTGCTCTAACAGCACTTGGGTGGTGGGGGATTCTATGGCGAAATTGGATTACAACTGTTGACCATAAACGCATAGGCATTATGTACATAGTTCTTGGAATTATTATGCTTGTTCGCGGTTTTGCGGACGCACTCATGATGCGAACACATCAAGCTTTAGCTCTTGGGAGTGAAAGTGCAGGTTATTTGCCCCCTGACCATTTTGATCAAATTTTTTCGGCGCATGGCACTATCATGATTTTTTTCATGGCTACGCCTATTTTATTTGGCCTTTTTAATTATCTTATACCGCTTCAAATTGGTGCGCGTGATGTTGCTTTTCCCTTTGCAAATAATCTAGGTTTTTGGATTACGGCTGCAGGGGCAATATTGATTAACATATCCCTAGGTGTTGGGAATTTTGGTCGTGGTGGCTGGTTGATGTATCCACCTTTTACAGAATTGCAAACGAGTCCAGATACAGGGGTAGACTATTATTTATGGTCACTTCAACTTTCTGGTATAGCGACAACAATGGGGGCGGTCAATTTTGTTGCGACTTTGATTAAGATGCGTGCTCCTGGGATGACGATGATGAGAATGCCTGTTTTTTGTTGGAGCGCTTTTGTTAGCAATGTCCTTATTTTAGTTATTTACCCTGTCTTAACTGTAGCATTTGCACTCTTGGCATGCGATCGTTATTTGGGCATGAATTTCTTTTCCAATGTTGGTGGCGGAAATCCGATGGTATGGATTAACTATGTTTGGGTTTTTGGTCATCCTGAGGTTTATGTTTTGGTTGTTCCTGCTTTTGGAATTGTTTCTGAGGTTGTATCAACTTTTTCTTCAAAACGCCTCTTTGGTTATACTTCGATGATATGGGCCATGTTGGTTATTTTGATTCTTTCGCTTCTTGTTTGGGGACATCATTTCTTCACAATGGGTGGCGGTGAAGCTGTGAATACTTTCTTTGGTATTGCGACAATGATTATTGCCGTTCCAACAGGTGTAAAAGTCTTTAATTGGCTGCTAACTATGTATAAGGGGCGGATTCGCTTTGAGCCTCCAATGCTTTGGTGCATGGGAATGATCTTTACATTTGTTGGTGGTGGATTAACTGGTGTTTTGTTATCTATTGTGCCAGCTGATTGGCAGTTTCATAATTCGTTGTTTTTGGTAGCGCATTTCCATCATACAATTATTGGGGGTGTCGTTTTTGCGTACTTAGCGGGGATTGCATTTTGGTTTCCAAAAGTTTTTGGTTATAAACCAAATCGGGCATTGGGTATTGCATCTTTCTGGTGTTGGTTCATTGGTTTTTACCTTGCCTTTTTCCCAGTCTATGCACTTGGTTTAATGGGTGGGACACGTCGTCTCCAGCATTATATGGAACCTAGTTGGCAACCGATGTTTATGATTGCTGCATTGGGCGCTTTTATTATTTTGCTTGGTATCCTTTGTTTTGTGCTGCAAGTTGTTTTGGCGATTTGGTACGGTATCAAACATAAGGGACGTTTACCTGTAACATTAAATGATTCTTGGGGTGATGCACGGACTCTTGAATGGTCTATCTCTTCACCGCCTCCTTCTTACAATTTTGCAATAGTTCCGAAAATACAGTCTGATGACGCTTATTGGAATATGAAGAAAAGTGGTTATCAACGTCCTACCAGTGGATTTACAAAAATTCATATGCCGTCCAATACATCGGCTGGAATTATTGCGGGATTCTTCTCGTTAGTTGTTGGTTTTGCGCTTGTCTGGCATATTTGGTGGCTTGTTGCGGTCGGCTTGATTGGTTTTATTGCAACGCTTGTGTGTCATTCATTAACAGGTGACCATCATGGTTATTATATTCCGGCTGAAGAAGTACAAAAAACTGAAGATGCCTTTACAGCTGTTCTTAAAGAACAAGGAGTGACAGTATGAGTGCAGTAACAATAAATAATGTGAGTGCTGTGGATGAACATCACCACGATAATAGTTCGGTAATGACGTTTGGTTTTTGGGTCTATATTCTTTCAGATTTGATCCTGTTTTCGACACTTTTTTCAAGTTTTGCTGTTTTTTCTGCTTCTTATGGTGGTGGTAAGGCGGGCAATGAGTTTATTGATTTAAAATTTGTTTTGGTTGAGACTGCTTTCTTGTTGTTTTCATCCGTCACTTATGGTTTTACAATGGTACAAGCACATAAAAATAACATCAGTGGTGTGCGTTTATGGATGGCTATTACCTTTGTATTTGGCTGTTGCTTCATTGGTATGGAACTTTACGAATTTCATGAACTTTTGGGTGAGGTCTTTTATTACGATCCAAATGCTTATGCTGGTATTGATTCTGCAACAGGTTTACAGCTTTTTGGTCGGGAGATTCTCTCTGCTTATTGGTCAGCATTTTTTGCTTTGGTTGGCACCCATGGACTTCACGTAAGTGTTGGTCTTCTTTGGATGGTTGTGATGTTTTTTCATCTTCGTCGTAATGGCTTGGATCAGAACAATAAGACACGTTTAGCATGCCTTTCCATTTTTTGGCATTTACTTGATATTGTATGGGTTGGTGTTTTCACCATGGTTTATCTATTAGGAGCGTTGTGATGAGCATGCAAAATGAAACACATGGTCCCAGTACTGGTTCATATTTAGTCGGTTTTATTCTGGCTGTATTTTTCACTTTGGGTTCTTTTGTTCCTGTGATGTATGGAATGATGGAAAGTTGGGCAGTTAGTACAAAGGTTGCGTATCTTATTGGGATGGCGATTATTCAGATTATAGTACAAATTGTTTTCTTTTTGCACTTGAATTCTGGTCCAGATGCCAAGTGGAATTTAAGCGCGTTGTGGTTTGCTGCTATTTGCGTTTTTGTTATTATTGGGGGAACTTGGTGGGCTATTTCTCATTTGAATTATAATATGATGGGTGGCTCAGGACGTGTTATTGAACCGGAAATATCAAGTAGAGATGATTCTTCAGTATCTGAGCAGTTATCAAACAAAGATATATCCGTAAGAAAACAGCCAGAAAAGATACAGGGCTCAGAAATGCCCATGGGGCAGGGGTTAAGTACGCAAACTCCTGTAGATCAAGTTCCTAGTTCAGAAATGCCCATGGGGCAGGGACTAAGTACGCAAACTCCTGTAGATCAAGTTCCTAGTTCAGAAATGCCCATGGAGCAGGGGCTAAGTACGCAAACTCCTGTAGATCAAGTTCCTGGTTCAGAAATGCCCATGGGGCAGGGGCTAAGTACGCAAACTCCTGTAGATCAAGTTCCTAGTTCAGAAATGCCCATGGGGCAGGGGCTAAGTACGCAAACTCCTGTAGATCAAGTTCCTAGTTCAGAAATGCCTATGGAGCAGGGGTTAAGTACGCAGTCTCCTGTGGAGTAATTGTTAGAAATACCTGTGGAGCTGATGCGGCGTGTATCAGCTCTTACAAAAAATTCGTAGGATATTAAAGAGGGGTTAAGTGCAAGATATCAGTGGAATGAGTATCATGATTTTGAATGTACTTTTATTTTAAAAGAGAAAGTCCATGGAGTATTGAGTCAAGCTTTAATTTTTGAGACAAATAGCTATTTGTAGAATATACAAAAAGTGATGTCTATGCAATTTACTACAAAGAAAGAGAATGTGAGAAACAAGTTTTTATGCTGTGTGAGATAAGAGCTACGAAGCGGTAACGTTTTTATAATTTACAGAATTTATATTAAAGATAGCATTAAAGTTATTTGTGATAATAATATGCACTTGAAATCAAAAGTTTAGAGAATAATCAGAAAACTTAATGAAAACCGCTGCAATGACAATTATTGGTGCTGGTTCTTTTGGTACTGCATTAGCGATTGCTCTTGCCCGTAATGGTAATAATGTTTTACTTTGGGGATATAATCCTCAACATATCAAAGAATTACAGGAACAACGTTGTAATCAAGTATATTTACCCGATATTCAATTTCCTGAAAATTTATTACTTGAAGCTTCGCTTGAAACTGCAATAGCAGCAAGTCACAATATATTAATCGCTGTTCCAAGCCATGTATTTCATCAAGTTTTGTATAATATTCAGCCTTATTTAGATCAGCATTCACGCGTTATTTGGGCAACAAAAGGTTTAGAACATGGTACCGGACGTTTCTTACAAGAGGTTGCTCGTGAGATTTTAGGTGAAAAAATTCCTTTAGCAGTTTTTTCTGGACCAACTTTTGCTCAAGAACTAGCTATTGGTTGGCCTACTGCAATGACGATAGCAGCTTCTGATGTTGAGTTTGGTAAAGAATTACAGCAATTTTTTCATTGTGACAAAAGTTTTAGAGTTTATAAAAGTTCAGACATGATTGGTGTTCAATTAGGGGGAGCAGTCAAAAATGTTATTGCTATTGGTGCAGGAATATCAGACGGTATGGGGTTTGGGGCAAATGCACGAATAGCTCTCATCACACGAGGACTAGCTGAAATCAGTCGTTTAGGGGGGGCTATGGGTGCTGAGCTTTCCACATTTATGGGAATGACAGGCTTAGGTGATCTGGTTTTGACATGTACTGATAATCAGTCGCGTAATCGTCGTTTTGGAATACTTCTTGGTAAAGGAATAGATATAAAAGAAGCGGAAAAACAAATTGGTCAGGTTGTGGAAGGGTACTTAAATACCAAGGAAGTACATACGTTGGCGCAACGTATTGGGGTAGAAATGCCCATTGTAGAACAAATTTATCAAATTCTCTATTGTGGTAAAAACATAACTGAAGCGGCGCACACATTACTAAGCCGTACTCTCAAGGATGAAATACAATGATATTCTGTTTTTTAATAATTCCAATCGTAAAAAAATAGAAACTTGCTATGAAGACATATAAAATAGATTGTATTGATGGTTGTATAAGACAGTCATATTCTAGCAAATTATAGATTCATATCATTCGATTATTTATGAAACATGGCTGAAATATAAAAGTTTTGGCTTTTGTCTAAGAGCTATCTCTTTGAAAATAAATTATCGTTTCCACTTACACATGTTTATGTAATGTAATGAACAAGATATTTTGATTTTCTCTTAAATTCATCTCACAATGATATTTGCAAACAGAATAATACAAGACTCATTAGGTGGAAGCATTTTTTTTATGTAACGTATAAGCTAAAAATATCATTGCTATTATCCAATTTTCAATATTATTTGCTGCGTGTAACAGCGTTTATATCTCGATAGAGGCAGGGATATTGTGTGTTTCTGTTTGTGTAATTCGTTAAAACAAGAAGACAATCTAATTTGGGAAGAAGATGAAATTTTAAAGATAAAAACCAGTTCCCATCTCTACCATCATTTTTAAATTCAGTTTTACGCTATCTAAAGCATATCTTTTAAATAGTGGAGATTACCTCACACCTTGATGTGTCAGGTAAAATAGAACGCCCAAAATAAAACACTATTGCTGTTGTATATTCACGCGCTTGTTTTAAAGAGACCTCTCTTAAAACGCCCAAGCCCAATTCGCGACGGTGACCGTGAATAGTGTAACGATAAAGCCATTGTGCACATCCCCATCTTTACCTTTACGAAGGAGGAAGCCGGGCATCATCACACATCCTACCAGCCTCCAATGTTTGAGACAGCTCTTGGCACTTGAGGCTGTTCAGTAGAGATGTTTACGCCTTTTATTTTCTCACATGTCAATTCTGTTTTTTATATGCAAGAAATGACTTTTGAAAATCTAAAATTGAAAAAATGTTATCGTACTTGTTTGTGGCTGTCATTTAAATTGAAAAAATAATGTGATTATAAAGATAACAAATTGATTTATATGAATAATTCATTTTATTTTTGTATTGAATTAATTAAAAATATGTGTTTGCTTGTCACAAGCGGGTTAGTATGTTGATAAAAATTATTAAAAATACTTCTAATGAATCATCTCAAGTATCAAGGGGTGTTTCAACATTAGAACATGGCAAGTAAAATGATAGTGTCGATTTGTCATTTGTATAAACATTAAAATGGTGGAGAAAAAAGGATTTATGTACTTCACGGGGATTTTATCTGTTCTACAGATACCATTGTGAAATGGAATTGCGTGTATTGAGGGATATCTTTTAAAAAAATGCATGAAGGAGCAACAGCCGTAGTGTTTTTGAGCGTTCTGTTTTACCTGATATATCAGAGAAATGCTTTCATTAAAGAACGAGAAAAATAAAGGTGTGAGGTAAAGCGTAATCTCCATTATTAAAAAAATATTGATGTGGATGCTTTTAAAACTGTAAAGCCTCATTAAAGAATAATAGTAAGATTAATGATTGATTTCTTTACGCCTTCATATTCTTCCTAAATTAGATTGTCTTTGCGTTTCAAGAATAAATAAAAAGGTAGGCAATATTTTTTTCAATCTGGTATACAAAAGCTGAAGCTAAGGATTTTAATAATCCTCTAATCTCTGTTTCAAACTGCGATGGCATGAGGGCTGAGGATTGATTTGTAAGCAACAGCAAAAGGGTATGCTTTAGTAAGGTAAATAACGTCATAAAATACAAAATTTTTCAACCATGGATTGAAAAAATATTCGGATTTTTATAAAATACTTCGCAAAACAAGGCATCTTGTTTTGTATTATACTTATTCTTATAAAGACCTGCACACGTGCCTTACGTCATATTTTCTAAGTGCGATAATTTTTATTCTTCTTGAGTATCGTCACTTTTTTTCAGTTCTTCAAGTATTGGCATAGACATGATGTTATAGCCTGAATCAACATAATGGATTTCACCTGTAACACCTGATGATAAGTCAGAGAGTAGATAAAGAGCAGATTTTCCAATTTCATGAATATTTACGGTACGACGTAATGGGGCATTACGGCGTTGATGTGAAAATATTGCACGTGCAGCTGCAATGCCATTACCTGCTAAAGTTCTAACAGGACCAGCGGAAATCGCATTGACACGGATATTTTGAGGACCAAAGTCTGCTGCTAAATAACGTACCATAGCTTCTAAAGCTGCTTTAGCAACACCCATGATGTTATAATTAGGCACAACTTGCTGTGAAGCACCATAGGTAAGAGTTAAAAGTGTTCCTCCATTGGGCATAAGCTTACCCGCGCGTTGGGCAATTTCAGTAAAGGAATACGCTGAAATAACCATCGTGCGTTGAAAGTTTTCACGTGTTGTAACATCAACGTAACGCCCTTTTAGCTGAGTTTTATCTGAAAAACCAATGGCATGGACAATAAAATCAATTGTTTTCCATTCTTTTTCAAGTTGCCCAAAGACGTAGTCAATATTTTCAATATTTTCAACATCACACTCTAGCACTAATTTGCAGCCAAGTTTATCTGCTAGAGGTTGAACACGTTTTCCAAAAGCATTTCCTTGATAAGTCAATGCTAATTCAGCTCCTGCTTGTGCGAGCTGACAGGCAATGCCCCAAGCAATTGAATGGTCATTTGCAATTCCCATAATAAGGCCACGTTTGCCCTCCATCAAACCTTTCATATTATTCTCCGTAAGACCGTACTTTTTTCAATTACTAAGAACTTTTGTTTATTCATAGCGTTGGAAAACAAGCGTTGCATTGGTACCGCCAAAGCCAAAAGTATTTGACAATACGGTATTAAGTTGTTGATGATCGCGTCGTTTACGAACAATTGGCATATCGGCAAAAGCTGGATCAAGTTCTTCAATATGAGCACTTTCACAAATAAAATTATGCTTCATCATTAACAGTGTGTAGATTGCTTCCTGAACACCAGCTGCACCCAAGGAATGACCAGTCAGAGATTTTGTGGCGGAAATTGGTGGGCATTGATCACCTGCTCCGAAGATACGGCGGATCGCTTCTATTTCAGGGGGATCACCAACAGGTGTTGCTGTTGCATGGGGATTGATATAATCAATCTTATTTTTGACGGTCGCAAGTGCCATGCGCATGCACCGCTCTGCTCCCTCACCTGATGGAGAGACCATATCGTGTCCATCGGATGTAGCGCCATAACCAACAATTTCTCCATAGATTTTTGCACCACGTGCTTTAGCGACTTCTAGTTCTTCAAGAACCAAAACGCCAGCGCCACCAGCAATAACAAATCCATCACGATTAGTGTCATAAGCACGCGAAGCTTTTTCTGGTACATCATTATATTTGCTGGACATAGCACCCATAGCATCGAATAAAACAGATAATGTCCAATCCAGATCTTCACAACCACCAGCAAAAATGCGATCTTGTTTTCCATATTGTATTGTTTCATAAGCATTGCCGATACAATGATTGGATGTAGCACACGCGGAAGAGATTGAATAGTTTACGCCTTTAATTTTAAAAAAAGTTGCAAGTGTTGCGGATGCCGTAGAACTCATCACTTTAGGCACAACAAAAGGACCGATGCGTTTTGGACCTTTTTGGCGTGTAATATCAGCAGCCTCAACGATTGACTGAGTTGAAGCACCTCCAGAACCCATAATAATACCCGTGTGTTCATTCGATACTTCATGCGGTTCTAGACCCGCATCAGCAATTGCCTGATCCATAGCAATGTGATTCCATGCTGTTCCACGCCCATGAAAACGTAGAGCACGTCGATCTACGAGTTCTTCTATATTAATATCGGGTTTGCCGTAAACTCTGCTACGAAAGCCTAATTCGGCATATTGAGGCGCGTAAGAAATTCCGGATTTTGCTTCACGTAAACTGGTTAAAACAGCTTCAGGTCCATTTCCAATCGCGGAGACAATTCCCATTCCGGTTACAACAACTCGACGCATTCATACCTCCTCGTTCCATACAGAATAATGAAAAGTTCTTTCTGATGGAAATAACGTTCAATCTTCTTTGAATAAAGCAACGCGTAAATCATTCGCCTTATAAATAGTCTCTCCATCTGCTTTTAGCCATCCATCAGCTATTCCTAAGACTAAATTTCCACGTCGAATACGCTTAAAATCTATTTCATATTCAAGAATTTTGGTTTGTGGAGTTACCATTCCTGATAACTTTACTTCACCTGTTGATATCGCTCTTCCTTTTCCTGGTTCGCCTAGCCAACCAAGAAAAAAGCCTGTTAATTGCCACATACCGTCTAGTCCGAGACATCCCGGCATGACGGGATCGCCTATAAAGTGACAATTAAAGAACCACAGGTCTGGTGTAATGTCAAATTCGGCGCGAACCATTCCTTTATCGTATTTACCATCAGTTTCACTAATTTGAGTGATTCGATGAATCATCAACATTGGCGGTGCTGGCAATTGCGCATTACCTCTACCAAACATTTCGCCGCGAGCGCAGCTTAGAAGCTCTTCATAAGTGTAGCGAGACTTTTGTTCAGCCATTGTTACTCCATTTATTTGCATATATCTTTATTTCTGCGCTTTTCCCAACCTACTTTTAGAGCAAATTTTAAAGAGAGGGAAATGATTTTATATCATTTTTAATGACAAAAGCCCTTTTTTATGTATTCTACACAGGTAATTATTTAAAAATGGAATACAAGATTACACCATACTATTCCCATTTTTTTGTATTTTGATCTTATTTAGCAGGAATATATTTGGGTTTGTAATATGTCAGTAAGTGCAGACGATTTAGATATGAATGAAGAACAACAGTTCACAAAAGAGTGTGGAAAAATTGTGCAATATTATTCCATTTCTATGTTAGAAAAACATTTGCGTCAAAATGGTCTGCGTCCAACACGTCAGCGGTTGGAGCTTGCACATATGATTTTTTCTCAAGGAAATCGTCATATTACTGCTGAAGAGCTCTATGAGGAAGCGGGGAGGGCAGGTGTACCTGTATCTTTAGCAACGGTTTATAATACGCTTCATCAATTTACGGAAGCGGGATTGTTACGGATTATTGCCGTAGAAGGCTCAAAAACTTGGTTTGATACCAATACTTCTGATCACTACCATTTTTATATAGAAGGCGAAAATCGTATTCTTGATATTCCTTACAATTTGGAAGAAGCTCCCATTATTAGAAATTTGCCTAAGCCACCAGAAGGTATGGAAGTTTCACATGTTGATTTGATCGTACGATTGAAACCCAAAAATCAATCTTGTGATAGGCAGTGAGGATATTCAATGAGGAATAAAAGTTAAACTTGATAAGTTTGAGTATTCACCAACCTTTTACTTTTTCATCAGGATAGATTCCCCATAACTGGGGTTGCTGAAGCCATCCGCGCGTATTATTAATGTTTAGTTCGCACCATTGTCCATCACATTGGCGGATATTACCAATGACATTAGGTTCTACTTCCGCCACAAGTTCTGCGTTGTCGGTGGGGTTTTTTCGTAGCATCAGCCTTTTTGTTTTATCTTTTTGCCATGGAATAGTTATAGCAGTTCGCTTTCCCGATAAAAGCGATTGATACACCCACCCCTCATCGCCTTCTGCATCACGAATTTTGCGCCATTGATCATATTCTTGAATGATTTCAATAGGCAAGCCCTTCTTTTTGTAGGTAAAAATGATAGAATAGTTGCTTCCTGGTCCGACGCGTACATTAACGCTGGTGGGTTTAATCGAAGCAAATCGCGGAAGTGGTAAACCGCTGGGCCCTAAATTTTGATTAAATGTTTGTGCATGCAACAAATGAGGTGAACCCAATACAATGACTGTTGCTATTAAGATACATGATGCGAGTATTGAAACGCGAAACCAACGAGAATTTTGCACACTGAACTCCTTTATTTCGTCATATATTGGAAATTAAAATCTGAAAGATAAGACTAGAAACTGATAAAAATTATGACATATCGCTCGTTAAAGAGATCTAAACAATGAAAAAATTGTTACGAGAATAGCAAAATAAGGAAAACAAAAGTTTGTATTTTTTAGTGCTTATCTTGTTTATGAGGGGATAAATATAAATAAACACTGGACTTTTATGTAGATGTACGCGTGATAAAACAGTAAAGTATACTAGGAGCATAGCATTTTTTGTACAGGAAATTAGGGCTAAAGTATTGCATCTCTTTTCTGAGTTTGTTTCTCGAAGTAAAAGTACATGTATGCATATTATGAACAAAGAGCTGTTCAGTAAAGGGGTTATCATGTGGCTTGAAAAGAAGTTTTGAATGGACAAAATAATACGATGAATAAAACATTTAAGCTTAAAAATATGAGCAAAATTATGGAGTAGATTGATATATGAAGGGCTGATTTTAACAAGACAGTTTTTCGTGATAATCCATTTTATAAAATTTGCTATACTATAATCTTATGTCATGATAATGCTTATCCGTATGGCAGATAAGCTGGATCCATCATACCATTTACCAGCTCTCAATGTTATGCAGTTCTTATTATTTATGGCGTTCATAAGAAGCATTTTTATTTTTTTCTTAAATAGCTTTTATTCTATTTGCATACTAACCCTGCTTATGATGTACAAGAAAATAATCTTGATTTATTCAATATAAGAAGGTGTTGAGAAACTTCACGTTATTCAGAATTATTACTTAATATGAAAAACGATTACTTATAACGATAAATCAATGCGTTAAAAACTTTAACTCGTTATTTAAATTGTAAAAATATTTCCATCAAAAATGGTAATAAAAGGTACATTCATTCATCCATATTAAAATACAGTGTTTTCTCTGTTTATTGTCAATTTTCTTTTTCTCTAACTCAGTATAGAAGAAAGTTGAATGAAATAGAGGAGCTTATTCAATACACTTATGGGGGGCATTACATAAGTGATGAATAGAAGAAATTTATCAAGAAAAAAGAATCTGTAGTGCCGTGGTTGAAATTCGTCATCGTTTAGAGAGACAGAGTCAAGAGATATAAAAAGTTATGGAATTATATCGTTTTGTTACATAACTGAAGGGAAAGAGGATTATGCATTTGATATCATATTTTTATACACAATCGCATATTGCGATAGTTATTTTTGTTTTGCAATCTGATCTAGGATGTTCGAAAGATGTAGAATATTTAATGACAAAAAAAGAAAATCATCATGAAATTTGTACATAAAGAAACAGTTATTTAAGAGATATCCGGAAGGAGAAAAATTATAGCGAAAAGTGATAATAAAACACCTTACACTCAATTCACATAAGAATAAGTCGCTTAAATATCTAAAGCGTAGTTTGTTATCTGTTTTTTGAAATATAAGAGTGAAAAAAACACCCCTATGACAGAAACCTTATTATTTTCAGATAACTAACATATTAGATAACATTGTACACAAAAAACCGTACACAAGCAATTTATTGCAATCGCCTATGAAGATAAAATTTTCTGGAAGCTTATTATCTACTACTTATGCAATTACATAAAGTATATTACTTTACCGCAACAGTTCGTCCGTTACTAACAAAACCTTCTCTTTGCGCACGCTTACGAGCAAGCTTACGTGTACGACGAATAGCCTCAGCTTTTTCACGAGCACGCTTCTCAGATGGCTTTTCATAATAACTACGCATTTTCATTTCACGGAAGATACCTTCACGCTGCATCTTTTTTTTCAACGCACGGAGCGCTTGGTCAACATTATTATCACGAACGAGTACTTGCACTATCTATCCTGCTTTTTTCAGTGTCATAAATGATAGGAAAAACCTACATCCTTTTAAAGGCATATCCAAAAGGACAAGCACCTATATCATATAAATAAGACATTTGTCTATATCGCTTTTTAAAATTCTATTCTTTTTGCAATAAAACGCTTTTTATAATGAATGATAGAATTTACGGTTATAAATTTATGAAAGTCCTTGTATTTGATCATTTTCGTCAAGATGAATTTTTTCAGCCGTGGGATAATGGGGTAGTCCCGGCATGGTCATAACATCTCCACAAATGACAACAATAAAGCCAGCTCCTGCGGAGAGACGAACTTCACGTACGGGAATTTCAAAATCAACAGGAGCACCATATTGCTTGGGATCAGAAGAAAAAGAATAAGGTGTTTTTGCCATACAAATAGGGTAGGCACCAAAACCTTCTTTTTCCCAAGATTCAAGTTGTTTGAGAATAGGGGCTGGGATGATGGCGCCACGCCCACCGTATAGCTTTGTTATAATACAATTAATTTTTTGAACGAGTGGAATATTATCTTGATATAAAACTTTAAAATGAGAATGTTTTTCTTCAATCAAGGTAACGAGTTCTTGTGCAAGTTCTATAGCGCCTTTTCCACCTTGTTCCCAATGCTTACAGATAATAGCTTTGTGTCCAGTTGTTGCAACTATTTTTTGTAATGTTTTTATTTCAGCATCGCTATCGCTGTCAAAATGATTGATAGCCACAACACAAGGAATACCGTAGTGCTCCATATTCTTTATATGTCGTAAAAGATTGGCTGTTCCTTTTTCTAAAGCGGTGATATTTTCTTCTGTCAGGTTATTTTTATCTACACCACCATTCATTTTTAATGCACGAATAGTTGCGACGATTACTGTAGCATTTGGTACAATACCTGCTTGCCTACATTTGATATTGAAGAACTTTTCTGCTCCAAGATCTGCTCCAAACCCTGCTTCTGTGACAACATAATCAGCAAGTTTTAAAGCAGTTTTTGTTGCTATAACTGAATTGCAACCATGAGCAATGTTGGCAAAAGGTCCTCCATGAACGAGAACAGGGTTATTTTCAATTGTCTGTACGAGGTTGGGTTGTATAGCATCTTTGAGAAGAACTGCCATTGCACCTTCTGCATTGAGATCAGAAACGGTGATGGGCGTTTTATCATAACGATAAGCAACAATAATTTTTTTGAGTCTTTGTGTAAGGTTTTCTAAATTTTCAGAGAGACAAAGAAGTGCCATAATTTCTGACGCAACAGTAATATCAAAACCTGTTTGGCGTGGAAAACCATTTGTTATGCCCCCTAATGAAATAACAATATCGCGCAATGCACGGTCATTCATATCAAGAACGCGTTTCCAAACAATGCGACGTGGATCAATGTTTAGAGTATTTCCCCAATAAAGATGATTATCTATCATTGCGGCAAGAAGATTATGAGCAGCTGTAATAGCATGAAAATCACCGGTAAAATGTAAATTAAGGTCATCCATTGGAACGACTTGTGCATAACCACCACCAGCAGCACCACCTTTTACACCAAAACAGGGACCCAAAGACGGCTCTCTCAAGGTAGCTATTGTTTTTTTACCAATAAGATTAAGAGCATCACTTAGTCCAACTGTTGTTGTTGTTTTGCCTTCTCCGGCAGGTGTGGGATTGATAGCTGTGACGAGGATAAGTTTACCATCTGGATTTTTATCAAGCGATTTTATGTATTCAGAAGAAATTTTAGCTTTATCATGGCCATAGGGAATGAGATTTTCATGTGAGATACCAATTTTTTTTGCAATTTCAATAATATGCTGCTTTTTAGCAGTGCGAGCAATTTCAATATCTGTTTTAGGCATGGAAAAATTCTTTAAACTTAGCTTTTATTAATGTTCGAGATCTGTACCCCATGGATTAATTAGAAGAATTCATAGAGAACAGAAAGTGTTAGGATATCATAGAAGTCGATGATATGCTATGCAAGAGATAATGCTAAAGAAGCACGAGAAGAGTTTCATTGTTTTTTAGGAAAAAGAGTTTCTTTGCTTTTAAGCAGTAAAAATATGTTTAATTCAATTAAAAATATCTCGAAAAGAAGCTTTGGTTTGCAACAAAATGCTAATGATATTAATGGATACCATAAGTGTTTTATGGCGGCACATCTGAAGTCCCTATTAAGATGGGATTGCTAGGAATAAAATATCCAGAAACATCTAGTTATGGAAAAATTAGAAATAAGCACGCAAAAAATTATCTAACTGATTAAAGAGTATAATCCGGAAGAGACTAAAAACAAGCGCATAGATCGAAAAAAGAAAACAACACACGCTGCTTATGCAATCGTTATGATTATTAGCTAATAAAAGCACCTTGGAGCTGAATTGAAGGACTCATAACATCTTATTCTAGCAAAATGGCTAAAGAAACGACTCACAACAGAATGAAGTAACAAAATACAAAAAACAAAGATAGGCAAAAATAAATCACAAAATAAAGAATTTAAAGAGCCTGAATTTATAAGAAGATATTATTGATAGATGGCGCACCCGAAGAGATTCGAACTCCTGACCCCCAGATTCGTAGTCTGGTGCTCTATCCAGCTGAGCTACGGGTGCATACATTTCAGTTTTTTACATTATCTACGACAAAGGGTTCCTAATCGTTTCATTAAAGAAATGCAAGTGAAACTTGGATAGTAATAAAAAAAACTCTCTTTTTTATGAGATATTTTAAAAAAGGATATAATATATTATGGTTTCAGTTGGTTTTGATATAATCATTTTTTGTTGTGACTGTACAAAGCAATATGAACGATAGTTAACTTGACGTTTTAATCTATGAAAGATAGTCAAGCAAAGATGAGATGTGTTTTTTGCGGTGGGGGGTAAGATATATACACCCGCTGTTTGGTTTTTGTGTAAAACACCGATATTACTGTTGAAAACTATTTCAGATGAACATGACACAGCAAGGGTGGATGTATGGCGTTATTAAAAAAGAGCTTTCCGTTGGTGTTTTTAATCGTCGTTTTAACGGTTACTTATTGGGCTGGAAAAAAGAGTGCAGAACAACCCATTTCTATGGTGGATAAAACAAGAGTATCGTATAAAGCTTCAAAGGAAAAAATGGGAAGACCACCGGCGAATGTTGTCGTTGATCTTGTAAAAGTTCAAGATTTTTATGAACAACTTAACGTTCTTGGGAGTGGAAAAGCTCTTGCAGAAGTCGATCTTACCCCTTTATCCTCAGGTGTTATTGATAAGCTTTTTGTATCAGCTGGTACAAAAGTACAAGTCGATGATGTGATTGCAAAGCTTGATTCTAAAAAAGAGGAAATAGCGGCTGCAAAAGCAAAAGTACAACGTGATAATAATGCATTAACGCTTTCGCGCATTCTTAAATTACGCGCCAGCAATACAGCAACGGAAGTTCAAGAAATTACAGCACGTTTAGAGTTGGATAACGCAAATTTAGTGTTGCGTAATGCTGAATTAGATCTCGATCGGCGAACAATTCGTGCACCGATTCCTGGAGTTGTTGGTATTTTGCCCGTTGATGTGGGGAATAACGTGACCCTTAATACCGTAATAGGGCGTATTGAGAATAGAGAACGTATTTTGGTCGATATATGGGCCCCTGAACGATATGTGTCGCGCATCTATAAAGGAGATGAGGTAACGGCAACATTAACTGCGCAGCCAGATAAATCTTTTGTTGGTCATATTTATGCGATTGATAATATTGTTGATCCAGAAAGTCGCACGCTTCATGCTCAGGTTGAAATCAATAATGAAAAAGATACGCTCATGTCTGGTATGTCCTTTTCTGTTGTATTGCAATTTCATGGTGGTTCTTTTCCTGTCGTTAATCCTCTTGCGGTTCAATGGAATAGTAAAGGGTCATTCGTTTGGCGTGTGAGAGAAGGAAAAGTAGAGTCTATTCCCGTATCAATTATTCAGCATAAAGCGGATCAGGTTTTCGTGAAAGCTTCCCTAGAAAAGGGTGATCAAGTTGTCATTCAAGGGGTGCAAATGCTTTATCCAGGAAGTAAAGTAACTATTGATGATCCAAAGTCCCACCAACAGCAATTATCAGCGGTTTATGGAACGGATATACAATGAGCCAAGAATTGAGCACAAAACAGCCTATGTCAAAGGTGGAGCAAGGTGGTCTCATTGCCTTATTTATTCGCAGACCGGTTTTTACTTTTGTTTTAAATGCTATGATCATCATTGCAGGATTTGCAGCATGGTTGAATGTTGATGTAAGAGAATTACCCGATGTTGATACTCCAGTAACAACGATTGTGACGATGTTTTCTGGTGCGTCAGCAGAAACCATTGATCGTGAAGTAACAAAAGTTATAGAAGATGCTGTTTCTCGTGTTTCAGGTGTTAAGACAATTTCTTCAACATCTTCTTTTGGACGCTCTCGTGTGCAGATTAATTTTAATGTCGGTGTTGATTTGAATGTAGCGGCATCTGATATTCGTGATGCTCTGTCTCGTATTGCTTATTCTTTACCAAAAAATGCAGATACCCCTCTGATCATTAAAGCAGATTCGAATGCTGCTGCCATGATGTATTTGGTTGTGACGTCACCAACAATGAGTATTGATGATTTAACAACGATTGTAAATGATCAGATTGTTGATGCAATTTCTGCTGTTGATGGTGTTGGTGATGTACAGGTTGATAGTGCTCGCACAAAGATTTTTCAGATTGATATAGATCAAGCAAAACTTGCAAGTTATGGATTAACTGTAGCAGATATTTCACGTGTTCTTGCTGATATGACAACGGATGTGCCAGTAGGATCATTACGCAATTCTAAGCAAACTTTAGTTGTCCGTGCCACTGCACGTCTAACAACACCAGAATCTTTTGAACAAGTTGTTTTAAAGCCTCATGTGCATCTTGGCGATGTTGCGCATGTTACTTTATCGCCGGATATAGAAACGGTTATTCTTCGTATCAATGGAAAGACAGGTATTGGATTAGGTATCGTGCGGAAAGCACAATCCAACACGCTTAATATTTCTCAAGGTGTAAGAGCCGTTGTTGATAATCTCAAAAGTATTGTTCCTTCTTCTGTACATATAGACGTTATTAATGACGATGCAATTTTTATTAAAAGTGCCCTTCATGAGGTTGAGGTTGCGTTGGTCATTGCTATTTTGAGCGTTATTTTAGTCATTTTTCTTTTTCTCAGAGACATTCGTGTAACACTGATACCTGCTTTATCTCTTCCTGTTGCCTTAATTGGTACCATTGCAGCTATTTATCTTGTGGGATTTTCATTAAATATTCTCACATTTTTAGGACTTGTTTTAGCAACAGGGCTTGTTGTGGATGATGCCATTGTTGTTCTGGAAAATATTGTTCGATGGCGCAATATGGGGTTAGGTTCCAGAGCTGCAGCGGTGTTAGGAACACGTGAAGTTTTTTTTGCTGTTGTCGCAACAACATTGACTTTAGTGGCTGTATTTGTTCCTATTTCCTTTCTTCCTGGGCAAGTTGGAGCGCTTTTTAGAGAATTTGGTTTTGTTTTGGCAATTTCTATTTTGCTTTCTTCAATTGTTGCCTTAACGCTTTGTCCCATGTTGGCTTCACGTTTTCTCAAAGAACATATTGAGGAGAAAGAAGAAAAGTCCCATCATTTTACTTTTTTATATAAATTAGGTACTTTTCTTCATAAGGCATATACTTACAGTTTGCATCAGTGTTTAGAAAAGCCTTGGTCTGTTATTTTTGCTTCACTTATTTTTGCGGGTCTTTGTGTCGGAGGCTATATGAAGCTGAAACAGGAATTAACTCCAGCAGAAGACAGAGCTCTTATCTTTTTGGTTATTAATGGACCACAAGGTATTTCAACACAATATTTGAACGAACAGGTAGAGCAAATTGAAGCAAGTCTACAGCCATTACGTGATGCAGGGGAGATTGCTAACAGTTACTCTATTGCGGGTATTGGTGGTTCACCCAATACTGCTTTTTTGGTTTTATTGCTTTCATCTTGGGATGAACGTTCACGTAGTCAGCAAGAAATTGTGAAGGATGTTAATGCAAAGGTTAGACAGTTTCCCGCAGTTTTTGTGTTTGCTGCGGAGGGAAATTCTCTAGGTGTGAGAGGAACTGGGCAAGGGTTACAATTTGCAATTCTTGGCAACGATTATGCAACACTACAACCCATTGCTGATAAGCTGGTGAGTGCTTTACAAGATGATCCGCGTTTTATTCGACCACGTCTTACTGTTGATGCAACACAACCACAATTTTTTATTGAAATCAATCGAAAAAAAGCCTCCGATTTAGGGATTGATATCACCAATTTGGGCGATACATTACAAGCAATGTTGGATGGTAAAAAGATTGGTTCCATTAACGTGGATGATCATTCTTACGATGTTAAATTGATATCGCGTAAAAATTCTATGAAGAGTCCCAGTGATTTAGAAAATATTTTCTTAAAGACTAAAGACAATCGATATGTTCCTTTATCGGTTATTGCGCATTTACATGAAAAAGCTATCGCTCCCCAATTAAAACGGGAAAAACGCATGAGCGCTGTTATTTTAAGCGCAAATCTTGCTCCAGGTATCGCTTTAGGGGAAGCTTATCAAACTGTACAGAAAATTGCTTCTCCTTTGTTATCAAAAGGAATCTACGTGGTTCCCTTAGGAGAAGCTGAAACGCTTAATGAAACATCTTCCAATTTTATGATTGTTTTTGGCATTGCTTTTTTGATTATTTTATTGATTTTGGCTGCCCAGTTTGAAAGCTTTATTTCAGGATTCATTATCATGGCTACGGTCCCATTAGGGATTGGTTGTGCTGTAATTGCTATGCTATTAAGTGGTGTGAGTCTTAATATTTACAGCCAAATTGGACTAATTTTGTTAATTGGCGTTATGGCAAAAAATGGTATTCTCATTGTTGAATTTGCAGATCAATTACGAGATCAGGGAAGAAGCGTGCGTGAAGCCGTAGAAGAAGCAGCAAATATTCGACTTCGTCCAGTTTGTATGACAATGATTTGTGCCATTTTAGGAGGTATTCCTTTGGTTTTAGCCAAAGGTGCTGGCGCAGAAGCTCGTATAGCTTTAGGTTGGGTTATCGTTGGTGGCTTAGGTTTAGCAACTATTTTTACGCTTTATGTCACACCGGTTGTTTATCTTTTTTTGGGGCGTTTTATAAGACCAAAAGCAGAAGAAGATTTACGCTTAACAAAAGAACTCAATCAAGTTAAATGATGTATCTGATAGAAAAGGTTTGAAAGTTTATTCCTGTAAAAATATCATTTTCGGATCTTATCCTTTTATTTTGTATATTCCTTCATTTTTATGTGAGCAGTGAAAATAGCGAGCAATAAAGGAGACGCTTTCTGCTTTGTTATGGTTTGGGCATAGATTTCATTATCAATAACCGTATAGGATAAGCTTATGGGAGATAGCTTTTCGATTCGAAATGAAAAGGCTTTTGAAGCCACATTAAAAGCTTTAAGAAACCATGCCGCAAAGGATGGGGTCTATGATATTCGTCGACATTTTGTAGAAGATGAACAGCGTTTTTCCCATTTTTCCCTCAGACTTGATGATCTTCTTTTTGATTTTTCAAAATGTGGTGTGACATTTAAAACATTGCAACTTCTAGATGATTTAGCTGTCGCAGCAGATGTGTTAGGCCGGCGTGATGCAATGTTTTCTGGTAAGGCGATTAATACAACTGAAAAACGCTCAGTTCTTCATATTGCGTTACGTTTACCTGCTGATGAAATTTTCATGTTGGATGGTCATAATCTTATTCGCGATATTCAAGACGTCCTTGAAGATATGGAAAGATTTTCTGAAAAGGTACGTGATGGCAGTTATAAGGGAAACAGCGGCGAGAGAATAAGTGATATTGTCAATATTGGTATTGGTGGTTCTGATCTTGGTCCTGAAATGGTCACATATGCTTTAAAACCTTATCATGATGGTCCACAGTGTCATTTTGTTTCTAATGCTGACAGTGCCCATATTTCTGATACTCTCTCTATTTTGAATCCAGCAACAACGCTGTTTGTCATTGCTTCTAAAACTTTTACAACGGCTGAAACAATGGTAAATGCTCAAGTTGCACGTCAGTGGATCTGTTCACATTTAGGAGAAGAAGCCGTTGGTACGCATTTTGTTGCTGTTTCAAGTGCGCTTGATAAAGTGGCAGAATTTGGCATAGATTCCACAAGAGTTTTTAAATTTTGGAATTGGGTTGGAGGGCGTTATTCAATTTGGTCAGCCATTGGACTTGTTGTTATGTTTGCAATAGGTGGTGAAAATTTTCGCCAATTTCTCAACGGTGCATTGCAAATGGACCAACATTTTAAAACTATGCCTTTGCATAAAAATATACCTATTCGTTTTGCTCTTTTAGGATTCTGGCATCGTGTTATTTGTGGTTATTCATCACGTTCTATCATTCCTTATGCACAGCGTTTAATACATTTTCCAGCTTATTTACAACAGCTTGATATGGAATCAAATGGTAAGCAAGTCTCGCTGGATGGAAAACCATTAAGTTTTTCAAGTGGTCCGATTGTTTGGGGGGATTCAGGAACAAATAGTCAACATGCTTTTTTTCAGCTTCTGCATCAAGGAACAGATATTATTCCTGTAGAATTTATTTTATTTATAAAAGGGCATGAGCAAAATTTACATTCTATGTATGAGATGTTGCTAGCAAACGGTTTAGCACAATCAAAAGCATTGATGAAGGGGCGTAGTATTGAAGATGCTCGGCATATCTTGATAAAAAATGGAGTTGATGAGGGTGAAGCAGATCATTTAGCACTTCATAGAAGTTTTAAAGGAAACCGTCCCAGCATTACGTTGGTTCAAGATTTATTAACACCTTTTTCACTCGGTCGTCTTATTGCGCTTTATGAACATCGTATTTTTGTTGAAGGGATTTTAATGAATATTAATTCATTTGATCAATGGGGGGTTGAACTTGGTAAAGAATTAGCAAATGAGTTACTACCAATTCTTCGTGGAGAAAGTCAAGCGGATAATCGCGATAGTTCAACATTAGGGTTGCTAGCACATATTCAAGAAAGACGTGCAAAATAAATATAATTTGACAGCAGATTTTGTACTAACTAAGCAAAAGTAGAATGAGAGAGAAATATGAGATAATTCTTTGATTTTACTATGCATTCTCTTATTATCTGAACTATATTTATGTAACAGAAAACCAAAAAGTGAAAAAATTGTAATAATGAGAATTTATTCGCACAAACGATAAAGAGCTTTGAAAAGTCTTGAAGATCTTTTGAAAAATGGATTGATACAAAACCTGCTGACAAACTACACTAGGTAAAAATATACAGAATCCACCGGCAAGCTACGATTAAAGACATTTTAATAATATCGCTTTATAAACTTTGGCGGAGAGAGAGGGATTTGAACCCCCGATAGAGTTGCCCCTATGCCGCATTTCGAGTGCGGTGCTTTCAACCACTCAGCCATCTCTCCATAATAAAGTGAAACAAAAATCGGCACTATTTGAGTGTATAAGGGGTAGATAACCTTCAATTGTTTTTGGTACAACCTTTTTTTCTTTTTTATGGGACTTTATTGACAGAGAATAGAAATTCCTTCATATATACGGAACATGAGCGTGGGGAAATCTGCGCATATTTGTGTTGAAGAAGGTTTTATCCTTCTTTAAAATCTATTACGACTGATAAAAAGCAGCCTATTTTCCCTTATTTCAAGGCAGAAATTAAATAAGAGCTGGAGTGAACGGAAGGATAAAAAATGTTCGCAGTCATTAAAACTGGTGGTAAGCAATACCGCATTGTTGCTAATCAAGTGGTGAAAGTTGAAAAAGTTAGTGGAAATGCGGGTGATGTTGTTGAATTCAATGACATATTGATGGTTGGGCAAGAAGGTAATGCGGTTATTGGTACCCCTGTCGTTGCTGATGCATTGGTGACAGCTGAGATTGTAGAACAGGCACGTGGGCGCAAGGTTATCGCATTTAAGAAGCGCCGTCGTCAAAATTCTAAACGCACGCGTGGTCATCGTCAAGAATTTACGAAGCTTCGTGTTTTAGAAATTTTAATGGGTGGTTCAAAAACTAAAAAAGCAGCTGCAAAGCCGATAAAAGAAGAGGCAACTGCACCAAAAGAAACAAAAGATACTGCTTCTGTTGAGAAGACGGCTAAAAAAACAGCTGAAAAAAAGACTGCGTCACAGAAGAAAGCGTCTGTAGCATCAAAGAGTAAGAAAGATTAAAGGAGAGCGTCTATGGCACATAAAAAAGCTGGTGGTTCCTCGCGTAATGGTCGCGATTCAGAATCGAAACGTCTAGGCGTTAAAAAATTTGGTGGTGAGACCGTTATTGCTGGAAATATTATTATTCGCCAGCGTGGTACACGTTGGCATCCTGGCAACAATGTCGGCATTGGAAAAGACCATACGCTTTTTGCATTATCAAATGGAAAGGTTTCTTTTCAACGCAAAGCGGGTGATCGTTCCTATGTTTCAGTCATTCCTATGGTGGAGGCAGCAGAGTAATCTGTAACACTCTCTAGCAATCAACGGGATTCCATTGAATTGTAGTTGTGGTTTTATAAGTATTAAAAGGGAAAGATAGAATTTCATCTTTCCCTTTTTGTTTTGGTACTATAATAAATGTAGAAGATGTACGAAAAAGGTGGAATTGGGGAAATGACTTTTCTCAATGAGGGGAGGAACTTGTGCGGTGTTATGTTAGTATTTAGTACTGAACGTATTGATATTATGATAGAATTTGTTGATAAATTTCTGTATAATAATAGTAAGGAGAGACTTTCTTTTTATGCATGAAGAAGTGTTTAGTAATTTCTTTATAAGAGAAGCAGTTTGTTTTCAGGAAATTATGAGAAATTTAATGAAAGCATTATTTATGTAATCATTTTGATAAAGATGGATCTTTTTATTGGCATTGTAGTATTGATGAGTTGTCATACTGTTTTTAGGTGGTGGTGTGGATAGGTGGGGCTATTCATTTAAAAGGATATAGGGATAAAAAATCCATAAGATGGCAGTCAAAACTACTTTGAAAGTGATGTGCATTAAGGAGTTTTCGGTAAATCGAGAGTGAAATTATATTTTTAAGGAGGACGCTGTTTAAAGATATAAAAACAACCAATGTGCAATCAGCGCTCTTCAAGAATATTTTTTCTGATTTCACTATTATTGTATTGTACATTTTTGAAAATAAACAAGCATAAAAGCTGGGGTTAAGGCAATAACTGCTTTTCATTTTTTACTTTATTTATCTTATTTGTAGCGTTTTTCTTGATTTTAGTAGTTGATGATGGTGCTTGGGTGATGCTCGTACTTTGCAAATATGCGACAGAGAATATTGTGTGTTTGCGATATTGATTGAAGTAAAGGAGTATTTTAAAATACATAGATGTTATATATCAATAAGTTGCATGGAGCAATTTATAATTATGTAATGAATTTATAAAGAGGGATAATAGGTTAAATAAACTTTGAGGAATCAGTTAAAATATTAACTGAAGTTACAGATGATTGGGAAGGATGCTTTCTTTTAGGGAGAATAATGAAAAGTTATGTTGAATAACTTGGGATAATGAGAGCGTTTTTAAAACATAGTTTTTTAGGTGATTGGTGCTGTAAAAATCGGGGTTTTGTCTTTGTAAAGTAAAAGAGTAAGAGGCAGACTTGCTTATGATGCTTTTAAGCACCTCGCTAGATGATAATATCCAATTGTATTATCGGTTATATTGAGGTATTTAAGCACCTCACTTAGCTACATTTCGTAAAATATAAAGAGAGCTGTGGTGGTATTTATAGCTTGTATTTTGGGAAATGCAGCTTTGAAAAGGAATTTATCAGAGATATTGGTGTTCAAATGTGAGGAAATTTGAATTCATGATAAGATGTGAGAAAGCAGAAGCAATGAATGTAGATTTTATCGAGAGTGAAATCTTGTCTATAAGATCTGTACAACTTGCAGCTGCTTTTGATCATAAAAATGATGCAATTTATGCTGCTGCTGAATTGCTTGTGCAGGTTGGTGCGGTTGATAAGTGTTATCTGGCAAGCATGCTCGCATGTGAAGAAACAACCAATACTTGGCTTGGAAACGGTATAGCCATTCCCCATGGTATGGCTGAAAATCGTGATTTAATTATCAAGGACGCTGTTGCTGTTATACAGGTTCCTGCTGGTGTTGAGTGGCAGGATGGCAAGAAAGCACATTTGGTTATTGCTATTGCAGCGTGTCCAGATCGCTATAGAGAAATTTGTAAAAAATTGACGTCTCTTTTATTTGATAAAAAACAGCTTGAAGTACTTGCAACAACTATGGACAAACAGCAAATTGTTACAACTTTGTTTGATCAAGATATGAAGATAGAAAAAACTTTTATTGGTGACCTTTCGGTGTGTCAGGAATGGACTTTAGATTATCCAAGTGGTCTTCATGCACGACCAGCTTCTCTTTGGGTTGATTTTGCGAAAAAGGCTCAAAATTCTATCAGAGTTCGTCATGGTCAATATGCCGTTGAAATGAAAAATTTGGTTGGTTTATTGCAATTAGGAGCAAAAAACGGTGATGTTCTGATTTTTTCTACAGATGCTGCAGAAGGAGCACAACTTCTCAATGATGCCATTGCTATTGCAAAAAAAGTGAGTATTAGTGAAAAATGCCTGATGAGAGCAATGGAATCTCAAACAAAGGCTTTTCATGGTTGGTATCCACGCTCTATGCAAAAAGGCATTTCTGGTGTTGGAGCAAGTTCAGGATTAGCATTTGGTAAGATTTTTGTTTTAAGGCAAAATGATATTTCCATAATAGACCAGCCAATTGATTTTGCAGCTGGTGCGGCATGTCTTGAAAATGCTCTTACAAAAACAAAACATAAAATGGCATCTGTGATTTCTGATATTACAGTGCGTATGGGAGCAGATTCTGCTGCGATTTTTTCTGCGCAAATGGTTTTGCTTGAAGATGAAAATTTAATAGCTCAAGCTTGTCGTTTTATAGCAGAAGGTCATGGTGTCGCTTGGTCTTGGGATAGAGCGGTTCGTCAATTTTCAGATATGTTTTTTAAGGTAGATAATCCTTTGTTAGCAGCACGTGCTGTTAATTTAGTTGATGTTGGTCGACGTGTTTTAGGTGAAATCAATCCATCCTATAGATCGTTCTTTTTAAATGATATTCCACATGGTGTAATTCTAGTTACAAATGACCTTTCTCCTTCTGATGTAGCACAACTTGATTGTACAAAGGTAAAAGGATTAGCAACAGCATGGGGAGGTCCATTATCTCATACAGCTATTTTGGCGCGTACTCTTGGTATTCCAATGGTTGTTGCTGCAGGTGGTGATATTTTAGCGATACAGTCTGATATTCAGGCTATTATTGATGGCGATAACGGGTTTATTTACCTTGATCCTACGCTTGAAGACGTTGAAGATGCTCAAAGGCATATTGATACTATTGTGCAAAAACGTGTCAGTGAAATAAGTGCGTGTAGATTACCAGCGCAAACAACAGATGGTCAAAGAATTCGTATCATGGCTAATGTCAACTACGCAAATCAGGTTCCTGTTGCGCTTGATTTGGGGGCTGAAGGTGTTGGACTCATGCGCACGGAATTTTTGTTTTTAGAGAATCCTCATATTCCGGATGAAGAGCTACAATTTAATATATATCGGGAGATGATTACAGCTGTAGGAGATAAGCCATTAATTATTCGTGCACTCGATATTGGTGGGGATAAACAGGTTACGCATTTACATTTATCTAAAGAGGACAATCCTTTTTTAGGTGTTCGAGGGACGCGGCTTTTGTTACGTCGACGTGATCTTTTGGTGCCTCAATTACGTGCTTTGTATCGAGCAGCAAAAGAAGGCGGAGATCTATGGATTGTGTTTCCGATGGTAATGTCTGTTTCAGAGATTGTTACTATAAAAAAGATTGCAGAAGAAATCCGCAATGATATTGATGCACCAAAATTAAAACTTGGTATTATGATCGAAGTTCCAGCAGCCGCCATTATGGCAGATGTGTTGAGCGCCCATGTTGATTTTTTCTCAATTGGAACCAATGACCTAACACAGTATACAATGGCTGTTGATCGGCAAAACCCGTACCTTGTGTCTGAAGCTGATAGCCTTGATCCAGCAGTTTTGCGTATGATTTATCAGACTATTCAGGGAGCTTCACAACATAAGTGTTGGGTTAGCGTATGTGGTGGTATGGCTGGAGATCCTTTTGGTTCAATGATTTTGACTGGGTTGGGAATTAATGAGCTTTCTATGATATCTTGCGATATTTCTCCAGTAAAGGCGTGTTTGCAGACTCATAGTTTTGAAGATATGAAAATTTTAGCACAAAAAGCATTACAATGTGAAACTGCACGAGCTGTACGTGCTCTAAGCAAGGATATAAGGTGATAAAGAACATTAAGGGGAACGAGCTAGTTCATTTTGCAGAGTAATCAGATCGTTAGTGCTATAAAACATTATTCTTTTATACGTTACAGGGAGGAGTAACGTGTGGATAAAAACACTTTAAGAAAGAATAAATGCCTTTTATGCATTCTCTCACATAGCAAGGGATGTTGCAACATTAGGGGATGAATAGCGTGATGGTACTTGGCTTGTACTTTTTATTTAAGGAAAGATGATGCTATTCAATAGATTTTATACCATTCATAGACACCGTATGAGATAGATGTGACAATCTTTTTATTCCCATTATTGTATTATACAAACCTATCCACGGAAAAAGTTTTTTCTTAAAAAGAAAGGATGTGCTTGTTATTCAACAGATATAAGCTCTTACTTTAATAAATGAATTTGTTTTTTGAACTTTGAATGTATAATTTAGGCTTGCACGTTATTTCTTTCTGGGTATAGTGCGAGACTTCTGGAGAGGTGGCCGAGTGGTTGAAGGCGCACGCCTGGAACGCGTGTATATGGGAAACCATATCGAGGGTTCGAATCCCTCTCTCTCCGCCATTAATTTAAAACGAATTTTCATATGCTTGATATGACATAGCTTAAAAAGCTCAGGATTTTTTTACTGTTTGCAATTGACCAGTTTGCGCTGATCTGTATCTGTCATTATGTATACCTAGAAATTGCAGTTGAATTTCCATGAATTTTATAACTTCTAAGTTACTCTCCTCTCGATCTTTAGATAACCTGATCTAGCATAAACGATCTCTTCAAATATCATTAAGGGATTTTTGCCATTATCACTAACTTCTGATAGAGTTTCAGAATTAATGGTGATCATAGTGCTATTTGCAATTCCGATTAACGGGCTAAATGCGTTTTATCCACATGAGAGGTAACGAACACCTCAGCTTTTCTCACGCAATGTGCTCATTTAAAATTAATGTCATGAATATTTGTACAAAATTTTTATCTATACGATAATCAAAAAAGGCTGACGTAATATAATAATTGAAGATCATTCATGCGGTGCTTTCTTTTATTTCTAAGCTTTGTATGTAAATAGATAGTCCGTGTAAAATAAATAAAGGGGCGCAAAAACCTATAAATATACACAGGACGTATAATGTAGAAAATGAAAAAAAATTTCCGGCATATAAAAGCACAATAGAGAATAAAGCTGTTATGATGCGCACACTGGCATCGCCTGCCAAAATCACCTCGGCTAAATTTTCACTAGGTGTGATAGCTTGTCCAATTGTTATTCCCGATACCCTAAAATAAAATTGCCCAATACCTAATAAAAAGCCCATAATATAAAGGGAATATTGAGTAAAATTTAAATATAAAACAAAAGAGATTGCGATCACTGCAAAAGCCGGTGTTCCCCATACAAAAAAACGAATTAAAAATGGAAATTTTCGTAAATAATAGGATGAGATAAGACCATTGACTACAAAACCCAGTGCTGACAAAGCAAAAATAGTATTTTGAATAGCTGTAAATTTTGTATTATCTGATGTTATAGATGCAAGAACAAGTGGCAATAGAACAATAGGCCCCGTATAGAGAAAATTATTCAAAATACGATTAATCGTTAAAAAACGCAACGCAGAAACCCGCCAAAGGCACCTAAAACCAACTCCATAAGCTTTTTGAGATGGCTTTTTTAATAGCTCTTTTACTCTGTTTATTTGTTGTATAGATTTTATACGAAACCATAGGCTGGCATTCAAAAGATAAATAAACACAATAAAGGCTATGGCTATTTTGTGCCCCAAATGCGCAATTATAAAATATATAAGCAATGGGGATATAATAACAAAAAACTGACAGCAACTAGTATAAAATGCAAAAATTCCAGCTTTTTGTTTGGGAGCTGGAACCAGCTGATTCAAGGCACTATTGTTATTTGGATTATCAGCCCCCATCAAGAGAGCAAGTAAAAAAAATACAAATAAAATAAGTGCCGGATTGTTTATAAATAATAAGAACGATAATAAACAAGCGCAAATAATTTGACTATAAAACCCAATTATAAAGCCTTGATAGCGCACCAACACATTTCCCAAACATAAGCCTGCAATTCCAATTGCGATTAAATTAACAACATTTAAAGTAGCAGATGCTTTTCCAGTTGTATCTTGGAATTGTAACAAAGAAAGGCCAATAGATAATACACCACTAGCACAAAAACTCGTCAAACAACCAATCAAAATCATAAGAAAAACAGAATTACGCAATAGCTTTCTCACTCTTAAACAGAGACTCGAGCCATTTTATGATTTTCTCCATTGTCGAAGATGGTTCGGTACTAAATTCCAGTTTTTCATAAAATTTTAGTTCAAATGCGTTATAGGGACTTATTTTTTGCAAGTCATCTGTCAGTATGGATTCTATACTTGATAACGTTGCGCCCATAGATTGAGACAAATAATAGGAAATTACTTTCCAATAATTTTCCAAGACATATTTCAAGTGACAACCATCTAAAATATATTTCGAACAATGGTGCAAAGGATAACAAATACAAATAGCATCCGTTTCGTGTACGGGACAAGAAGAAATATTAATATTTTTATCATTTCATAATATTATAAAAACTTTCAGTGAGCAGATCTTCTAAATTTAGTCTAGTCACAACAAGATTGGGTGCTAATTTTTGGGTAACATGAGACCAAACCAATCTTACTACTAAAGTTCCCAAAACCTTTAAGTCAGATTCTGGATAAGCTTTTTTTTAATTTCCCGCCCATATGGTTCTATGACATATAATAATCGGCTCATCTCGTCTGAATGAACAGGATGTAATTCTAAACCAATATTATCACAAAGGTTTGAGCTCTTGAATTGCTCGTATCCTAATCTGGTATTCTTAAATCATTATAGCAACTAAAGAGTTTTTAAGTATTCCAGCTTTTATTAAACTTTGTAATAATGTATTGGAATCTCTCCTTCACGGACTTCGACAATTATTTTCTCACCATTATAAGAACAAAAAAATTATCTTTGAATTTGCTTACTTTTAGAAAGAAAAATGAGCAACACTCTTCCTTAACTAAAAGAAACATGCTCTCTACTTTTTTCTTTATGATGATCAAAAACCTATACTGTTACAATTCGATCATCAATTATTAGGATAAATATTCTGCGTTTAGCCTAATAAACTGTTATGATCAATGTTTCTCTCTGTTCTAAAAATCAGCGCTTTTCTTCCTAGAGATACTCGTAATTGCTGTATAATCTTTCCCAAAAAGGCACTCCTTCAACATTGCTATTAACACGATCATTCTGAAAAGTTTTATACATACACACGGCATTATACGGAATGCTATGTATTTTTTTAACTTACTCAACTAACCAACATCTTTTTGATGGGCAAAATAAATCACGAAATTTGTGTGCTGTCACAATTCGAAAAACAATCATATATCTCCCTCTAATGATAGGCGATGTCATTAGAAGAAAGCCTTAACGATATCGGTAGAAAAAATTAACCAGAAAAAATTGCAGCACTGATGGAACCAATTTTATTTCACACCTTGTAATTCTATCTAAATTTTAATCATTTTTGTTAAAGATTCTTATGCAACTTTTTCTACGTTCAGCATTTTTTTTCCACTTGTTTGCAACAAAAGATTAATAGCTAAATTCACCTGTGTCATAATAGCTCTTCTTTTGGTAAAATAGGACATCTTCAATCTCGATATATAAATATTTTAATTCTTTAATATATTCTCTTCACATGCTTTAGATTAACAACACACCAAAACCCAAAATAAAAAATATTTATTTTACTTAAGTTATTGAATATTATTTAAAAAGTATGGAAATAGAGTGATGCAAGAGTTAAGAAATTATTTAAAAGTTCAAATCCACCTACATTAGAGCCATCACGTATGGTAATAGCAGTTGTCATTAGGTATACTAAGTATGCTTGATAACTTTTCTGCTTCATGCCTGTAGGGAGTTCCAGATAGAGATAATACCAGAATCCATCCGCGAATGCTCGACAATAAAGCTGTAAACAAAATTATTTCCTTGTTGTTTAATCCATTAAGCTTGATCAATTTTTAATATTTGTCTATATTTTCAATTAGTTACGCTGATGAATCTATGTTTTCTTTCCAATTATTGTATTTTATAAGAAATTGCTACGAATGATCCTCTCCAAAGCTGATAATTCATCATCACTGTGTCCCCAAATTGCTATAATAGCTGGGCAGGTATTTAAATCGACGGTTAGGGGGAGGGGCTCGTTTTCTTTAAAAAAGAGCATAAAATGAACCACATTTTCCCAAGAATGAAGCTTTTGCTGCCATAAGTTAACATCTTTTATAATATGACCGTCGATCTTGTTGATAAGAAAGATAATACGCCCCTTTTTCTTAAAGTGGCTTGGTTTTTGCGAAAACACTCTTGCAATAAGATTAACGGAGCTTTCAAGTAAATCATCTTCATAGCAATGTGCGAACAAGGTGGGTGCAATTCCTCCGTGGAGGCGGGCTCCTACTTCGATCATCACTGGACCACGAGCTGTTTGCATGATTTCCATATGCGCGGGTCCATATTCAATCCCCAGCGCGCGAATGCATTGTTTTGCATAAGAGATAAGAGGGGCATAAGAAGGATCTTGAGCATCAAGCACATCAAGCGATTCATAAACAAAAGCACTTCCATTATGAATACCTTTTTTATATCGTGATAAACTACATATTTTTATAGCCTCTCCCTTTACGACGGCGTCGACGATGTATTCCTCTCCCTCCAATCTTTCTTGGAGCAAATAAGCCTCGTTAGGTGCGCCAAAAATATTTTTTTGCGTCCAGTCGATTCGAGAGGACCATGCCGCCACTTCCTCACGGCTGGAGAAAAACAAAATGCCATCACTCCCAGCAGAATCATTTGGCTTTACCACATAGCCGCTATGACTTTCAAAATCATCGATAGCACAATCGCCTTTTGTAAGAATCTTCGACCGAATGTAAGATAAACCATTTTCACAAAGGCGCCTTTGCATTACTGCCTTTTTTCGTCGCCAATCGGTGGTTGAGGGATTATTCCCAGGGCAATTATAATAAGCCGCCAATTGATCTGCACAATAAATACCCCCTTCGGCGCCTGCCACCACGGCCTCTATCGCACCGATAGGAAAGCGTGTCTTGATCTCATCTACATTATGAAGTTTCGCTTCTGCCATGCCTTTTCCCTGATAAGAAAGCATATAGTGTGAAAAAGGAGCTTGTTGAGAGACAACACCATAACAAGTATAGCCTAATTTTTGCAAAGCAGGGCCATAGAGGGCACCCGTGGAGAAAGGGTCGACAATAAGAATGGATTTGCTCATGCTGTGGCCTGCCGCGATAAAAAGAAAAGGATATAAATAAAGATTATCATTCCTATAAGGGGTAGAAGATAAACAGCTGCTTGAGGGCCCATAAGGGCAGAGCTTGTAAGAAGACCAAGGATAACATAACCTGCCGATTGGGAGAGAGTATAAAGCATGCCGCTATAGCTTCCCACCAGCTCTGCTTGAGCTTCTGTTTTAGTCGCTTCAATCGTATGTTTTCGGGCATTAATTCGCATGGTATTCATTGAAAAGCCAATAAAAAAGCAAAAGACCACAGCCAAATAGGGCGATTGTGTGGTGCTAAAAATAAGATCAGCCACGCTCAACATAAGGGCTGGGAGAATAAATTCAAAGCGAGGGATTTTGATAAAAGCAGCCAAAAAAGCGCCCAAGCCCGCGACCGCACTGCAAAGCCCATAATATTCAGAGCCAAAATTTTTCACACTTTGAAAAAGAATGGTTGCCAGCGTATTATAAGCGCAAATATGAAAGCCAATAAGTCCTATGCAGACGCATAAAAGTTTAAGCTCTTGGGAGAGTCCATTCGCTTGCGGTGTAGGTACGGACTTCTTATCGGTTGCAAGTGCTGTGGTATCGGTAGCTTTATATTCATCGCAAAAGATGATATATCCGGCTATAAGGCTTATAATGATGTCAAACACACAAAGTGCCACAATCAAACCATTATAGCCAATTTCAGCCGCTGCTCCTTGAGGGCTGGTCGCTTCTAAGAGATAACCACTCAGTGCTGCTCCCAAAAAAGCGCCAATTTGCACAACTGTTTGCATAATGCGGGAAGCCTTTTGGGCGCTAATATAACCACCAAGTGCGAGTTTAGTATTATAAGTCTCGAGAGTGCTTAAGGTAATCAAAGAGAGATAGCCGATAGAGATAGAGACAGCGATAAAACCAAAGGGGGAATCGGCATAATGGAAAAGTGCAATCAATAAAAGAAGGCTATAGATAATGATCCGCCTTTTGTATAAATCGACCAACCTCAGGGAGGCTTTAATGCGCACAAGTCCGCTTTTTTTTAAAAGGTAAGGCGTAAGGGTGCCCAAAGCCATGGTTATGCCTAGGAAAATCGATGAGGATGTTATGCGATAAGCATTCCAAAGATTACTTAAGAATAGAACCATATCAGAAAGATATAGCAAGACAACAAGCCCATAAAACCGAAACATCAGTTGTTTGGGCACATCATCCCCCCATTTCGAAATCTCTTAAAAACACGCAGTATTATAAATCAGCACACATGTTTACGAATAATAAATACATATATACATGGCTGGGCATGTCAAGTTTTTTCAGTAGGAAAAATTGAACGCTGATGTTTATGCTAGTGATAGCTTATTTTCAGGAGAATGAGTAGGATGGAGGCTGGTATTTTTACTGCGTCTCTTGGCAGGTGGCTTGCCAATAAAGAACTATGTCCTAGAGATATATTTCGCGCTTTCAAGTTGATTTTGTTTATACTCAAGGTTGAGGTTTTGTTATTGACGGTTGTTAGATGTTGTTGTGACAATAAACTTCGTTATCTATCAGAAACATTTATGGCATTAGCGCTAAGGTGTGCGGTTGTATTAAAACCTTTATATGGTAGTCTTTTTCATAGAGAAGGTATTATTGGTTCAGTTTTAGGAGGCTTTGTCACGGCCGATTTGGGCGTCGTCGTTGTTTGAAGTCTTATTATAATATTCTTAGTTTCAGTTTATGAATATACCGAAAAATATAGTGAAACATTTGATTCAAACGCTTTTGCAAGGCATATTTCAATATCTCAGCGATGTTTTCTGAGAATTGCTCTGCTGCTTTTTGACGGAATCGGATATCGAATGCTTATAGCGTGGGCAGTGGTTTGAGAAAATATAGAGTTGATTTCGTTAGATTCCTGTGTAGCGCAATCTAGTATCAGCCCTTAGGGGCAATAATATACTTAGATCGAACTCATTTCTATACGCTTACACGACGTTATAGGAGTAATCCTCAGAAACTCTACTAGAATTCGTTAAAAAATGGCAGGTTATGTAGCGTGAACAAAAAATATATTTTTCAAAAATACTTAATCTCATTTTCAGTTGTCTAAAATATAATCTTATCTTAAAAATAAGTCTATATACCGCCATTTATCATAAAGTTAATAAGTTATACAAATGCGGGAGTATTGTGTTTTTCTGTTTAGAGACGAGTAAAAAAACATCTTATTAAACATTAAGAGATTTTAGACATAAAACAATTTAACTTATGGAGAGTATATAGACAAAATGTATCTTGATAAAAAAGTTTATAATTCCATGTGGTCTCCAAAGAAATTTTCCGGTTCTTTTATTGTCTTATGCGGGTTTGATGGGAGTGGAAAGACAACACAAACAAAAGAAATTGCTCACCATTATTCAACAGAAAAACATATAATACAAACTTTTCAACCCAGTTATTGGTATAGAAATAATCCAGAAATTAGAGATTACTTAGATAATGGAAAAGCAATTGATCCGTTGCTTTTAGCACTCTTATCAGCGACAGATAGACGCAAACATACGCTTGAAATTATTGAACCTTCCTTAATGTTATCGCAAAATTTATTAATTAGCGATCGATATGTTTATTCTAGTCTTGCTTATTTTTATGCTCGAGAGCTTTCTGTTGAAAGTGTAGTTAAATTAAATCAATCTATTCCAAGACCTCATATTACATTTTATCTTCATTTACCGCCCACTACTATACTGGAGCGGTTGCAGAAAAGGGATGGTTTAAACTTAAAATACGAAGAACAACTCTCTTTTATTGAAAAAGTTTATGAAGTATACGAAGTTTTATCAGAAATAGATGAGCGGTTTATAACAATTGATGGAACTGCTTCTGTTTCTTTAATTCATCATCAAATACGACGTCATATAGATGAAGTTTGTTTTTGATTATGAATAAAATCATTTATTAATCAATTTATCCACGATAAATCCTTCTTATGTATTCGTATTCTAAATCTGAAACTTTAGAGATATGATTGCAATAATTTAACTGCTCAGGAAAAATATCACGTTATATATTTTAATTGGAAAATTAACTGTAATGGGCTTGTTTTAAAAGATTTAGAGAAGGGGAGTAGAAAAGTTATCAATATTTATCGTGAGAATAATAGTATGTTTATTCTTTTAGAGACGAAGTGTGGTGATAGAATAACGACATGGAGGGATGTACTCGAGCATATTTTAGTGCATAAATGTTTTGTTTTCATAGAAGAATTAATCATACAACAGCACAAAGATTTTAAAAGCTTCAAAAAAGGAATTTTGCTTTCTTAAATTTAATGATCTAAAATGAAAACCGTAGGAATGCATGTTTTTAAACAGGATGTATCATGCATATCGACGGGTATTTATTTTAGAGGATAATTTATGTTCACTTCAAATTTGAAGGAACGCATTGCTTTATTTGAAAATAGAACTTTTCTCTATTTTACTTTGAGTGGCTTATTTGCTACATTTGGAAATGGACTAAATTATATTGCATTGTCGTGGCTTGCTTACAATCAGACGAGTTCAATCCGTGGTGTAGCGTTGATGATGCTTTTTCTTTGGACGCCTAGCATTATTTTTGCCCCTATTTTGGGCATATTGGCGGATAAATATAATCGTAAAACGCAAATTATTATTTCAAATCTTGTGAGAGGTTTGGTAATCGTTGGCTGGGTAATGCTATGGCATTTTGGTATAGAAATTGAATTGATGGTCTTATCTGCTCTTTTGGGTATTTTTATCTCTTTTTATATGCCATCAGCTATTTCTTTAATTCAAAGTATTGTGCTGAAGGAACAGCTCATCAATGCAAATGCGACTATCGATATGATTTATGAACTTGGCACTATCGCAGGTATGGGCTTAAGTGGATTGATACTGTCCTATGCAGGAACAAAAGGAACTCTTCTAATAGGTGGTATATTCTTTATTATTGCTGGTTTATTTAATTTTGCAATGAAGGTACCTAAAAACCGAAGATCTAAAAATCAAAACCAGCAAAATTGGTGGGAAAATTATACAGCAGCACTTCATTATTTTAAACAGAATCCGGCTCTTTTTGTACCTTATGTAAGCCAGATGATTATTATGACTCTTTTGATGACCATTCCTGTTATTCTCGTTCCTTATATACAAGAGGTTTTGCATGCGGATAGCAGGACCTTTGCAATATTTGAGGTGCTTTATTCTATGGGCGTATTGACAGGTGCGGTTTTTTCACCACTTCTTTGTAAAGTTTTATCCATAAGGAAAACATTAGCCATTTTATTAGCTTTTATGGCTATTGGTCTCGCTATTCTCTCTGTTAATACACACAATTTTGTTGTTTTTCCTGTTTACTTTATGATTGGATTTGGACTTTCGAGTTGGGCTCTTTCGATTTCTTTATCACAACTCTCTTGTGATCCTGAATACCAAGGAAGATTGCAGGCAAGTTTTAATGGTATCTCTGGATGCTTGATCCTCGCAGTCTATCTCATTATGGCACGCGATAACAGTAGCATATCACCTCAATCGATATATTTTTTTCAAAGCATTTTTGCACTTGTTGGAGTATTCATAGTGCTGTTTTATAAACATGAAAAACAATAAATTACATTTATAAGTGTGGTAATACACGCTATTTTATAAACATTTACGCTACAGCATATTTCATATTTTGCTTTTACAGGGAAGTGAGAAAATGTAAAAATTGGTGCTTAATGAATAAAGCATAAATTGATGTATGCTAGAGAATACTCTCTATTTTTTGATAACGACCCACAAGAATTGCTGCGTTTCTTTAATTCATCTCACTGTTGTTAAGAAGACGAAAACGCAACATTTTAAATCTTCTTGAAAGTTTTTTTGTTTAAGCGCAGTAGAAAGTAAAGCGATAAGGTAATATCTTATCATACGGGGAGAGTGTTGCATTATTTTTGTTTTTCAAAATCCATATGAAAAATTGTATCAATTTCATCTTCATTGGAATGGGTATTTCTACGACGATGTAAGGTTTGCACAATCTCTTTTTTTAAAACAGCATCTGTTTCACTTAAACGGTGAATACTGAGTTCCAATTCAAGAGATAACGCCAAATCCACGCACAATTTAAGCTCTTCTCCAATGTCGAAACCGTGTTGATAGTCGTCATAAAGACCAACCAATGTATCAGATAATTCTTTATCGCATAAAGAGGTCATGCTTAATTCCTCCGCGTTGCGGTTTCCCATACAGCTTTTTTAAGTATCACTCCACTATTATCACTTAGAATTGCCATGTATACGAACCTCATGGTTTTGTCAATTTTCTGCAAAATACGCGCTTTTAAATCAATGTCTATTAAAGACTGTATTACTTCAAGATTTTGAAGCGCCAATTGTAAATATGGATGGTAATGTGTTTACTATAGAACTTATAGCATTTAAAATACATTGCTAAAAGGCTTTTAATATGCATAGAGGAGGAGCATTCTGACGATAAACCAAACACCCTGAAATCTCTATTGCCAATTACAGCTAACTTAGCACCATTAATATATAAAATAAGCAAATATGGTTTGTAAACGTCTAACTTTTTAATAACGAGTGATGATCTCATTTTTTGTAGAATACCAATTATTTTACCTGTTTTATATTGATTTTTAGACATTGATAAACTTTTTACCTTATGTTGTAATGTAAAAACTTTGGGAAGTGTATTTATAGATTCTTGCAAAGAGGTTTAAGCAGGTTTACTAGGCTGTTGAGTGAGAGAACCTGTGTTGGGCTTTTTGCTTCTGAAAAATATGACTGTGACTTTTGAGAAAGCAGTTGGCAAGAATTTGCTTGGCGTGCAAACTGATAGAGTTGGCAGTGGCGCATTTAGCTTTTTCATTAGGCTGTGTCCAAATGTTTTTGACTCTGGAAAATAGCCTCTGATAGGCTTGAGTTTTTCCAAGGTTATATTACAGGGACGCAGTTCAGTAAAATACCACGGCGATTGCATTTTTTGTGTAATTGTCATAATTTTCGCTCCTGCTTAGACGGATGCTGTAACATCCATTTTTGTGGGGTTATGTATGTAGATCTTTGCCTAACATAAGGGGCAGTAACAAGAGGTATAATACAAATATTGAATTAAGTCAATGCAATATTTGTATTATTGTATAATTTGGCAAAAAAAGAGATTGAACCCAAAACAGAACAAGCAAAGCGATTACGTTTGATACGAGAAAGTTTGCTATTTAGTAGACACCAAATAGCAATCCGTTTAGGTATTAATAAAGCCATTTATGATCACGCTGAAAGAGGCACGACCTTTCCCAATGTAGAATTTTTGGCTGTTTTATCACAGAAATTAAAAGTCAATTTAAACTGGCTTGTAACGGGCAATGGCGAGATGTTTTCAGATATGGCAAAGGCGAAAGCAGCTGGTTTTAAACCACAAGCGATTCCTGCTGGGCTGATGAAAAAGCTTGGACATTTGGTTTATACGACCTATCATGATGCAAAAATAGATCTTTCTCCTGAAGATGTTGCGGAATTAGCAGCAGAGCTTTATGGAAAATTGCAAGAGCTTATTCAAAACCTCAATGATATGGAAGAAGTCGAAGCCACTTTGCCACTTTTAAAATTGCATTTAAAGCGTAAAATCGAAACTGAAAAGCACATCTAGAAACGTCATAAGATACGAATGAACAGCCTTTTTAAAAAATAAAACTTTTTTGATTTTTTACGGTATAAACAGGTTTTAAATAAGAAAATCTCACGATTTTTTTTGGTCTCTTATTCAACATGAAATAATGATAAATTACCGTTATAAATTAATGTATTGCTCTAATAAAGATAAAACTGCTTATAAAAAGAATTACAGTTAGTAATACAAAAAAATTATACAACAGTGAAAATACAATGACGATGTTTTGTTCCTATAAAAGGGTTACAGACATATAAGAGAGAAGAAGGAAAGACTATTTATAGGCGCGCTTTTGTCTTTTTATGAAGATGATGAGATGAGCACGTTGAAACTTTTTACAGAGCGTACATCATTATATTAAGAAAGATTTCTTTTAAAGATATGTATCATATATTGAAACAGCTTACCTCGCAGAAAAGAGTGAGGTCATTATGGTAATCGTCATCCATTACATTATGCTATAAGTTAAAAAAATCATAAATTTGTGCTTATAAGAACAGCTAATTTATTGAGAAGTATTTTGACAAATTTATAAAAAATTATTTTTATACTCTTGCCATTCTACTGAGGCGCTTTATCTAAAAAGTAGAATTGCTCTTTAGTAAAACTATCTTTGTTAAGAGGTAAATCGCAGTGTTTTTGAATGGAGATTACGTTATGTTTTCAAAGTCTTGTGTTTTGGTTTATTTTTTAGCTTGAATCCCTCTAGCTCAAAGGGTTGGGGACTTTTCTAGATTCAATATCTTTTCAGAGATTTTAGGGTGATGCTGTGATGGGGATCGCTATCGCGGGGGATGGTTTTTGTCTTTAATTTATTCGTTTTTTGGGGCGCAAACAGGGGTTTTGCCGTGAGGTTTTTGCGCGTTGTAATGATATTGGACTCTGTTGGAGGAGGTTCTTATGAAAAAATTATATTCAACATCAAACTTGGTTAAAGCTGTTTCGTTGGGAACAGTAATGACTTCACTGTTATCAAGTGTTTCGCCGGTTTTTGCTGCGAACCTTGCGATAACAGGAGCGTTTAATCCAAGCTCAAGTGCTCCTGGTGTGGCTTATGCACATGGCAGTCATGGCAGTATTGTTTTAGCTGGTGATGATAATTTCTGTGGTGCAGACACTGTTATTGGTCGTGGTGGTATACAACAGGCGAATGCTGCTAATCCTATAACTGCAGAAGAGCAATATAATAGATTTATCACGGATCAAAAATTTGTTGATCGTAATCCTTATGGTACAACCACTGAAAAGGTTACTTGGGGTGGTAATAGTTGGACAAATCCTCGTGGTGGTTATATGGGGGCGCTGACTGGTGGTGTCGAATCCGCTATGCCTGAGGCTTATGGTGTGTACTCTTTTGCAACTGGTTGTGGATCTGCAGCGACGGGGAATTATTCAACGGCATTTGGTGCTGGTGCAACCGCAAAAACTGGTGGAGCACAAGCTTTTGGTGTTTCTGCGCTTGCAGCTGGAAAAGTAAGTGTTGCTATGGGTGTGGGATCAGAAGCATCGGGGGAAGCTACAGTTGCTATTGGTGGACTTGCAACCGCTTCTAGTAAAAATAGCGTTGCTTTAGGGACTAAGACAAAAGCAGATAAGAATTATGCAATTGCTATAGGTTCAGAAGCTGAAGCTTTGGGGTCAGGTGCTATTGCAATAGGGAGCAGGGATTCTGACAGAACTCCAGAAGCTAACAGAAAAGTAACAGCAAAGGGAGAAAACGCGATTGCTATAGGTACGCATACCTACGCTGAAGCGGAAGATTCTGTTGCTATTGGAGCAAATGCACAAGTAAAGGTTTATGACGGTGTTGCTATAGGTGGGGGCTCTCTCTCTGATAGAGCTAAGGGGACTGTTGGTTATGACCCTTATCTGAATGGTGATTCAACAGAAACCGGTCTGGCATGGAAAAGCACTGCAGGTGCTTTCAGCGTTGGTGAAGTTGGTGGCAATGGTAACGGTAAGCTAACACGACAAATTACAGGGGTAGCAGCTGGTAGTGAAGATACCGATGCTGTGAATGTGGCGCAGCTGAAAGCTATGAGAGACGTCATAGCAGGAGGAGGAGCTTGGAAACTTTCTGCTAACGATACAAATCCTACAGATGTTAATCCAAGCAATACAGTCGATTTTTCAGTGAAAAATAACAACGAAGTGGGAAAAGACAACTTAAAGATAGAAAAAGGTAGTGCAAATAATAAGCATAACGTCAAATTTGCTTTGAGTGATACTCTTCAATTAACGAGTGTCACTACAGGACAAAGTTCTATGAGTAACAATGGTTTTATGATCACTAATGGGGCAAAAATAACTATAGATGGTATTGATGCTGGCAAGCAACAGATTACAGGAGTAGCAGACGCGACTGCAGATGATCATGCAGTGAATTATAAACAGCTGAAGGAAGTAAAAGATGGTTTCAAAACAAGTTGGCAACTTTCTGTTAATGGTCAAGATGCTACGCATATTGGTCCAAACGGTGCAGTAAATTTACAATCAGCTGGTAACACAAGTAACCCGAATATTCAAATTATCAAAAACAGTGACAACACTGTAGAATTTGGTTTGTCTGATAAGATTAATGTAAAAAATGTCACAGCAGAAACAAGCGTTATGAATGCTGATGGCTTTATGTTTACTGATGGTAATGGGCCAAGCATAACTGTTAATGGTATTAATGCAGGCGATCAAAAGATTACAAAAGTGGCAAGGGGAACTGAAGATACCGATGCAGTAAATTTTGCACAATTGAACGAAATCAAAAATGAAATGGCAGGAGATAGTCTTGTTAAATGGGACGAAGGACAGGAACTTATCACCATTGGTAAGGAAAAAGGCGGCCTGTCAATTACTGTTCAAAATAATAAAGGCGGTGATCGGGCTATTAGGGGTGTTGCATCTGGGGCGGTTAATGAGAATTCATCTTATGCAATAAATGGTTCCCAGCTTTATGCTATGGGTAGAGACATTGCTAGGTATTTTGGTGGTGGTGCTAGCTATGATGGGGCATGGACTGATCCTACTTTCATAGTTGTGCAGCCTGACGAGAAGGGTGCTCTTCTTGGGAAGGAACACCATAATGTCGCTGATGCTTTAGGTGGTGTCAACAATTCCATCGTGGATATTTACAATCAGATTAACGATGCGACAAAAAATAGTCTTGTTAAATGGGACGAAGGACAGAAACTTATCACCATTGGTAAGGAAAAAGGCGGCTTGACAATTAGTGTTCAAAATAATGAAGGCCGTAATCGGGTTATTAAGGGTGTTGCATGGGGGATGGTTAATAAGAATTCATCTGATGCAATAAATGGTTCCCAGCTTTATGCTATGGGTAGCGACATTGCTAGGTATTTTGGTGGTGGTGCTAGCTATGAGAATGGGACATGGACTAATCCTACTTTCAGTATTTTGCAGCCTGATGAGGATGATATTTTTACTAGTACGTCATACAGTAATGTCGCTGATGCTTTTCGTGGTGTCAATAGTTCCATCACGAATCTTCATAATAGAATCTTTGATATAACAGAAAATAGTCTTGTTAAATGGGACGAAGATGGGAAATTCATTACCATTGGTGCTGAAAAAGACGGTATCGAAATCAAAGTTGCGAACTCTGAAGGCGAGAATCGAATTATTTCTGGCGTTGCAGTTGGAAAGGTCAGTTCCGATTCGACAGAAGCAATAAATGGCCATCAGTTATTTAGTTATATTACTAATATAGTGGATTTTTTTGGTGGTGAGGAGACAGATGTACTTAATGGTATCAAACCAACTTTTACGGTTCAGAAAACGAAACATAATAATGTAACTGATGCTTTCGCTGCTGTCGACAGCTCTATCACAGATATTTATAGTCAGATTAACAATGTAACAGAAAATAGTCTTGTTAAATGGCATGAAGATCAGAAGCTTATTACCATTGGTAAAGAAAAAGGCGGTACAAAAATCGATATCGCAGGTACTGAGGGAGAGCGAACCATTGCAGGTGTGAAAAATGGAAAGATTTCAGAAAATTCAACAGAAGCAATAAATGGTTCCCAGCTTTATGTTATGGGTAGCAGAATTGCTAGGTATTTTGGTGGTGGTGCTAGTTATGAGAATGGGACATGGACTGATCCTACTTTCAGTATTTTGCAGCCTGATAAGGATGGTATTTTTACTAGTACGTCATACAGTAATGTCGCTGATGCTTTTCGTGGTGTCAATAGTTCCATCACGAATCTTCATAATAGAATCTTTGATATAACAGAAAATAGTCTTGTTAAATGGGACGAAGATGGGAAATTCATTACCATTGGTGCTGAAAAAGACGGTATCGAAATCAAAGTTGCGAACTCTGAAGGCGAGAATCGAATTATTTCTGGCGTTGCAGTTGGAAAGGTCAGTTCCGATTCGACAGAAGCAATAAATGGCCATCAGTTATTTAGTTATATTACTAATATAGTGGATTTTTTTGGTGGTGAGGAGACAGATGTACTTAATGGTATCAAACCAACTTTTACGGTTCAGAAAACGAAACATAATAATGTAACTGATGCTTTCGCTGCTGTCGACAGCTCTATCACAGATATTTATAGTCAGATTAACAATGTAACAGAAAATAGTCTTGTTAAATGGCATGAAGATCAGAAGCTTATTACCATTGGTAAAGAAAAAGGCGGTACAAAAATCGATATCGCAGGTACTGAGGGAGAGCGAACCATTGCAGGTGTGAAAAATGGAAAGATTTCAGAAAATTCAACAGAAGCAATAAATGGTAGCCAGATTAATCAGATATCTGGAGATATTGCGAATTTCTTTGGTGGGAATGCAAAATTTATTAACGGTGCTTTTGTTAAACCAAGATATAATTTAACTACTATTGAAGTAGATGGCTCAGTAAGACAGAAGGAATATAATGATGTTGGATCGGCTTTAGATGGGCTTGATAAAAATGTCAGGATTGTTAATGCAAATTTGATTAGTGGGTTTAGTGATGTTGCTAAATATTTTGGTGGTGGCGCTGGATATAATGAAAATGGAGAATGGCACGCTCCTACTTTCAAAGTTTATCAGATCAACGATAATGGTGCTGTCTCTAAGAAGCCTTATGACAATGTTGCTGATGCTTTTGAAGGTGTGAACAATACTTTCACAAATATTCACAATCAAATTTCTGATATAACAAAAAATAGCCTTGTGAAGCAAGAAGGAGGTGCGTCAGGTGTTATCACTATAGGTAAGGATACAGCTGGGACTGAGATCAATATTGCAGGATATGGTAAAGTAGAACGTTCTATTTCTGGTGTTAAGGCAGCAGAGAAGGGTGATGAAGCTGTTAACAAAGATCAACTTGATAAAAGTATAGAGAAGATTTCTAAAGATATTGAGACAGCAAGTGCTGCTGCAGTTCTCTATGATAAGAATGACAATGGTAATGTTAATTATGGTAGTGTAACTTTGGGCGGCGATAAGAACAACGGACCAGTTGCTCTTCGTAACGTGAAAGATGGTAGCATTTCTGAAAATTCCAACGATGCAATCAATGGTAGTCAGATTAATAAAATATCAGCAGATATTGCAAAGTTTTTTGGCGGTGGTGCAAAGTTCATTAACGGTGCTTTTGAAGGGCTGAAATATACTTTATCGGCTATTGTAGATGGTAAGGTAGGGAAGGCTAATTTTTATGACGTTGGTTCAGCTTTAAAAGGTCTTGATAGTAATGTTCAAGATGTAAATAAGCGCTTAACAAATGTATCCAATGAGTTTAATCAGAAAATTGAAGATTTCTCAAAAGATGCTTTACTGTGGGATGATGAAGAAGAAGCATTTGTTGCACGTCATGAAAAAGATGGCAAGAAAACAAACAGCAAATTGAAATATCTTTTAGATGGTGAAATTGCTAAGGGTTCAACGGATGCCATTACGGGTAACCAGCTTTATTTCATGAGCAACCAGCTTGCTAATTATTTCGGTGGCGGTGCCAAATATGAGAATGGCAAATGGACAGGTCCTACTTTTAAGATTGTTCAAGTCAATGCTGATGGTACGACTGTTGAGAAAGAGCACCATAATGTCGCTGATGCTTTTGGTGACGTCAATAAAAATATGTCAAATATTAATAACCGTATTGATGATGTCATCAACAAGGTCGATTCAGATGCTTTAAAGTGGAACAGTGATAAAAAAGCCTATGATGCTGGTCGCGATGGTAAGCCGAGTAAGATTATCAATGTAGCTGATGGTAAAATTGCAGAAGGTTCGAAAGATGCAGTTAATGGTGGTCAACTTTGGGAAACCAATGAACGTGTCACGAGTGTTGAAAAAGATGTGAAGCATCTTAACAACAGAGTCGATAATATTTCCACTACGGTTACGAATATTGGTGAAACGGTTTTCAATATTGAAAACAAAGTTAACGATATTGCTGAGGACGCTGTTCGTTATGACAGAGATGAAAACGGCAAAAAAACCAATAAAATCACATTAGCGGGTGGTGATCCTAGTGAACCTGTTATGATTGATAATGTAGCTGATGGTAAAATTGAAAAAGGGTCGAAAGAAGCTGTAAATGGTGGTCAGCTCCATGACTATACCCAAGAACAGATGAAGATAATTCTTGATCAATCCAAACACTACACAGATCAACGGATAAATAATATCACGATTGATGCGATTGATGATGCTGTTGATCGGGCTAAGCAATATACAGATATGAAGTTTGATGTTTTAAACTATAGTATTGAGAGTGTGAAAAAAGAGGCAAGACAAGCAGCTGCGATTGGTTTAGCAGTTTCTAACTTACGCTACAATGATACACCTGGAAAATTAAGCGTTGGATTTGGTACTGGTTTATGGCGTAGCCAATCTGCATTTGCCTTTGGTGCAGGTTACACCTCAGAAAATGGAAAGTACCGTTCTAACATATCTGCAACAACTTCTGGAGGTCACTGGGGCGTAGGCGCGGGATTCAATATGACATTGAACTGATAATAAACAAAATACATAAAAAACACTTTTTCACCCCTGTCTCATGAGGCAGGGGTGAATTGTTTTTACGGATGAAAAAATATATATATATATAAATTGATAAGCGCTATAATGATAAATACAGGTTTAAAAAACAGAAAAACCGTACACTTTCAACAAAGTAAACTTCTTATTTCAAAATAAGATAATGAGTTTTTTCATAAATTATAAGTTCATTATTTTCTGCTGTAATTTTTAAATATAAAAAATCTGTAGCACCCTACAGATAAAAAAACTCTCACCCTCTAGAAATCTATTAAAAAATTTTCTAATAAGATAAAAGTATATATTTAAATGTACTTCAATTTTACCGGAGGAAGTTATAGAAACAATATACTAAACTAACTCCACCCCTTGCAAAAAACAGCCAACAAGTTTAAAGGTTAAAAAACAATCACCACAAAAAATTTACCTTCTTAGGAAATGTAAAAGAGCGAAGCACGTTAACCATAAAACCTAAAAACACAACCTCTCTATCTTTTCAATCAGGTACTAAATTTTTATGTTTAGAAAAAGCTGATTTTAAAGAGTTTTATAGCGCTTAAATGTGTCTTTTTTGTGTTTATAGTTATTTTTTCATTGGGGAGTTCATTATGAAAAAATTATATACAAAATTAGCAGGGAGCGATTTAAAATTTTCTCGTTTTTCTTTTGTTAAAGTTCTTTCATTGGCTGCAGCGGCTACATTTTTATCGAATGTTACACCTGTTTTTTCAGCAAATTCTGATTTTAGAAACACATTTCTTGAGGGTGTTAACAGTGCTGGTGTCTCTTATCCAGAAAACATCATCTCTGTTGCTGGTTTGAATGCTTCTTCTGTCTCAAAAGACAATTATTTAACAGCGCTGAATGTTGCTTTGACACCCAAGGTAAATGCTGCTGATAACTATGCAAATTTTTTAACCAAAACTCTTCTAGGTCCGAGTGATGAGGGCTCTATAATCAATGTTTTGACAGCAAACAGTAAGAACCTATCGAAAAAAACGTTAAATGCAGGGGTGCAAGATAAAAAGCCTCTCATTAGTTCACAGTCCTTTGTGGTTGATAGCTCTGCAGACCAACGGCTTGCACAGGATGATGAGAATACAGATATTATTAATGTATCAGATTTCTCGCGAAATGATCCCATCACGAGATTGACACGTAGTGCTGGGATGCAACGTGCGGAAGAAACGAATGTCACGCTTGGTAAAGGGATAAAAATAACATCATATGCCGAGAATGTTGCTATTGGTACTAATGTATCAGTACTAGCTAGAGAATCCGTTGCTATTGGTTATCATGCGGAGGTGTCTAAAAAGACCTCTATTGCTATAGGTCGTTATGCGCTCGCTCAAGGAGACGGAAGTATCGCAATAGGTGGTCAAACTGTAGGGGACAACACACCGGTTGTCACTTCTTATCGTACATCTACACTGGGAGATCGCTCGATCGCTATTGGTAACAATGCTAGCACTGTTGGTTCGTCTTCTGTTTCTTTAGGTCCATCGGCTACTTCGGTGGGTAAAGTTTCTGTTGCTATAGGTTTGGGTGCTGAGAGCAAAGGAGAAAATGCAATTGCTTTTGGTGCTATTGCATATGGAACTGGTAAAGATTCCGTTGCTATAGGTGTTCATTCACTTACGCAAAAACAAGATAGTGTAGCTGTGGGCAGCGGGTCTCAGGCTATGGGTATCAGCAGTGTCGCAATAGGTGGTGAATATCATAAGAAGGATAAGGAGCATGAGGAGGATGAAAATACATTAGCAAAAGCTGATTATACAACTGTTTTAGGTTCTGTTTCTCAGGCCTTAGGACAGGGTGCAACTGCTCTTGGTTATCGTGCTAAGGCGATTGATGAGCTCTCCATTGCTTTGGGTTCTTATTCGGAAGCACAGGGAAAGGGAGCTATCACTATAGGTGCCAATTCTGTAGTTTCGGTGGAAGATGGTATTGCTCTAGGAAGAGGTTCTGTAGCCAGTAGGGCTGCTGGTGTTTATGGTTATACTTCTGTGTTGCAGGGTCCTGCAACAAATACCTCATCGCAATGGAAAAGTACGCGGGGTGCAGTGAGTGTTGGTGATTATAGTAAGGGTATAACCAGACAAATTACAGGCGTAGCAGCTGGTTCTGAGCCTGCCGATGCAGTGAATGTTAGACAGTTGAGGGACTTAGAAGATGTTGTAAGAAAAAACGGTTGGAAACTGTCAGTTGGAGATAAAAATGCTACAACTGTTCTTATGGATAGCGTAGTAGATTTTTCTGCTGGAAGTGCCAACTTGAATATTACAAAGGGCGAAAAAGACAATAAGCTAAAATTTGATTTGGCTAAAGATGTTACATTAACGAGCTTAAAGGCAGGTACAAATACCTTCGATGCCACGGGCTTAGCCATTACTGATGGTCCGAAAATAACCACCGGTGGTATTGATGCTGGAAATAAAAGGATAACAGGTATTGCACCTGGTGATCTTAGTGCAGATTCAAAAGACGCGGTAAATGGTAGTCAGTTGAATGTTGTAGCTACCCACATAGCTGGATATTTAGGCGGTGGTGTTAAATTTACGAATGGCCAATGGGATGATCCAAAGTTCAAAATTAAAACTTTTAATTCTGAGACGAATGAGATTGAAGAAGAAAGTTTTCCGAATGTAGCAAAAGCCTTTGAGGGTGTGGGTAAGTCTTATGTAAATCTTCACAATGAGATTAAAAATGAGATTAAAAAAGCTACCGATGATAGTGTCTTTAAATGGAATGCCGAATCGAAGAGCATTAAAATTGCCGCCGCTGAGGGGAAAGGTGGGCAAGGAAGTATTGCTATAGGTAATCTTTCAAATGCAAATGCCGAAAATAGTATTGCATTAGGTAGTTTTGCAGCGGCATCTGCTGAAAATAGTATGGCATTAGGTGGACTTTCAAATGCATTTGGTGCAAATAGTATGGCATTAGGTTCAAATGCACAAGTACAAGCTGCTGTTCCTGGTGGTGTTGCTGTGGGTTATCAATCTGTTTCTCGTAACCCAGCGTCCACTGTTGGCTATGATCCTTCCATAGGTAGCAAGTCAACAGATGATGGTGTGATATGGAAGAGCACTCAAGGAGCTTTTAGTGTTGGTGATACTCCGAATAAGATAACACGACAGCTTACAGGTGTGGCAGCGGGTTATGCAGATACTGATGCCGTCAACATTGCGCAGCTAAAAGCACTAAGAGCGTACGCAGGTAAAGGTTGGAAACTTTCTGTTGATGATAAAAATACCAAAGCCGTTAGCATAGATGATACGGTAGATTTTTCAACTGGAAGTAAAAATTTTAAAATTACAAAAGGTGATAAAGACAATAAGCTAAAATTTGATCTGGCTCAAGATGTTGCATTAACGAGCGTAAAGGCCGGCACAAATACCCTAGACGCAACAGGTCTAGTAATTACTGGAGGTCCGAAAATAACAACGGGTGGTATTGATGCTGGTAGTAAGAAGATAGCAGGCATTCAAAGTGGCGCACTCACAGCAGAATCAACCGAAGCTGTCAATGGTTCACAACTTTTGGCAACAAATACTGAAATTGCTAATGTAAGAGACAGTATTCTTGTTAAGCAAGTAGCAAAGAAGACTTTAGCGCGTAGTCTCCGTGATGGAGGAACGGGTCTTATCACTGTTGGTATGGAAACTGGTGGTAGCGAAATCAGTATTTTGAACAAAAGTAATGAAGGGCGGAAACTTTCCGGTCTACTTGGCGGGGCAATCAGTGGAACTTCAACAGACGCAGTAAATGGCTCACAGCTTCATACATTGGGCACAGGGGGTGCTTCGTATTTCGGTGGTGGTGCTGTCTATGCGGATGGGAAATGGACCGCTCCTACATTCAAGGTAAAAACAATCAAGGAAGATGGCAGCCCTGAAGATAAGGATTATCCTGATGTAGCATCTGCTTTTGCTGGAGTTGGTAGTTCTATCACGAATGTTCAGAATAAATTGACTGAACAGGTTAATAATGTGATTAACAAAGTAGAAAGCGAAAGCTTTGTTCAGCAAGACAAAACAACGCATCGTCTCACTATTGGAGCTGCAGTAGAAGGCAGTGAAATCAATATTGCCAATAAGGCTGGTGCGGATCGGACTCTTTCTGGTGTAAAGGACGCGACGAAAAACAATGAAGCCGTTAACAAAGGACAGCTTGATAAAGGCTTGAAAGATCTTTCGAACAGTCTTCAGTCTGATGAATCAGCAGTTGTTCATTATGATAAAGATTCAGATGGTAAAACTAATTATAGTAGTGTGACTTTAGGAAAAGCTAAAGATAAGATAGCTGTAGGTCTCCATAATGTTGCTGATGGTAAGATTTCCAAGGATTCACATGATGCAATCACGGGTGGTCAGATTAATACCATAGCTTCGGATTTATCAAAAATTTTAGGTGGAGATGTATCCTTTGATGGAAAAAACTTTAAAGGGCCAACTTATAATTTATCGAATATTGATGAAAAAGGTGAAGTAACAGATAAACCGCATACCGATATTGGTTCTGCTTTTAAAGGACTTGATGATAATATCAAGAATGTGAATGCTCGCATTAAGGAAGTCTCAGAAGGAGTTGCACAAGATTCTTTATCTTGGAGCGATGGTGACAAAGCTTTTGTCGCTTTGCATGGGGAAGGGGATAACAGAAAAGCCAGTAAAATCACATCACTTGCTATAGGAGATATTACGAAAGAATCGACGGATGCAGTAAATGGTTCTCAACTTTATTCATTGGGCGATAAGGTTGCAAAATATTTTTCTAATGACGCTGAATATAAGGATGGGGAATTGAATGTTCCTGATTTTAAGCTCAAAACTATCAATGATGATGGCACTGAAGCTGAATCAAGCTATAAAAATGTATCAGATGCATTTTCAGGTGTGGGTAAACTTTTCACAAAGATTCAAAATGTGATCAGCGATGTAATCAGTAATCTTCTTGTTACGAAAAATGAAGATGTTATCAACATTGGTAAAGGAGTAGAAGGAAATGAAATCAATATCGCAAACAAGAGTGGTAAGGATCGAACCCTTTCTGGTGTGAAGGCGGCAGAAAAAGACAATGAAGCGGTTAACAAGGGACAGCTTGATAAAGGTTTGAAGGATCTTTCTGATACCCTTCTGTCTGATAGTTCCTCTGTTGTTCTTTACGATAAAACAACAGATGATCAAATTGATTATACAAATGTAACTTTTGGTAAAGGGAAGGATGCTAAACCTGTTGCACTGCATAATGTATCCGCAGGATCGATTGCGGAAAACTCAACGGATGTTATCAATGGAGGACAGGTTTACATCCTTTCAACGGATGTAGCAAAATTCTTGGGTGGAGATGCTGAATTTAAGGATGGTGCTTTTAAAGGGCCAACTTATAATTTATCCAGTATTGATAAAGATGGTGAAGTAACAGATAAACCGCATACCGATGTTGGTTCTGCCTTTAAAGGACTTGATGAGAATATCAAGAATGTTAACGATCGTATTAAGGAGGTCTCAGAAGGAGTTGCACAAGATTCTTTATCTTGGAGCGATGGTGACAAAGCTTTTGTAGCTCTGCATGGGGAAGGGGATGACAGAAAAGCTAGCAAAATCACATCACTTGCGGCTGGTTCTATAGCATCAGGCTCGAGTGATGCGATTAATGGAGGTCAGATTTATACTCTTCAACAGAGCTTTGCCTCATATTTTGGTGGAGGAGCTGGTTATGATAAGGAAGGAAACTGGCAAGGACCCAAATTCTACGTTCAGGTCTTTAATAAGGATGGTACGAAAGGTGATAAAGAGGAGCGTAATAATGTCTCTGAAGCATTTGATGTTGTTAATGACAGCATGAGCACTATCAACGATCGTATAAAAGAAGTTGAAAAGGATGCCTCTTCGAATGGTCTGAATTGGAATGAAGAAAAAGGAAGCTATGATGCCTCTCACGCTGATGATCAGGGCGTTAAGAGCCCCAGTAAGATTATCAATGTAGAGGACGGTAAGGTAGACAAAGATTCCAAAGAAGCAGTTAATGGCGGTCAGCTTTGGGAAACTCAGCAGATGATTACAGATCAGGTTAAGGATATTGAAACTAAAGTTACGGAGGGATCTGTACAATATGATAGAGATAAAAAAACAGGTGAAAAGATCAATCAAGTTACATTAGTTGGTGGAGATGACAGTTCTCCAGTATTAATAGACAATGTAGCGGATGGAAAGATTGAAAAGGATTCGAAAGAAGCTGTTAATGGAGGTCAGTTGCATGATTACACAGAACAGCAGATGAAGACGGTTCTTGAAGATGCCAATAAGTATACGGATGAGAAAATTTCTCATCTTGTAAAAGATGGAGTTAATGAGGCTAATTCATACACGGATATGAAGTTTTCGACATTAAGTTATGCTGTTGAGGATGTTCGAAAAGAGGCAAGACAAGCAGCAGCTGTTGGTTTAGCGGTAGCTGGTTTACGCTATAGTGATATTCCTGGAAAATTAACACTCGCATTTGGTAGTGGTTTATGGCGTAGTCAATCCGCGTTTGCTGTTGGGGCTGGTTATACTTCAGAGAACGGTGATATTGGTTCCAACTTGTCAATTACCACTTCTGGAGGTCACTGGGGTATAAGTGCAGGGGTTAATGTGATACTCAACTAATAAACGACTGAATCCATAAAATTGATTTGCCTTTTTCTTATTTAAGAAAAGGGCAATTTTTTTTATCTTCTTTCAGAGCCCTTTAAAGCTATTCTAAATGTACAGAACTCCCGTAATTATATAAAAAGCCTATTACAACTTTTTTTGAGAATAAAAGACCTTAGTGGTAAAGATTCAAAAAATTGATTGCTATTTTTTGATAATTAGGTAATGAGGTTACTGCTCTATCCTGTTATTTTGATTTATTAAAGTGCCTAAAACAATATAAATACGAATATACCCTTTATTAAAAAGAGACAGTTTTAGCTTTTATTTTCGTGTAGTGTTAAACGTATGCTTTATATTGGTATCGTTATAATTTTTCATTGAAAGTCTTGTTGTTTAAATGACAAATTATCTTAAAAATAGAATAGTTAAAAATATTATGTTTTTTAATCAGTTTCCTTTTTTGTAGCTTCATAGTAAAATTTTAATTTCTCCAAATTGTTTTAACTTAATTACGAGTATAAAAAGCAAATAGTGCAAATTCTTACAATTCAAAATATGTCTTTTTTATGTTTTTGGCATGGTTTTTATCGAGGGGTTGTTATGAAAAAATTATTGAATCATATTCAAGGGAAATAGCTCAAGTTTTCGGCGTTTATTTTATCGGTTGTTTGTAGCAACGTTTTCATTGGGTGTTGTGATAGTTGTTTTTTTTATCGAATGCTATTCCTGTTTTGGCGAAAAAAATTGACATAATAGAACAGCTGCTTAAAGCCATGGCAAAAGCTGCAAAGAGCTATTCTCAAGGAAAAATACTTCTTTCTGCGTATGCTAACTCTAACAGCATTGTGGCTCTCTCAAAAGGTTTTGATTTATTAAAAGCAAGTTATTTAACAGCACTTAATACAGCACAGCAATGGCACCAATAGTGGATGATTCTACAGATGATAGTGGCTATATCAATTTTTTCGTCAATACGCTTTCTATTAAGAGTAAGGATGGTTTTAGTAAGAGATTTCTTACCGGTCTGCAATTGGTGATGAACAATAACTCTACAATTACAATAAGTGCTGAAAACAACGAAGATGCAAGGATTATCGATGGATCTGACACCTTGCGACATGATTTCATTACAAGAATGCAACGATCTACAGGTATGCAACGTACTCCAAACACAAGTATTGCTTTAGGTAGTGGAACGCAAGCGGAAAAAGAATGGAGCGTTGCTGTAGGCAATATGGCTCATGCTTTGGGGAAAAGCAGTGTCGCAATAGGTGGTGAATATAATAAGAAGAGCGGATATGGAGATATAATTATACAACTGCAAAGAGTGATTATTCAATAGCTGTAGGAGCCGTTTCTAAAGCCCTAGGGTATGGTTCGATTGCTCTTGGGTGCATATACATTTGCTCAAGAAGCTATTTTATAGGCTTCTATTCAAAAGCAAATGGGGTTGGACGTATCGTTTTAGGTTCCTATTCTAACGTGACGGTTGATGATGGGCGGGTGTTGCTATCAGGAACAACTCTGTGCCTAGTAGAGCTGCTGGCGTTTTTTGAGGATACGTCTCTTCTGCAAGGACCGGCCAAAAACACCGAATCTCAATAGAAAAGTACGAAAAGTGCAAGAGAGTATTGGTGTTCCTAGTAAGAACATAACGCGCCAAATTATAGGCGTAGAAGCTGGTAGCAAACCTGCCGATGCAGTGAACCTTAGATAGTTGCAGGATTTAGAAGAAGTCGTAAGAAAAAAGGTTGGAAACTGTCTATTGCTGGTGAGGCAGCTAAAGATGTGGATGCTAGATAGTACAATAAATTTTCATCCGGAGGAAGTAACTTCAGGGTTAAAAGAGATAAGGACAATGAAAATAAGCTCATATTTGGTTTGGCCAATGATATAGCATTAAAAAGCATAACATTAGGAGAGAAAACAAAAGTAGATGCAACAGGCTTAGTAATTACTGATGGCCCACAAATAACTACTGGTAGTATTAATGCGGCAAGTAAAAAAGTAACAAATATTGCAGAAGGAACTCGCAATACTGGTGCAGTGAGTATTTTTGTAAAACAGGATACAGCAATGAAACACATTACCATTGGTAAGGATATAGATGGTGATAAATCGATATTGCGAATAAAAGTGATAAATTACGGATAATTTCTTGTGTTAAGAAAGCAGAGAGAGATAAAGCATCAATGATGCTGTTAATAAAAAAACAGCTTGAAGAAAGTTTAGAGAAACTTGCTAATAATTCTGCTGTTGTTCATTATGATAAAGCAAATAATGAAAATGGCACTATTAATAGGGCACTATTAATTATGAAGGTGTGACTTTTGGAAAAACTACAGTTCCCGCTGCACTTCATACTGTAGCAAATAAAGTTACGGAAAATTCCACTGATGTTGTCAATGGTAGTCAGCTTTATTCATTGGGTGATAAAGTTGCGAAATCTTTAGGTAGTGGAGCATATTTTAGCGACGGTATTTTTACAGCTCCCACTTATAAATTATCATCAGATTGATGAAAAAGGTACGGTAAGAGAGAAATCATATAGCCACTCTAACTTATTTCACAGGTCTTGATCACAATATCAAGAATATAAATAATCGTATTAAAGAAGTCTCTGAGGGGGGGGTGTAGGATTCTTTATCATGGAGCACAAAGGATCAAGCTTTTGTTGCAAAACATGGAGAGAAGCAAGAAAACAGCAAGATCACATCCCTTTCGGCAGGAGCTATTACAAAGAGTTCCACGGATGCTGTGACGGGGTGGAAAGCTTTATTCACTAAATCAAACGCTTGCAAAATATTTTGGCGGTGGTGCTAGATATGAGAATGAAGAATGGACAGCACCAAGTTCCAAGCTGAAAGTTTTCAAAGATGATGGAACCTTTGAAGAGAACAGCTATGATAATATTGCAGCAGCTTTTGCTGGCATAAATAGTGTTTTCGCGAAGCTTCCTAATGAAATTTCTGGCAACATCGAGCAAAATGCTTTGTTATGGAGTAATGAAGCAGGGGCATTTGTGGCTCGGCATGGAAAAGACGAAAAAAAATAACAGCAAGATAACGCATCTTTTGGATGGAGATATTTCAGAAGGCTCGACAGAAGCCATAACAGGGAACCAGATTTATTCATTGAAAAATCAATTTGCAGCATATTTCGGTGGTGGAGCAAGCTATGGTAAGAAAGGTAAATGGATAGCGCCTGAGTTTAAAGTTCAAGCATTCAATAAAGTAACCTTAGTCAGTGAAGATGAGAGTGATCCAGTTATCACAGATAATGTAGCTGCTGGTAGGATTGAAAAAGGCTTGATAGAAGCCGTAAATGGTGATCAGTTACATGATTATACGAAAAAGCAGACAGATATGATTCTCGATAAAGTAAAAGAATATACGGATGAGAAAGTGTCTAATATTGTAAAGGAGGGTGTTAAAGAGGTTCATTCGTATACAGAAATAAAGTTTGCAGCGTTAAGTTATACTGTTGAGGATATCTGAAAAGAAGCAAGACAAGCCGCAGCCATAGATTTGGCAGTGTCTAATTTAAGTTATGATGATACTCTTGGAAAAATCAGTCTATCATTTGGTGGTGGTTTATGGCGCAGTCAATCCGCATTTGCTATTGGCGCTGGTTATATGTCAGAAGATGGAAAGATTTGCTCCAATCTCTCCGCAACGAGTTCTGGTGGTCATTGGGGTGGTAGGTGTTGGGCTTAATTTAATACTGAACTGATAAGCAAAAAACTTTTTTAAATATGCTCCTTGCTCCTGCCTCATCAAAGCAGGGGCATTTTAGTAAAAAGCTTTCATAAATCCTCTAATGAAATAAAAAATCTTATTCACGAAAAATAAACTGTTGCCTAAATTGATGATCAATAGGTACAAAAATTATACCTTTTTCAAAGAGGTCAAAGCTAAAAACGACGTACAACCTTTGATAGAAAAATGAGATCCATTCTAATATTAAGTATTTTTTTACCTTCCTCAAATTGACTTTCACGAACTTGCCCCTAAGTACCCTCTAAGACACTGTAGAAACAACAGCTTATGTCTTAATTTTATTTATGTTCTGAAACACGCTGTAAAAGTAGGAACACGCAAGGGAAATAAGAAAGCTCTAGAGCATACCTTTTTTGTGTTTTTTATCTGTTATTATGAAGGGGGTATTATGAAAAAATATTCAACACCAAATTCGATTAAAGGGGTTTCATTGGGAACAGTTATAGCGGCGCTCTTGTCGAGTGTTTCTCCTGTGGTTGCTGCAAATCTTGCGATAACAGGTGATAAAGTTCAAAGTACAAGTAGTCCTAGCGTGTCTTATAAATACGCTAGCCATGGCAGTATTGTATTAGCTGGCGATGATGATAACTGTGGTGTGTATAATGTTATTGATCGTGGTGGAAACAATCAAGGTACTGATAAACAAATCACTGCAGAGGAACTATATGAAAGAGTTTCTATGAATAAAGAGATTAATGGCAAGCGTCCTTTTAACTGGGGGCTTGGTCAGCTTACTTGGGCTGGTGATGGTCTGACCGTTACTGGGGGGTATATGGGAAAAGAAACCGGTGGTCTTTCAAATGTTCTGCCTGAAGCTTATGGTGTGTTTTCTTTTGCAACTGGGTGTGGATCTTCCGCAATGGGGCATTATTCAACAGCATTTGGAGCGGGTGCGACTGCAAAGCGTGGGGGAGCACAAGCCTTTGGTATTGGTGCACTTGCAGGTGAACAAGCAAGTATTGCTATAGGGGTTGCGTCTGAAGCAGTAGCAAGCAATACGATTGCTATTGGTGGGCTTGCAAAAGCAAAAGGCGTTGATAGTATTGCATTCGGTAACAAATCACTTGCAGATGGAAAACAAGCAATTTCTATAGGTTATGGTGCTCAAGCTCAAACAGATCTTTCGATAGCGATTGGTTTAGATGCAAGAGCGACTGAGCGTGAGGGTGTTGCTCTTGGAAGCGAGTCTGTAGCTTATGTTGCTGCTGGAAAGCATGGTTATAGTTCTTTAGCTAAAGGTCCTACACAGTCTGAAAACTTTGCATGGAAAAGTACGCTAGCTGCAGTAAGTGTTGGTGATGTTAAATCAGAAAAAACGCGCCAGATTGTAGGAGTGGCAGCTGGTACTGAATTGTATGATGCCGTTAATGTTGCACAGCTACAAGCGTTAGAAATTTACGTCGACAAAGGTTGGAATTTGTCTGTTGGAGGTGAAGATGCTACAAAAGTTGGTATAAAAGATACTGTAGATTTGTCAGCGGCAAGTGATAACCTTAAGATTACAAAAGGTACGGAAGACAATAATGTAAAATTTGATCTAGCAGATAATATTACAGTGGAGCGAGTTACCGCTGGAAGAAGCTCTATGAGTAATGATGGCATTATATTTGCTGATGGGGCTAGAATAACTGTGGATGGTATTGATGCTGGCAATAAACAGATTACAGGAGTGGCAGCTGGGGAAGAACCTGATGATGCGGTGAATTTTGCGCAGCTACAAGAGATAAAAAATCAAATAGCAGGAAATAGTCTTGTCAAGCAAGATAATGGAGAAGCGGGTCGTATCACCATTGGTATAGCAACAGGTGGTTCTGAAATCAATGTTGCAAACAAATCGGGTGAAGATAGGATAATTTCCGGTGTGAAGGCTGCAGTAAACAATAACGACGCTGTTAATAAACAACAGCTCGATGGTCAGATTGCAGATGTTGTTGACACCATAAAAAGCAATAGCCTTGTTAAGCGAGAAGAAGAGACAAATCGTATTACTATCGGTAAGGAAATAGAAGGCACAGAGATTAATATTGCAAACAAATCAGGTGATGCTCGTACAATTTCCGGTGTGAAAGAAGCAGTTAAGGATGATGAAGCTGTTAATAAAAAACAACTTGATGGTGAAATTGCAGATATCACGGACAGTATTAAGGTCATTAAAGAAGCAAATAGCTTTGCAGTTCTCTATGATAAAAATGCAGATGGCACTGTCAATTATAACAGTGTGTCTTTGGGCGGCAATAAGAGTCAAGGACCAGTAGCTCTCCTTAATGTTAAAGATGGCAAAATTGCTGAAAATTCACATGATGCAATCAATGGGAACCAAATTAATCAAATCTCTCAAGATATAGCAAACTACTTTGGTGGTGATGCCTCATTCGAGAATGGTGCCTTTAAAGGACCCAAATATAATTTATCTACAGTTTCTGCGAATGGTAAGGTGGTTCAGAAAACCTTTGAAAATGTTGGTGACGCTTTGAGTGGTCTTGATGCAAATGTAAAGAATGTGAATGATCATTTAACGAATGTGACAAAT